>CAYFNI010000029.1:0-14024 GCA_964344495.1 uncultured Methylococcus sp.
CTGAAGATACTTCACTCGGGCCGTCAGGATCTCGAAGTCCTGCTGCTTCATTTCGGCGAACTGCCGCAATCGGTGGTCGACACACAGACTGCTGCCGCACTGGCAGGTTATTCGGAGCAAATCGGTTACGCTAACCTGGTTGATACGCTGTTCAACGTCCGTCTGGCCAAAGAACATACCCGAACCGACTGGTCCAGACGCCCACTCTCGCCTGAACAGATCGCCTATGCGGCGGAAGATGTCAGTTACCTCATCCCCGCCCATGAAGTGCTGAGCGATCGGCTCGCAACATTGGGCCGTGACACGTGGCTGGATCAGGATTGCCGAGCAATGCTGGCACCTGACCTCTATGAGAATTCCGCCCACGATGCCTGGAAACGCGTCTCAGGCAGCCACGACCTACCAGCCCATTGCTTCACCCCACTCAAGCGGGTCGCCGAATGGCGGGAGAAAACCGCACAACAGCTGAACCTGCCGCGCGCCTGGATCCTGAAAGATGATCAGCTCTGTACCGTAGTACGGAGCAGCGCCGTCAGCACGGGCCTCCAGCGTCACCCCTGCCTGTCACGCTCAGTCCACATCGAACTGATTGACGCACTCCAACAGGTGCTTCAAGCCGCTCAGCTGGCGCCTGCCGAACCCTGCCCCCCGAGCTGGACGGCCCCTCTCGACCCGACCCGCAAGGCACTGCTCAAGCGGCTGATGGCGCTCGTCCATGAAACGGCAACAGATCTAGGCATCAGCCCCGCCACACTCGCAAGCCGTCGCGATCTGGAAGCGCTGCTGGATCAGCGCGAGTCAGCGCGCGTCCTCAAAGGATGGCGAAAAGACATTGTCGGTGATCGCCTGGCACTGCTCCTGCCCACCGGCTGAGACCATTGAACGTCCCGCACCCCGATCATCTACCACCCCTGATTGTCGGTCTGATGCAAACGCTCGCCCGTATAGATCAGTCCGCCCCCCCTCACTGCATTGAAACGCATATTTCCTGGGTCATCCTGACACCGTCGTTTGCTTACAAAATCAAAAAACCGGTGAACTTCGGATTTCTCGACTTCTCCACGCTGGCCAAGCGCAAACACGCCTGCGATGAAGAACTCCGACTCAATCGGCGCTTCTCAACTGACCTGTACCTGTCGGTTGACCCCATTACCGGCACCCCCTCCCATCCGGTTCTGAGTGGTGGCGGCACACCTATCGAATACGCCGTCAAGATGCGGCGCTTCGACTCAGGGCAACAGTTTGATCAACTGCTTGCTAGCGGCCAACTGGCCGCCCAACACATTGAGGCTCTGGCCACCCGAATTGCCACCATCCACCTCAGCCTTCCGGCAGAACCCGCCGAACAGGCACTGCATCGAATCAGCCTGGCGCATCACTATGCGGAAGAAAATTTTGCCGTGGCCCTGCCACTCATTCACAACAGCGAGACTTTAGGTCTGATGCAGCAATTACAGACCTGGACCCAACGCGAGGCCGAACACAAGCAGGCCATCTTTAACGAGCGCGCCCTCCGCGGCTTCATACGGGAGTGCCATGGCGACCTGCATCTCGGCAACATAGCCTTGGAGAACGGGAAACCCCTGATTTTTGATTGCATCGAATTCAATCCCGATCTGCGCTGGATTGATGTTTTCAGCGAGGTGGCCTTTACCCTCATGGACCTTGAATCGCACGGCGCAATCCCACTGGCCAACCGATTTCTGAACCGCTATCTGGAACTGACCGGTGATTATCAAGGGATGGCCGTGCTGGATTTCTACCGACTTTATCGGGCGATGGTCCGGGTCAAAGTCAGCCTGCTGCAACTCCAGCAAAGCACCTGCGTGACTGAACGCAACCAGCGGCTTTCAGACTTTCAGCGCTATCTTGACTATGCCCACGGGTTGCTTCAAAAAAAAACCGTCACCCTTGTCATCCTGCACGGCTTTTCCGGCAGCGGAAAATCGCGGCTTGCCGTCGCACTCTGCGCTGCCTTGCCCGCCATCCATCTCCGCTCGGACGTCGAACGCAAGCGAACCCCTCCCAGCCTCACCTCACCCCCGGCGCAGAACGACCTCTACAGCGATGCCAGCCGCGGCGAAACCTATCAGCACCTGAGCGAACTGGCAAACAGCCTGCTCAACGAGGGCTGCAATGTCGTGCTGGATGCTACCCACCTGCAGCAGAGCCACCGGGAATTGGCTCTCCGAACCGCTGCAGCCAGCGGAGCCGCCGCGGTCATTCTTGACTGCCAAGCGCCGGTCGCCCAACTGAAGCAACGCATCAGCCGGCGGAGACATCAGGGCCATGACCCGTCCGACGCCGATGTACAGGTTCTTGAGACGCAACTCCGCTCAGCAGAGCCACTCGGCGCTCACGAGCGCCGTCATACCGTGACCCTGGACATGACCGCCGAAATAGACATTTCCGGACTCATCTCGGCGATTGAACGCGTGCGCCGCCCACCCGGCGACTGACACCCTTCGCCCTAGTGTCCGACTGCCGTCACTGTCACCGAAGGCATGAAGTCACCGAAAGCCCGACTGCCGTTGCCTGTGGGGATGGTCTTGATCACTTGCAGAGTTTCCGCATCGACCACCGATACCGAATTGTCGAACCAATTCGCCACATAGACCTGCCGGTCATCCGGATGTCGCGCAATGCCTTCCGGATATTCGCCCACGGGGATTGACCGGATGACCTCCAGCCTTTCCGCATCGATCACCGATACCGCACTGTCATACTGATTCGTCACAAATACGCGCTGACCGGACAGCGCCGAAACCAGCGCATAAGGTCGCTCACCCACCTTCACCGTCTTGATGACCGTCAGGGTGGCCAGATCCAGCACCGAGACATCATTACTTTCAACATTGGCGACATAAAGCCGTTGTCGGGGCTCGTCCAACATCAGCCCAAAGGGATGCCGACCCACCTTGACCGAGGTGTCCACCGTCAACGTGATACCGTTGATCAGGGACACCGTATCGTCCTCACGATCCGCCACAAAGATACGTGAACCGTCACGACTGACAACAATGCCAGCAGGATAATGTCCGACCGGAATTCGCTTGAGAATGGAGCGGTCCTTCAGTTCCAGTACCGACACGAAATGGCCATAAAAGTCGGCCACGAAGGCCCGTTCTCCCGCCGCATCGACCGCAACGCCAAGCGGGCCCTCACCGACCGGCATCCGGGCAATCACCGTCTGATGTCGCCCATCAATTAGCGTCACATCATGGCTCCCGGGATTGGTCACCAGCACAACCGCACCATCCCGGCTGACCGCCACGCCGGCCGGGTCCTTCCCGACCGCCAACGTATTCACGACCGCTCCGCTAGCCGTATCGATGACCGAAACGTTGTCCGCTTTTTGATTGGTGATATAGGCAAACGGGGCCGCGGTAGCGGCCGATTCAGGGGCGAGAAACGCAACGAGGGCGCAGACTTGCGCCAGCGCCCTCGTCCTCTCGCCAGCTCTGGCAGCTGACATAAAGCTGATCACTTCTTTTCAGCCAGCGCCTTCAGATTTTCAAGTGATTCCTTGACTACCTTTTCGACCGCCGCCTTGGCTGCGGCTTCATTCTGCCCGTCCGGCGGGTTATTGTTCAGGAACCAGCGATAAAACGCCGCATCCCACTCAACCTTGCTGCCTGCCGCACTGGCTTCGACCGAGATTTTTGCCGAGTAGTTATTGGTCGGAAAAACCGCCGGATCGGTCGGATCAACCACCTTGTACTGAATCACTTTCTTCTCGGCGTCGAAATTCTTGAGCTCCTCCTTGAGGACTCCGCCACTCGCTTTCATCTTCAGATCACGCGTCGCACCTTTTTCATTGCCCCCCTGTGCGGTGGTGCTTTCAACGGCGGGCATCCATTTTTCGGGATGCGCAAAATCGCCCACCAAGGCCCACACGGCCTCAGGCGCCGCCGCAATCTCGATGGATTCGCTGTACTTCTCACGGGTGGGACCATGTGCAGGGGCCAAACCCGCCCAAAGCAGAGTGGATGCAGCCAGCAATGGCAAGACTTTTTTCATGAATGTCTCCGGGATACACAATAAAAAACGGGCAAAAGTATACGGTAAAAAAGCTCCTACGACGGGAGTGTGGCGAGATATTCTCTGAGCGCCCGCAGAACCGGGGCATGTGGGGAACTGCCATGCAATTGCTCCAACTCACGGATGCGATGCTCATATTCGGCCACTGTCAGACTCGCTCCGGGCCGATGCCCCGTCAGACGCTCACGACAAAATGTCATCCATCGCGTTGCTTCCTCCGGCGCCAGCGTTTCCGGAAAATTCCGCGCCCGGTAACGGAACACTAGCTCCGGCAAGCGTTCATCCACAAACTCCGGATTGAGCTGAGCCATCTCCGTCGGGGCACGCATGCGCAGATGCTCCAGTTGCCGCCGGTCCGTATCGCCGATGAAGCCGTCATACAGCATCAGGTCGGGGTCTTTCGATCGTTCGCGCCGGCCATCCGGGGTGACCGTCGCCTGGATTTTTGCAACCAGTCCAGGCGCTTGTCTGAGCTGGGCCAGATGTGCCTTGCACTGTTCCAGATCAAGCTTCAATCGCTGAGCATCTTCCGGCCGAATGACCGAGATGGGTGCCAACGCGGGACACTTGTTGAGATGCACGGTCTTGAGCGGAATCCGGTTCACGCCCGCGGGCAAGTCAGCCGTAGAGGTGTAGAGTCTCTCCCGCAATGCCTCCGGCGCCAACGACAGCACGGGCTCCGGATCTACAGACAGGTCGTAGCATACGACACCATTGGGATTCCCCGGATCCTGCGCAAGCGCCACGATGACGGCGATAGACCCTTTCTCAGCGGAAAACCGCCCGGATGCATGGACCAGCGGCTGCCATGTCCCCAGCCCCAACAGGTTGGCGGCCGCACGCTTGCCGCGGTGCTTCCAGAGGTAATCAAACAGCCTCGGCTGCCGTTGCTTGAGCATGCGCGCAAGTGCAATCGTCGCCTTGACGTCTGCCAAAGCATCATGGGCGTCCTGATGCTCAATGCCGTTGGCGACCGTTAGGCGATCAAGCTTGAAGGTTTTCTTACCTGCTTCATCCAGCGGCCACTCGATGCCCTCCGGCCGCAGCGCAGCGGTCATACGTGCCACATCAATCAGATCCCAGCGCGAATTGCCATTACGCCATTCACGCGCATAGGGATCCATCAGGTTGCGATACAAGGTGTATCGGGTCACTTCGTCATCAAAACGCAGCGAGTTGTAGCCTAATACACAACTGCTGGGTACTGAAAACTCGGCATTGATGCGCTGGATGAACTCGGCCTCATGAACACCCTTGGCCAGCGCAATTTGTGGGGTGATGCCGGTAATCAGGCAGGCGTCAGGCTGCGGGAGATAGTCCGGTGTCGGGCGGCAATACAGGACTAGCGGATCATCGAGCGGGTTGAAATCGAGATCAGTCCGGAGTCCGGCAAATTGGGCCGGGCGGTCACGCGCTGGATCCGTACCGAAGGTTTCATAGTCGTACCAGTAGAGCGTTTCTGCTGCCACGCCAAACCTCGGTTCAAACAGTCCCGTTCGGTGCGGAGCGCTTCTGGTTCAGGCCGTGTGGCTTTACTGGTTCTGGGCCATGGCATCCAGCTTGCGGCGTTTTTCGCATTTCGTGGCACAGATGCATGCACCACCCTTGTTCACACCACCGCACGACCCCTTGATCGCCCCGCGTCCGAACATCACCCCGATGGCCATCAGCGCTATGACGACGGCAATGATAAAAAACGTGGTCACAAAAAGAGTCATGGCTTGCTCCAATAAGGTTTCGTCAGGTGCTGAGGTGAATATTACACCTTACCCGGTTTTGCAAAAAAAAGCGGAGACCGAAGCCTCCGCTTGCTTACGCAGGAGCGATGTCCGGTTAGCCGCCGAAATCGTCCAGCATGATGTTTTCTCTTTCAACGCCGATATCCAGCAACATCTTGATAACGGCCGCGTTCATCATGGGCGGACCGCACATGTAGTACTCGCAGTCTTCGGGCGCCGGGTGATCCTTCAAATAGTTTTCATACAGGACATTGTGAATGAAGCCCGTGTAGCCGGTCCAGTTATCTTCCGGCTTGGGTTCGGACAACGCGATATGCCATTTGAAGTTTGGATTTTCCTTCTGCAGCATGTCGAAGTCATTGACGTAGAACATTTCCCGCAGACTGCGCGCGCCGTACCAGAAGGTCATCTTGCGTTTGCTTTTCAGGCGACGCAACTGATCGAAGATGTGCGAGCGCATGGGCGCCATACCGGCACCACCACCGATGAAGACCATTTCGTGGTCCGTATCACGGGCAAAGAATTCGCCAAACGGCCCAGAAATGACGACTTTGTCGCCCGGCTTCAGGTTGAAGATATAGGACGACATGATGCCCGGCGGTATACCTTGCGCTCCCGGCGGCGGGGTGGCAATACGCACGTTCAGCATGATGATGTCGCTTTCTTCCGGGTAATTGGCCATTGAGTAGGCACGGATGGAAGGCTCACTGACGACTGACTCGTACTGCCAGATGTTGTACTTGTCCCAGTCTTCGCGGAACTTCTCCTCTACCGCAAACTCGCTGAATTTTGCCGAATAGGGCGGACACTCGATCTGAATGTAGCCACCGGCACGAAAATCGACCTTTTCGCCCTTCGGTAATTCCAGCACCAGTTCCTTGATGAAGGTTGCCACGTTGTGGTTCGAACGCACCGTGGTTACCCACTTCTTGACGCCAAACACTTCGTCATGAACATGAATCTTCATGTTCTGCTTCACCGTCACCTGACAGGCCAGGCGATCGCCTTCCGCTGCTTCGCGCTTGGTGATGTGAGACAACTCGGTCGGCAGAATGTCGCCACCGCCCTCATTGACCTTGACCTTGCACTGGCCACAGGTGCCGCCGCCGCCACAGGCGGACGACACGAACAGGTTGTTGTCGGCAAGCCCCGTCAGCAGCTTCGAACCGATGGGGACGTGAATGGTCTTTTCGTCGTTGATCAGGATATCGACATTCCCTTCAGCGACCAGTTTGGACTTGGCGCCAAGAATGACAAATACCAAGGCAACAACGATAAAGGTGAAAAACACTACACCCAGGATGATTTCCAACATTGTTTTCTACCCTGAACCTTTAAAGTTGAATGCCGGAGAAGGCCATGAAACCCAACGCCATCAAGCCGGCTGTGATGAACGTGATGCCCAGACCACGCAGACCCGGCGGCACGTCACTGTACTTCAGCTTTTCGCGCACACCCGCCATGGCCGTGATGGCCAGCGCCCAGCCAAAGCCACTGCCTACACCGTAGACCACGCTTTCCTTGAAGTTGTAGTCACGCTCGATCATGAACAGGCTCCCGGCCAAAATGGCGCAGTTCACCGTGATCAGCGGCAGGAAGATACCGAGCGCGTTGTACAGCGCAGGGAAAAACTTATCGAGCACCATTTCCAGAATCTGGACGATGGCCGCGATGACGCCGATACAGGCCATCAAGGCAATGAAACTCAGATCCACGCCATGAATCCCGGCCCAGGTGAGGGCGTCTTCCTTCAGCAGATAGGTGTAGATCAGATTGTTGGCTGGTACGGTCAGAGTCTGCACGATGACCACGGCAATGCCGAGGCCCACCGCGGTTTCGATTTTCTTGGATACGGCAATGAAGGTGCACATGCCCAAGAAAAACGCGAGCGCCATGTTCTCGATAAAGACCGACTTTATGAAGAGATTGATATACGCTTCCATGTTAGTGGGCCTCCCCATGAACCACGCCGTGCGCCGGCTGAATCGAGAAATCAGCCTTTTCGATCTGCTTTGGCTTCCAGGTGCGCACCGCCCAAATGATCAGCCCGATCAGGAAGAACGCACTCGGCGGCAGCAATAGCAGACCGTTCGGCACATACCAGCCACCATCCTTGATCAACGGGAAGACATCAATACCCAACAGCTTGCCGGAGCCGAACAGTTCACGCACCACGGCGACCGTTACCAGAATAAGGCTGTACCCAAGACCGTTGCCGATACCATCAAGGAAGCTCTCCCACGGGGGATTTTTCATGGCATAGGCTTCTGCGCGCCCCATCACGATGCAGTTGGTAATGATCAGCCCCACAAAGACTGACAACTGCTTGCTGATCTCATACGCGAACGCCTTCAGCAGCTGGTCGACCACGATTACCAAGGAGGCAATGATGACCATCTGGGCGATGATGCGGATGCTGCTCGGTACATGATTTCGGATGAAGGCGATACCTGCGCTGGAACAGGCCGTCACCGATGTCAGCGCCAGACTCATGATCAGAGCCGTCGAAAGTTGCGAAGTGACTGCCAGCGCCGAGCAGATACCCAGTACCTGCAAGGTAATGGGATTGTTATCGACAAGCGGTTCGACGAGAACCTTCTTGTTTTCTTCTGTAAGTTCCATTGTTTCAACCTCTTCCGGATCTAAGCTTGGCCAGATAAATGCCGTAACCTTCCCTGCCCATCCAGTACTGAACCAGATTGCTGACACCGCGACTGGTGAGGGTTGCGCCGGCAAGCGCATCCACCTGGAATTCGGAACCGGGCCTCGAAGGATCTACGGATCCCTTGACCAGTCCCAGAGCCACTTCACCAATCTCAATGGTCTGCCCTTTCTCGCTCAGGTTGCTCTCATGGACTTCCTTGCCTGAGAAGTTGTAGACCTTCTTACCCTTCCAGAGCGCCTTCCACTTCGGATTGACCACTTCTCCACCCAGACCCGGCGTTTCCGCCTGATCGTAGAGGTTCATGCCAACCACGGTTTCAGCGTCTGCCTCGAGCGCAATAAAGCCATACATCGTCGACCACAACCCATAGCCATTGACCGGCAGGATCACCGTTTTCAGTTTGCCGTCCTGCTTGACCAGATAGACCTTGGCATACTTGGGCTTGCGCTTGATGCTGGCAATGTCCTTGGCCGGCGGTATGGATTCGCTCTGCGCCGGGTCCTTGGCCGCTTTCCACTGATCGTAAGTCTTGGCATCCACGTTGTCGGCATAATCGCCGGTGGCCAGATCCACAATCCGGGTTTCGATGTTCTTGAACGCGCCGTCGACATCCATCCCCTTTTGGTACAAATCAGCGACTTCAAGGATATTGACCTTCTCGTCCTTCGACTTGTTCCACTCCTGCAACGGACGCAGGATGACCGCCGAACCCGATACCACGATCGCCCCGACCAGACAGAGGGCCAGCGCCACGGCTACAGTCTTCTTGAAACTGTCATTGGGCAGATCCAGGTAAGGCCGCGCGTAAACCTGCGCCGTCTCAATGTATCCAGCCAACTTTTCCTTGAAATCCGGCTCTGCCGGATTGCTCTTCACGGAATCAGGCATAACGCTTAACCCTCTTGGCAATATTGATCTTGATGACAACGTAATCGATCAGCGGCGCAAAGATGTTGGCGAACAGGATCGCCAGCATGATGCCTTCAGGGAAGGCCGGGTTCACCACACGGATCAGAACCGTCATGAAGCCAACCAGCGCACCGAACACCCAGCGCCCTGCGTTGGTGTGGGACGCACTGACCGGATCGGTGGCCATGTACACGGTACCGAACGCAAATCCACCCAGGGTCAGATGCCAGTACCACGGCATGGCATACATGGCATCGGTTGAACTGCCAATGACATTAAACAGCGTCGAGGTCGCAATCATGCCGATCATCACGCCCGCGATGATCCGCCAGTTGGCGATGCGGGTGTAAATCAGGAATGCCGCACCAATAAGGCATGCCAGGGTGGAGGTCTCACCCATGGAGCCCTGCTCGAACCCCAGGAAGGTGCCCCACCAGGAAATGCCCGCATCGCGGATGGCCGCCACACCGCCCATGGCAGCATGACCCAGCGCGGTTGCACCGGTGAAGCCGTCGACAGCGGTCCATACAGCGTCACCCGACATCGAAGCCGGATAGGCAAAATAGAGGAACGCGCGGCCCGTCAGGGCAGGATTCAGAAAATTCTTGCCCGTGCCGCCAAAGACTTCCTTGCCGATGACCACCCCGAAGGAAATGCCCAAGGCCACCTGCCACAGTGGAATGCTGGGCGGCAAGGTCAGGGCGAACAGGATGGAGGAAACGAAGAAACCCTCGTTGACGTCATGCTTGCGCACGACGGCGAACAGAACTTCCCAGATACCGCCTGCTACCAG
Organism: uncultured Methylococcus sp.; assembly: GCA_964344495.1. Taxonomy (GTDB): domain Bacteria; phylum Pseudomonadota; class Gammaproteobacteria; order Methylococcales; family Methylococcaceae; genus UBA6136. Next base: position 10,148 of record CAYFNI010000029.1, read on the forward strand.
TGTCACGATGTAGACCGGGAAAAAGTACATGGCGCCATGCACCAGATCGGACAGCGGGTTATATGGGCTGTGACCGAACAGGTTCACAATCCAGCCACGCCAACCGGGCACTTCGGTCAGACCCATCGCCTGCATCGCAGTATTGGCCTGATAACCGGTATTGAAGAGCGCCATCAACATGCACGGCAGTGCCGCGATCCAAACATAGGTCATCACCCGTTTGAGATCAATGGCGTCCCGCACATGGGTCGCCCCATGAGTAACATCCGGCGGACTGTATAGAAAGGTATCCACCATCTCATAGACGGGATACAGACTCTCGAACTTTCCGCCCTTGGCGAAATACGGGTGGAGCTTGTCCAAAAATTGGCGGGTGCTAGACATTAGCCCTCCTTGTCGATTTGGGTAAGATTTTTTCTCAGGACCGGTCCGAAGTCATGCTTGCCCGGATCGACGAAGGTGCATAGCGCCAGATCTTCCTCGTCCAGCTCCAGCGCGCCCAAGGCCTGAGCCATGTCGGTATCGCCCACGATCAGATAGCGAAGCAACTGCGTCGGCAGGATATCGAGCGGCATGACATCCTCGAAAACGCCCACCGGCACGATCGCCCGCGGGCTGCCGAACTTGTTTGTAGTCAGATTGAACTTACGGCCACGGAACTGCGGCAGACTGGTCAGCAGCACGTTCAGGAATGAGTACTTGTTGCCTGTCGGCATGACCCAGCCCATGAATTCACGCTCATGATTCTCCGGAATGACCGACACCTGATTGTGGAAGCGTCCCAGATAATCGCTGTTGCCCTCGGCCTGATGACCATGCAGCACCGATCCGGAAATGACACGCGCCTCTTTACCGGCCTTCAACTGCCCCTGCGTGAGATCAGACAGATTGGCACCCGCACGCGTCTTGACCAGACGCGGATGATTCACCATCGACCCTGCCAGCGCGACAACCCGGTCGACATTGAGCTTGCCGGTCGTGAACAGGCTACCGATGGCGATGACCGCCTGATAATCCAGATGCCAGACCGTCTTGGTCGGGCTCACCGGATCCAGATGATGAATGTGCGTGCCGACGAGACCCGCCGGGTGCGGACCCTGGAACTCAGCCACGTCCAGTTGCTCCAGTTCCGGCACCGCTATCTGCGCACCGGCAGCCTTGCACAGGAAAAGGCGACCTTGAGTCAGCTTGCTGAGCACGATCAGGCCGTTCTGAAAATCCGCAGACCGACTCTCGATCACCACGTCCGGACGCGCAGCCAGCGGGCTCGTGTCGATGGCGGTGACAAAAATGGAATTCGGCGTCGATGCCGGATCCGGTACGCGGCTGTAGGGACGCGTCCGCAGCGAAGTCCACAGCCCGGAAGCCAGCAGATTTTCACGCACCTGCTCAGCGGTCAGTCCGGCCAGCTTCGAAGCAGCGTAGGACTTGAACTTCACAGCCTCATTGCCGCTCAGCTCAATCACGACCGAAGTCAAAGCGCGGCGCTCGCCACGATTGATTGACTTGACGACACCCGCGCCGGGCGCGGTGAAGACAATCTCAGGAAACTGCTTGTCGGCAAACAGGACATCGCCCAGCTTGACCTTGTCGCCCTCGGCGACCCTCAGCGACGGCTTGAGCCCGACATAATCCGGCCCCAGCACGGCCACCGAGCCTATCGCGCCGGCGTTGCTGTAGATCACCTGCTCTGGCTCACCCGTGATCGGCAAATCCAGACCTTTCGTTGTGTTGATTAGCATATGCAAGCCCATGGAACACACAAACCTTGTAAGCAGAACAGGTGCACCCACGACGCGGGCCGAAGAGTACAACTGGTCAACAGTAAATTTCGTGAATTTTCGACGTTCGCGAACAGACACGTCGGGCACTCAAGTAGCACAACCACGTCAGGCTCCGCCCCTTCACCCGTAATTTGGCAAAAACGCCTGAATTAAACCACAAAAGCCAGCCACCCTCAACGAATCAAGTAATACCTGAGCCGGAAAATCACCCAGGCTTTAACGTCTCTCCGGCACAGTAAAAAAGGGCAAAGAAAGGTCCCGACTGGCCAAACCCACCCGACTCCAATAGACTCGCTGGCGGAGTTGGCCAGGCAATCGCTGTTCCGATCCAGCATCGGGAGGGAGGAAAGTCCGGGCTCCACAGGACAGGACGCCAGGTAACGCCTGGGAGGCGCGAGCCTACGGAAAGTGCCACAGAAAAGATACCGCCCGATCGACGACTGTCGGCCGGGTAAGGGTGAAATGGTGCGGTAAGAGCGCACCGCGCTTCCGGCAACGGAAGTGGCAGGGCAAACCCCGTCCGGAGCAAGACCAAATAGGGGGGCACCAAGGTTCAGCCTTGAACGTGTGGTCCGCACGGCTCCCGGGTAGGTTGCTTGAGGCGCGATGTGAATCGCATCCCAGATGAATGATTGCCCGCGACAGAACCCGGCTTATCGGCCGACTCCATCCCCACATCACCAGCATAGACCGCCCTCACCACCCCAATCGAAGCGCCGCGATAAGACTTCGGCTCTTCCGATTCAGGCACCATCGCCACCGGCAACACAAATAGCGGTCCCTCGCCACCGCCAGCTCAAGCCGAACGGCCTCGCCACAACCCGCGCACGCGCCCAACCCGGTTCTTATCAACCGGACTCAATCCCCCATCGAAGCAGATCAACCCCTGACCGCAACCGGCGCCAACATTCAGGATCAATCAGTTACGGAAAAATCAATGCTGGCACGGATATGGCATCAGTGTGGAGCATCGTCCCAAAAGATGCCCGCGACCATGACCCCATCCAGCGAACGCCCCCAGCCTGCCGCCCGCGCCGAACACGGCTTCGGACCGGCGCAGGGCTCCGCCACTTCGGCCAGCCCGATCGCCTTCCAGATCGACTCCGCCATCGACCATCTGGCCCGCTGGCTGCCGAGCCAGAGTCCGATCAAGGACTTCATCCACCACAACACCCTGCATGCCTTGCAGAACCGCCCCTTTCACGAGGCCATCGCCATCGCCTCGCGCCTCTATGGCGCCCGCAGCTACTTGCCGCTGGCCGACTATCAGGCACGGTACCGCGAAGGCCGCATTTACGATTTCGCCATCGAACATGCCCTGCAACAGACAGAATCCGACCCGACCCGCCGGGAGCAACTCCGTCACACCTTATTCTCGCCCGACCAGCAAGCCCATTATCCGCCCCCGTCGCTCGCCCAGCATGGCATCCGGCAAGCCTGGCTGACCCATATCGAACTCAATCTCGACGCACTGGTTCACCCGATCCTGTTCCGCCTGCTGGCCAGCTTTCTGGATCAGGGCATCAGTCGCTCCCCGCTGGCACGGGAGGACGAATCCCTCTGGCAATGCCTCTGGCGGCTGGTCGAAGCCAGTTTCATTCCGCTATACCCGTTTGGAGAACCGGTCGCGCGCAACCTCCTGCAAGAAACGCCCGACGCCGTCATTGAAGCCTGCCTCGCCCGCATCGTCGGGGATGAAACCTTGTACGGCGTCTATCTGCTGGAAATGGCTCTCGCCCACCCCGGCTGGTCGGGGATGGTGCGCGTGATCGAGAAAAATCCCGGCGGACTGCTCTCGCCGCGTCGGATTTCGCTAAAATAAATGATCGCCGTCGAACTGCTGATGGAACTCGCCGTCCTGAACAAGAAACGCGGCCCCACCTGCCCGAGCGTCGCCAGCGTCCCCGGCATCGACCGCACGGCCTCGTTCGCCGAGGCCCTCGACCAGCCGCTGATACCCGCGCACCTGCGCGTCTGGCAGGAGGCCATGGAATATTCGCTGCACACCGAGTTGCTGCAGGGACTTGCCCAACAGGATCGACCCACCGACCGGACCGCCACTCCGACCGCTCAGGCCCTGTTCTGCATTGATG
>CAYFNI010000029.1:14034-14631 GCA_964344495.1 uncultured Methylococcus sp.
ATATCTACCCGGTCGCCCAATGTCCGGCCGTCATGACCCCCCGCCACCTGGTTGTCGAGCACGGCCAATCGAAACCCAAGCCCGCCAACGGCAGCGAACGTAGCAATCAACGCCGTCCCGCGGCCGCCGCTTCCCCGCTCATGCGCAGCTGGCTGTTCACCCAGACCATGGGCCTCGGCTACGCTGCCCGACTGGCGTGGGATGTGTTTCGCCCCGGCGCCAAGCTGGTCAAGATCCGCCAACTGGGCGAAGTCGAGCCGCAGACCCGTTTGCATCTATTGCGCCAATCAGAAGCACCCGATGCGTCCGGACGCCTGCTCGGCTTTTCGCATATCGAAATGGCCGACCGCCTGGAAACCCTGCTACGCAACATCGGCCTGACCCGCGACTTCGCCGCGGTCGTGGTGGTAGTCGCGCACGGATCAAGCAGCACCAACAACCCCCATTTCGCCGCGTATGACTGCGGCGCCTGCGCCGGCAAGCCGGGCGCACCAAATGCGCGCGCCTTTGCCCAGATGGCCAACGATCCCGCCGTACGGGCGCTGCTGGCCGAACGCGGCATCGAGATTCCGGCGGACACGCTGTTCGTTCCAGCGC
>CAYFNI010000029.1:14641-24173 GCA_964344495.1 uncultured Methylococcus sp.
GCTCCACAACACCAGCCGCGACGACATCACGTATTTCGATTCGCAGGACTGGCCGCACCCCGTGCCAGCCGCGCTGACCGCCTTTCGCGAAGCCATGACGCAAGCGCTGGCCCGCAACGCGCACGAGCGCTGCCGCTGGTTCGAACTCGGCCCCAAGGCGGCCACGGCGGCGGCAGCGCTCGAACACGTCCGCTTCCGGGCCGCCTCCATTTTTGAACCCAGACCCGAACTGAACCACTCCAACAACCTCTATTGCATTGTCGGCCGCCGCACGCTCAGTTCGCGACTGTTTCTCGACCGGCGCGCATTCCTGCACTCCTATGATCCGACCAGCGATCCGGACGCGGACATCCTGCCGCGCATCCTCAGCCAGGTGATTCCGGTCTGTGGTGGCATCAACCTCGAATACCTCTTCTCGCGCATCGATAACTCGATCTACGGCGCCGGCACCAAATTGCCACATAACGTCATCGGCCTGCTGGGCGTCGCCAACGGCATGGAGGGGGATTTGCGGACCGGCCTGCCGTCCCAGATGATCGAAGTGCATGAGCCGGCACGCCTCCTGATCGTGGTCGAACAACGCACGGCCCTGATCGATCCCGCCCTGCAGCGCATCGGGCCACTCCGTGAGTGGCTGGACAACGGCTGGGTCCGGCTGGCGGCGGTCGACCCCGACACCCGTGCGCTGCGGTTCTACGACCGCGGACACTGGGACACAGTGCCCTTGCCGGCTGATTTCCGCACCCCGACCGCGGCCTGCTCCGCCGACATTTATGCCGGCAAAAGTGCCACCCTGCCGGTTCACATACTCGACGGAGACGCCGCATGAACCATCTGATGCTGGCCTGCCTGCTGTTCCCACTCTCGGGACTGGTCCTGATTTTCTTGCTGGGCCGCACGGAAGCCCGGATAGCCGGCATCAGCCTGTGGGTGACGCGGCTGATGGGACTGGCCATGACCGGCCTGCTGGGGGTCTGGGCCGTGCAAGGCTTCCCGGATCATGAATTTCACTGGTTCACCCTCTATCAATCCGGCGAATACCAGTTCCCGGTGCTGTTCTATTTCGACCGGATCGGCGCCGCCTACCTGCTTTGCACCTGGGTCATCTTCTCCGTCATCGTCCGCTATTGCCGACATTACCTGCACCGTGAGCCCGGCTATCGGCGTTTCTTCATGACCATCTTCGGGTTCGTGTTCGGGCTGAACATCGTGATTCTCTCGGGGGTGCTGGATGTATTCTTCGCCGGCTGGGAAATCGTCGGCATCTCCTCGTTCCTGCTGATCGCCTTCTACCGCCATCGCTATCAGCCGATCCGCAATGCCCTGCGCGCCTACAGTATTTACCGGCTGTGTGATTTCGGACTGCTGCTGGCTGCGCTGTTGATCGATCTGCTGCTGCATGGCCACAACCATTTCAGCGAACTCGCGGGCAACCTCAGCCAAGGCGTGCCGCCGGGCGGCTATCTGGCCTTCTTCGGCCTGTCACTGCTGCTGATCGTGGCAGCGTCCGGCAAGTCGGCGCAGTTCCCGTTCTGTTTCTGGATTCCGCGGGCAATGGAGGGCCCGACCCCTTCCAGCGCCATTTTCTACGGCGCCCTGTCGGTTCACCTCGGTGTCTTCCTGCTGCTGCGAACACAGCCGATCTGGGGCTTTGAACTGGCATCGCGGATGATCGTGTTCGGCATCGGCGCCCTGACCGTGCTGGTGGCCAGTCTGTCGGAGCAGGCGCAATCCAATATCAAGGGTCAGATTGCCTACGCATCGATCACCCAGGTCGGCTTCATGTTCGTGGAACTCGCCTTGGGCCTCGAAACTCTGGTACTGCTGCACTTCCTCGGCAATGCCTTCCTGCGTTGCTATCAATTGCTGGTCTCGCCCTCGATCGTCGCTCATCTGCTGCGGGTCGAGGCAGAAACAGATGTGGCGCCGAATGCTCAGGCCAGCCGCATGGTCCGCTCGCTGCCGGCAACGCTGCGCGACTCACTTCCGGATACCCTGCGCAACACGCTGCAGGTCGTTGCCCTGCAGGAATTCAACCTGGAAACCGTGGTCCGCTCGGTGCTGTGGGACTCGTTCCGTGGCGTCGGCAACGTACTGAGCCGCCTGAAGCGCCGCTGGATGGTTGCGTTCTGGCTCATCGGCACCGGTCTGGCTGTACTGATCCTCGTCGAGGTGCCCGACCTGTTACCCCCGTATCTGGCGCTCCTGACCGCGGCCGCCATGCTGTATCTGGCCATCCTCGGCTTTACGCGCAAACGTGATCCGTTCCGCACCTGGAATCAGGTCAGCCTCAGCACCTTGCTGGCGGCCGCCGCCACCTGGCTGTCAAGCGACAACGCAAGCGGCTACGTGGAAATTTTCCTCAGCGGCATTGTGATCGCCTGGCTGGCGGGTCTGTGGGCTATTCACCGGATGGACCAAGTCCGGGACAGTGGGCAGGATCCCTTTGTGTTCCGGGCCATGGACGAGAAACGACCGTGGCTTGCACTGACCCTGTTTCTGGCCTTCCTTGGCCTGGTCGGCTTCCCGATTACCCCGGCATTCCTGGGCCAGGATCTGGTGCTGTATCACGTCAGCAGCGAACATGCCTGGATGGCACCACTGATTGCCATCGCCTTCGTGCTGAACGGCATTTCGGCCTCAGGTGTTTACATGCGCCTGTGCGCGGGCCGACCGATCGAACTGCGCCCGACCGCCGTCACCCCGGACAGCTCCCGAGTACACTGAATCCCTTTGCTTTTCATTCCCCCTTCCATGAAACCTCTGCGACAATCCCTCCTCGCCAGCGCGCTGGCCAGTCTGCCGCTGAGCCTGCTGGCTCAGGACACCCACGAAGGGACCGAGCAATTGTTCGGCACCTGGGCCAATGCCATCGTCAACGGCAAGTTTGCCAAAGACTCGCCCTGGATCTATTACGGCGATGTCTCCCTGCGCACCACCGAAACCGGCCGTCCCTTTCCACCCTCGGGGCAAAGCTATCAGGTCACGGCCGTGGTAACGCATGACGCGATTGGCTACCGCTTCAACGAAAATCACGCGGTCCATGTCGGTTACGCCTTCCAGTATGCGCAGTCACCGCTGGCCCGCGTACCGACCAACGAAAACCGCGCCTGGGAGCAGTACACGTTCACCTCGCCGACGCCGATCGGCAACTTCCAGTCCCGCTCGCGGTTGGAACAACGAACCGTCAACATCGGCAGCGGCACCGGCGTGCGGTTTCGGGAAATGTTGAAACTGTCCTATCCACTGACCGACCGCTGGTCACTGATCGGCTCCGATGAAATCTTCGTCAATGCCAACACCGTCGACTGGGGTCCGGTCGCGGGGCTGGACCAGAACCGCGTGTTCGTCGGTGTAGGTTATAAATTCGACGCCGTGTTTCGGACCGAAATCGGTTACATGAACCAGTACATCAACCGTGACCTCAACTACGACCGCGACTTCGATCTGGTCTCCCTCAACCTGTATGTCGATGTCCCCGATTGACAGACCGATTACCCGGACACGTGATGACCAAGACACTGCTAATCATCGAGGATGAAGCCCTGCTCGGCCAGGAACTGAGCCGCCACTATGGCAAGGCGGGGTGGGATGTCGAATGGGTCCAGACGCTGTCGGCAGCGCGGGCTTTGCTGGATGGCGGTCTGATCGAACCGCTGCTGATCCTGTCCGACATGAATCTGCCGGACGGCAACGCACTGGACCTGATGGATGCCTACAAAGGCCGGCTGGCGTATGGCGAATGGCTGTTCCTGACCGGCTACGGCAGCGTACCCGAATCAGTCCGGGCGCTGCGCCTCGGGGCCTATGAATTCATCGAGAAACCGTGCGAGATGGACCGTCTGGACTTGGTCGTCGCCAGCGCCACGCGCAGCGCCCTGGCGCAGAGACGGCTGCTGGAACAAGCCGAAATTGGCCACCGCAAATATGCGCCCGAGGCTTTCGTTGGCCAGAGCCCGGCGGCCCAACAACTGCGCGACCTGTTGGCACGACTGACGCATGTCCCCTTCAGCGCCGTCATCATTGCCGGCGAAACCGGCACCGGCAAGGGTCTGGTCGCCCGGATCCTGCATTATGGCGGCAAACGCGGCGCCAACCCGCTGGTCGAACTGAACTGCGCTGCCCTGCCGCGCGAAATTCTCGAATCAGAACTGTTCGGGCACGAGGCCGGTTCCTTCACCGGCGCCACCGCCCGGCACCGCGGGCTGATCGAACAGGCTGACGGCGGCACGCTGTTCCTCGACGAGATCGGGGAAATGCCGCTGGATTTGCAAGCCAAGCTCCTGAAAGCCATCGAGGACCGCAAATTCAGGCGTCTGGGCTCGGAGCGGGAAATCACCGTCGACGTCCAGATTCTGGCCGCCAGCCATCGCGATCTGGAAGCCATGGTGCGGGACGGCACCTTCCGCAGCGATCTCTACCACCGGCTCAGTGTCTTCAAGCTGCACCTGCCGCCCTTGCGCGAGGTCAAGCAGGATCTGGATGAACTGGTGCCCCTGTTCATTGCCGAACTCAATGCCAAGGCCGCCAAACAGGTACGGGTCATCCCGGACAGTGTCTGGGCCGAACTGCGCGCCTATGACTGGCCGGGCAATGTGCGTGAGCTGCGTAACGTGCTGGAACGCTGCGTCCTGTTTGCCGATGGCCCGGTTTTCCCCCGCCGCTGGCTGCAGCTGAGCGGCAACCCTCCCCCACCGGCCACGCCGAGCGAGGGACAGAACGGCCTGTTCATTCCACTCGACGGCAGCATGGACCTCGACGACATGGACCGGTTCATCATCGAGACCACCCTCAACCGCCATCAGGGCAATGTCACCGGCGCCGCACGGGCATTGGGCACGACACGGGAAACCCTCCGCTACCGGGTGCGCAAGTATGGGCTCAAGGAAACCAGCTGAGCGCGGTATGCCGGCCTTCGACGATGTCCATACCGGCGGATGGGAAGCCTTGCTATAGTGACGCTCCGTGCCACTGTCAGGAACGATCGCATGCAAGACCGATTTCGCTTCCCGCCTGTTCTCATGACCATCGGCCTGTGCCTCGCGGCCCTGAGCGCGCCGACGGAGGCCCAGAACTTCGCCCGCGGTCAGGAGCTGTACACCCAGCAATGCCAGTCCTGCCATGAGGACCTGATGCATGCCCGCAACCGCAAGCTGAAGACCCTCGACGCATTGCGCCAGCGAATCCAGGCCTGGGCTTCCCACACCGGTCACAGCTGGAGCGGCGAGGACATTGAAGACGTGCTCTATTACCTGAACAAGAGCTTTTACGGCTTCGACCAAAAGCCTCTGTAATACAAACGATGCAAAAAACGGTGTGTGGGATAGAATTTCCCCGTGCCCACCGGCCATCCGTCATGCTCCGCTGGCCACATGGCAGCCATTCAGAAAACACTCAAAAGGACCACGCCCATGAAACACCTCTCAGGCATCGCCCACAGCCTCCTGTCTGCTCCGATCCTCGCCAGCCTGCTGCTGACCGGCTGTAATACGACTCCGAAACCGCTGACCCCCATCTCGGCCAACGATCCGGAAATGAAGGCCCTCGACGCAGACCGCGCCAAGTACCGCGAAAAGAAAGTCGCGCTGATCGAAAAGGCCCTCAACCTGAGCCCGACCGAGCATGATGCCTTCTGGCGCGAGTACTACCCCTACGAGGCAGAACTCAAGAAGGTCTATGACGAGCGGTACAGCATCATCCGTGATTACGCCGCCAACTACGACAACATGAATGACGACATCGCCGATAACCTGGCGCTGCGTTCGCTCAAGATCCGTGACGACCGCAACGAACTGTTCCGCAAGTACTACAACCGCATCAAGAAGGCGACCTCCGCCGTCATTGCCGGTCAGTTCCTGCAGATCGAAAACGAACTCAACCTGCTGTCCGACCTGAAGATCAGCACCGAGACCCCGATCCTGCCGCGCGATGTCAGTCCAGCGACCGTGATGAAGAAATAGGCCAGTCAGCCGGCCGGCGTCGCCTGGATGCCGGCCGGCCGCTCCTGCCCATGTCGACCCGGCCCGCATCCTGCGCGCGACACACCCTGTCAGCACGACATCTTTCACGCCATGTCGGCGCTTCTCCCAAACCCTGATCCAGCGGCCCGCAGCCAGCATGATGGTCGGGGCAGGGATCACCCGCTAGAACTCCGGCCTGCTCACGCTGGCGGCCAGGGCCCGGCGTGACTGACGCCAGCCCCTCCAACGCTCCGAGTGAACGGCCCCAGACCGTAATTCTGCTGGGTGCCAGCAACCTCGCCCGCGCCTTTCCCGCATGGTTCGGCCTGCTTAGGGGCGGTTGCTCCGGTCCGCTGGATCTGATGATCGCCATGGGGCATGGCCGCTCGTACGGGCAGCCCAGTCGCATTCTGGGACGCGGACTCCCCGGCATCAGCCAGTGCGGTCTTTGGGATCAGCTTGACCGTGTTCAGCCTGGCCGGCGCCCACTGGCCCTGGTCACCGATCTGGGCAACGACCTGATGTACGGCGTCAGCGCGGAACAGCTGCTGGACTGGCTGAACTTGAGCCTGCAACGGCTCACCGATCTGAACAGCGACACGGTACTCTTATCCCTGCCCATGACCACACTGGCGCAACTGACCCCGCGCCGGTTCGAGGTCCTGCGGCGCGTGCTGTTTCCCCGACATGATCGAACCTGGCCCGAACTGTGGCAGCAGATAGAGCGACTCGATGCCGGTATGCGCGCGCTGAGCCAGCGCCACCAAACTCACTGGGCCGAGGCCTCACCCGACTGGTATGGCTGGGATCACATCCATATTCGCCACGGCGCGCAGGGCATGGTTTTTCGTCAGCTATTCCGCCCGTGGCAAGGCTGGCAGGATCCGGCCGGGCCCGTAAAGATCGGTCTATACGATGCATGGTCGCTCCGCTGTCTGCGCCCGGCTGAACGCGACTGGTTCGGACACCCGCAACGCACCCTCCAGCCCGCCTATCACCGACCAAACACGCGAATCTTCCTGTTCTGACGCATGCTCACCATTTCCCGCACGCTCATCATTCCGCTGGCGGAGATTGAACTGACCGCCATCCGCGCCTCCGGCCCCGGTGGCCAGAACGTCAACAAGGTGTCCAGCGCCATTCATCTGCGCTTCAACATCCGCGCCTCATCCCTGCCCGAGAGCTACAAGTCAGCCCTGCTGAACCTACGGCACCACTTTCTGACTGACGCCGGCGATCTCGTCATCAAGGTCCAGGACAGCCGCTCTCAGGAACAGAACCGCGCCAAAGCATTGGAACGACTGGCGGACCTGATCCGCAGCGTCGGCCGGCCGAGCAAGGTTCGCAAGCCCACCCGACCCACACGTGCCGCGCGGGAAAAACGCATGGACAGCAAGAAAAAACGCGCCAACACCAAACGCTTGCGCAAGGACATTGCCGATTGACGCCACAGCGGCTATGGTTTCAAGACTGCCATTCAAGGGAGATCACACCATGGCCATCCGACGCAGAGGCGGCCTTAACCACGGCAAGCTCGATCAGGTCGTCGCCAACGCCCGCCGCGACAAGGAAGATCGGGAAAAGGGCTACCGCGAACGCGCCCTCAAGCTGTACCCCTGGGTCTGCGGACGCTGCACGCGCGAGTTCACCCTGCAAAACCTGCACGAACTCACTGTCCACCACCGCAACCACAACCACGACGACAACCCGCTCGACGGCAGCAACTGGGAGCTGCTGTGCCTGTACTGTCATGATGACGAGCACTCCCGCTACAACAACGCCGACCTGTACGGCAAGGATGCGAGCAAGACTGCCGCGACCACCACACACAAGGCCTTTGCCGGACTGGAATCGCTGCTGAAGGAGCGCAAGTGACCCTGACGCCGGAACTCGGACTGGCAGCAGCCGGGCTGCTCGGCCTGCTCGTGCTGCTCGGACTGGTCGCGCGCCTGAACAACCGCGTCGGCGATCTGCACGCCCGCCTGCAACTCCTGCAGGGCAATGACGAACGGCTGGAACGCGGCCTGCGGGACGAAATGGCTGGCAACCGGCGCGAAACCGCCGAAGCGCTGGGACACACCCGCGACGAACTCAACCGCGCCATCGAGCGCCTGACGCAGGCACTGTCAGGACAAAGCGACCAGCTACGCAAACTGATGGATGACAAGCTCAGCCAGGCCCAGACCGATGCCCGCCAGGGCCGCGCGGAGCAGGCCGACAGCCTGCGCCATTTCGGCGAATCCCTCAACGGCCAGCTGCATCAGCTGATGCAGCGCAACACCGAGGGCATGGATGCCCTGCGCCAGAGCATCGAAGCCCGACTGGCCGCGATCCAGACCGACAACAGCCAGAAGCTGGAACAGATGCGCCAGACCGTCGACGAAAAACTCCATAACACCCTGGAGCAGCGGCTGGGCGAATCGTTCAGGCGGGTCAGCGAACAGCTGGAGCGCGTCCACACCGGACTGGGCGAAATGCAGACGCTGGCCTCCGGTGTCGGCGACCTCAAGAAGGTACTGACCAACGTCAAGGTGCGCGGCACCTGGGGCGAAGTGCAGTTGGACACCCTGCTGGAACAGATCCTCAGCCGTGGCCAGTATGACAAGAATGTCGCCACCCGGCCGGGCAGCGGGGAGCGGGTCGAATTCGCCATCCGGCTGCCGGGCAGGGACGCGACCGACGCTGTGGTGTGGTTGCCCATCGACGCCAAATTTCCGCTTGAGGATTACCAGAAGCTGCTGGAGGCGCAGGACGCGGGCGATCTCGCCACCGTCGAAGATGCCGGCCGGGCACTGGAAAACCGTATCCGCGCCGAGGCCAAGACCATCCGCGACAAATACCTCGAGCCCCCGCACACCACCGATTTCGCCCTGCTGTTCCTGCCGATCGAAGGCCTCTACGCCGAGGTCATCCGCCGACCGGGCCTGTTCGATACCCTGCAACGCGACTACCGCATCACTGTCACCGGCCCGACCACGCTGACCGCCATCCTCAACAGCCTGCAGATGGGATTCCGCACGCTGGCGATCGAACAGCGCTCCAGCGAAGTCTGGCAAGTTCTTGGCGCGGTCAAGACCGAATTCGGCAAGTTCGGCGACGTATTGGCCAAGACCAAAAAGAAGCTGGAAGAGGCCACTCGCACCATCGACCAGGCCGAAGTCCGCACCCGCGCCATCGACCGCAAGCTGCGCACGGTCGAATCCCTGCCCACCGCCGAATCCGGGCCACTGCTGGCCGATCTGGTCGAGATGAGCGACGACTCCACGGACAACACCCCAGGGGCCTGAACGATTGCCTCACCCTGCCCGTGATTTAAGCCACCCCACCAGTCGTACGTACATTCCTATAGAAATACTGGTTGACACGCATAGCTGATTCGTACATGCTCCACCCCATCAAAAGGGACGAGCCGATTTATGCCACGGCATAAGTCAGGTCGACATATACCGAGCATTCAAAACCATTGAATCAGCCTGAGCTTATGAGGCTCGGGGTGGAGGCAATCAATCATGAACATTAACTTCAAACTAATGAGCTCCCTGGCAGTCATGGTGCTGGGATTATTAGCCACA
>CAYFNI010000030.1:0-398 GCA_964344495.1 uncultured Methylococcus sp.
GCAGCTCGATCCGGCCGTGCGCATCGACTGGCGGGTCGGCGAGGGCGACGAGGTAGCGGCCGACACCCTGCTGTGCGAGCTGGCGGGCCCGGCCCGCAGCCTGATGACCGGGGAACGCACGGCGCTTAACCTGTTGCAGACGCTGTCGGCCACCGCCCGGGTGGCGCGGCAGTATGCCCGGGCGGTGGAAGGCACCGGCACGCGGGTGCTGGATACCCGCAAGACGCTGCCGGGGCTCCGGCTGGCGCAGAAGTACGCGGTCCGCTGCGGTGGCGGTCATAATCACCGCATCGGTTTGTATGACGGCATCCTGATCAAGGAGAACCACATCATCGCCGCCGGCGGCGTCACCGGGGCGCTGACGCAAGCCCGCAGCATCGGCCGCAATGATGTTTTCA
>CAYFNI010000030.1:408-24076 GCA_964344495.1 uncultured Methylococcus sp.
AGGAGAACCACATTCTGGCGGCCGGTTCGATCACGCAGGCGGTGGCAGCGGCCAAGGCGCTGAATGCCGGGGTGATGATCGAGGTGGAGGTGGAATCGCTGGACGAGTTGCAGGAGGCGCTGGCGGCGGGTGCGACGCGGATTCTGCTGGACGAGTTCAGCCTGCCGATGCTGCGGGAGGCGGTCGCGCTGACGGGTGAGCGGGCGGAGCTGGAGGTGTCGGGCAGCGTTTCGCTGGCGTCGATCGCCGAGATTGCGGCGACGGGCGTGGCCTATGTGTCGGTGGGCGCCCTGACGAAGCACGTCACGGCGGTGGATCTGTCGATGCGGGTGAAAATCGACGCCCGCGCGGGGCGTCGATAAGGCGGCTGTGGCGGATCGGCCTCAGTCGATGCGTCTGACGCCATCGGCGCCGCCGACCAGGACGACATCGGCCGGACGCATGGCGAAGATGCCCACGGTGATCACGCCCGGGATGTTGTTAATAAGCTGTTCCATCTCGATCGGATTGACGATGGAGAGGTTCCAGACGTCGAGAATCTGGCCGCCGTTGTCGGTGACGCAGTTCTCGCGCCAGACCGGCTGGCCGCCGAGCTTGACCAGTTCGCGGGCGACGTAGCTGCGCGCCATCGGGATGACTTCGACCGGCAGCGGGAATTTGCCGAGTACGTCGACGCACTTGGTGTCGTCGGCGATGCAGATAAACTTGCGGCTGGCGCCGGCGATGATTTTCTCGCGCGTCAGTGCGGCGCCGCCGCCCTTGATCAGCTGCTTGTGCGGGTTGATTTCATCGGCGCCGTCGACGTAGACGTCCAGGGTGCCGACATCATTGAGTTCCAGCACCGGAATGCCCAGTTTCTTGAGCTGCTCGGTGCTGGCGTTGGAGCTGGAGACGGTGCCTTCGATGTCTTTCCTGATATCGGCCAGGCAGTCGATGAACAGGCGCGTGGTCGAGCCGGTGCCGATGCCGAGGATGGAGTAGCCCTTGACGTATTCCAGGGCCGCTTCGGCGACTTTCTGCTTGAGTTGGTCTTGTGTCATTGGATGGTTTTCCTTGTTTGTGGGTCACGCGATCAATTGGACGATAATAACGTGAGCCCGCATTCGCTGCCATGCGTCACGATGACATGCAGCGCCTGAAACAGCCCGGGAGGGGCCTGCCGCGATGATTCTGACCCGTTATATCGAGCGCGTGTTGCGCTCCCGTGTCTACGATGTGGCCATCGAGACGCCGCTGGATGCGGCCGCCAGCCTGAGCCGCCGGCTCGGCAATGCGGTGTTCATCAAGCGCGAGGACCTGCAGCCGGTGTTCTCCTTCAAGCTGCGCGGCGCTTACAACAAGATCGCCCATCTGGATGCGGCGGCCCGTGCGGCGGGTGTGATTGCCGCCTCGGCCGGCAACCATGCGCAGGGGGTGGCGCTGGCGGCGCGCAAGCTGGGCATCCGCGCGGTGATCGTGATGCCGTGCACGACCCCGGCGATCAAGGTGAATGCGGTCCGTAACCTGGGTGCGGAAGCGGTGTTGCACGGGGATGCCTACGACGAGGCGTATGAACACGCCATCGCGCTGGCCGAGGCTCAGGCGCTGACGTTTGTCCACCCGTATGACGATCCCGAGGTCATCGCCGGCCAGGGTACGATCGGCATGGAGATCCTGCGCCAGCATCACGACGACATCCACGCCATCTTCGTGCCGGTGGGCGGCGGCGGGCTGATTGCCGGGATTGCCGCCTACGTGAAGTTCGTGCGGCCGGAGATCAGGATCATCGGCGTCGAGCCGGACGATGCCGATTGTCTCAACCGGGCGCTGAAGGCCAACCGGCGGGTGATCCTGAAGCAGGTGGGCCTGTTTGCCGATGGCGTGGCGGTCAAGCAGGTGGGCAAGGAAACATTCCACATTGCACACCAGTATGTGGACGAGGTCGTCACGGTCAGCACGGACGAGATCTGCGCCGCGATCAAGGACATCTTCGACGATACCCGCTCGGTGGCCGAACCGGCCGGGGCGCTGGGCGTTGCCGGCCTGCGCAAGTATGTGGAGCGCACCGGGATCAGCGGCCAGACGCTGGTGGCGATCGAGAGCGGGGCCAACATCAACTTCGACCGGCTGCGCCATGTGGCGGAGCGGACGCAGATGGGCGAGCAGCGCGAACAGCTGATGGCGGTGACGATTCCGGAGCGGGCGGGCAGTTTTCTGGAGTTCTGTCAGGCGCTCGGGCGGCGCGCTATCACGGAGTTCAACTACCGCTATTTCGAGGACGGCGCAGCGCAGATTTTTGTCGGCGTCCAGACCGACGGCCGCGACACGGGGTTGCTGCTGGCCGATCTGGAGCGGCAGGGCTACCCGGTGGTGGATATGTCCGGCAACGCGCTGGCGCTGGAGCATATCCGCTACATGGTCGGCGGGCATGCGCCGAAGCTGCTGGACGAGGTGGTGTATAGCTTCGAGTTTCCGGAACGGCCGGGGGCGCTGCTGTCGTTCCTGTCCCGGCTGAGCGGGCGCTGGAACATCACCCTGTTCCACTACCGCAATCACGGCGCGGCCTACGGGCGGGTGCTGATCGGTCTTCAGGTGCCGAAGGCGGAGCGCAAGCTGTTCCGCGGGCTGCTGGACGAGATCGGCTTTGCGTTCCGGGAGGAAACGATGAATCCGGCGTATCGGCTGTTCGTGGGCGGGCGCGAAGGGGGCCGCAAGTAGACTGCGGC
The DNA here is from genome assembly GCA_964344495.1 of uncultured Methylococcus sp. Lineage (GTDB taxonomy): Bacteria > Pseudomonadota > Gammaproteobacteria > Methylococcales > Methylococcaceae > UBA6136. Next base: position 3,114 of record CAYFNI010000030.1, read on the forward strand.
GGCGGCGGATCAGGCGGTCAGCTTGAGTACCGCCACGCCGGAAATGATCAGCAGGACGCCGAGGTAGCGCCCGAGGCTGGCGGGGTCGCCAAAGAACCAGACGCCGACCAGAAAGGTGCCGGCCGCGCCGATGCCGGTCCAGACGGCGTAGGCGGTGCCGATGGTTATGTCTCGCTGGGCCAGCCATAACAAGCCGCCGCTGCAGGCCATGCAGAACAGGGCGATGCCGATGCCCATCACGCGAAGTCCGGGCGTCTGCGACAGCTTCAGTCCCACCGGCCAGCCAATTTCGAACAGGCCGGCGCCGAGCAGGTAGATCCAGCTCCAGTTCATTCCAGCGACAGAATGTGGTGCCACTCGCTTTCGCTCACCGGCATGACCGACAGGCGGTTGCCGCGCCGCACCAGGGCCAGCTGGTCGAGTTCGGGCCGTTGCTTGAGTTCAGTGAGGGTGATGGTGCGGGCGAGCTTGCGCTCGAGGCGCACATCGACCATGAACCAGGTCGGCTGTTCCGGCCGGCTCTTGGGGTCGTAGTGTTTGTGGTCGGGGTCGAAGGCGGTGGGGTCCGGATAGGCTTCCCGCTCGATGCGGGCCAGCCCGACGATGCCGGGTTCATCGCAGTTGGAGTGATAGAAGAACACCCGATCGCCGACCTTCATGTCGTCGCGCATCATGTTGCGCGCCTGATAGTTGCGCACGCCGTCCCAGGGCTCGGTCTGTTGCGGCCGCTGTGCAAGGTCATCGATGCTGAACGCATTGGGCTCGGATTTCATGAGCCAGTAGCGGGCCGTCATGGGTCAGATGTCACCGGTGAAATTCGGGGGACGGAGGGTGATGAGGTATTCCCCACCTGCGCCGTAGCACACTTTCGCCCTTGAACCAGAGGTTCAGGTGGGATCAGCGGCACTCGAATCAGGCTTTCCGCTCGGGGCGGACTTGCACACATCAAGCCTCCGGAAGCTCCCGGGGTTTTAAATTAGGCTCAAGAAGTAACCCAGTGGGCTTCGAACGCTGCAGGGAATACGGCGGAGGATTCTACCGGCTTGCGGGCCAAGCGCAACGGTCATTGCGCCGGCGGCCGGTTCAATCCATCCGGCGGCGGCGTTCCTGAAGCAGTTCGTGGGCGATGTTCAGCGCGGCCATCACGGCGATTCTCTCGGTACCGATGATGCGGCCGATGTCCCGGATTTCACGCATCTTCTCGTCCAGGTAGCGGGCGGCGAGCAGCAACTCGTGTTGTTCGTCGGCCGGACAGGCGACGGGGTATTCCTTGCCGAGAATCTGAACCTTGATGGGGGGGGATGCGTCGCTCATAAACCGTAATGGAAAAGGCTATTTTGGATCGAACAGGGTGGGTGTTAGGATAAAGAATTGAACCGTCGCCGACAAGGCAAGCCGCCATGCATCAAGAAGTGAGCTTTGGGGATATTCAGGACGCGCTGATCGGCGCCTCGGCTTCCGGGAGCCCCTCAGAGGCGCACGGCATGCTGTCCGGGATGCTCTGCGTTGACCTGGCAACGGACCGTGAACAATGGCTGGGGGACTTTTTCGGCCCCGAGCTGGCGGATATTCACGACCACTACCGCGCCCAGCTGTGTCAGCTGTTCGAGCAGACCCGGCGGCAGCTGGACGACTTCGACTTTTCCTTTCAGCCGCTCCTGCCAGACGAGGACGAGCCACTCGTGACCCGCGCCCAGGCCTTGAGCGAGTGGTGCCACGGGTTTCTGCAGGGCCTCGGCTACACCGGACAGAATACCGCCTGGCCGGGCGAATCCGCCGACATCCTCAACGATCTGCTGGAGATCGTGCGGCTGGACAGCAGTCTGACGGATGAAACCGATGAGTCGGCCTACACCGAGCTGGCCGAGTATGTGCGGGTCGCGGTACAGGTCATCCAGCAAGAGCTCGTGTCACAAACTTCCCAACAACGTCATTGAGCCGATGATGCTGCACAAGAGTGACTTCAAGCATCGCCGCAAGCAATTGATGCGGAAGATGAAAAAAAACAGTGTTGCGATTCTGGGCAGTGCGCCGGCCAGCATCCGCAACCGTGATGTCGAATACCCGTTTCGCCAGCACAGCGATTTCCATTACCTGACCGGCTTTCACGAACCGGAGGCGGTTGCGTTGCTGATTCCCGGCCGCAAGGGCGGCGAGTTCGTGCTTTTCTGCCGCGCCTTCGATCCGGAAAAAGCCATCTGGACCGGCCGTCACGCCGGGCTTGAAGGCGCGGTGGACGATCACGGTGCCGACGAGGCGTATCCGATCGAAAGCCTGCTGGAAAAACTGCCTGAACTGATCGAAGACCGGGAGCGGGTCTATTACCCGATCGGCCGCGATGCCGAGATGGATCACGCCGTGATGGCCGCCGTGAACGATGTCCGGGAACGGGCGCGCAGCGGGGTTGAAGCGCCGCATGAGTTCATCGACCTGGAGCATCTGCTGCACGAGCAGCGCCTGTTCAAGTCGGCGCGTGAAATTGAGGTCATGCGGCGCGCTGCCGAGGTGTCGGTGTTGGGTCATCTGCGGGCCATGCGCTGCTGCCGGCCGGGCCTGCACGAATACCAGATCGAGGCGGAACTGGCGCATGAGTTTGCCTCGCACGGCATGCGTTCGCAGGCCTATCCAAGCATTGTCGCGGGCGGGTCAAATGCCTGCGTCCTGCATTACACCGAGAACTCGGCCGTATTGCACGACGGCGACCTGCTGCTGATCGACGCGGGGGCCGAATGTGAGAACTACGCTGCGGATATCACCCGCACCTTTCCCGTCAATGGCCACTTCAGCAAGGCCCAGAAACTGATCTATGAACTGGTGCTGGATGCCCAGCTGGCCGCCATCGACGCGGTGCGACCCGGACGCCGCTGGCATGAGCCGCATGAAGCTGCCGTGCTGGTGCTGACCCGCGGTCTGGTGCGGCTGGGTCTGCTGGAAGGCAAGCCGGCCCGACTGATCAAGGACGAGGCCTACAAGAAGTTCTTCATGCACCGCACCGGTCACTGGCTGGGCATGGATGTGCACGATGTCGGCCGCTACCGGGTCAACGGCAAGTGGCGCAGCTTCGAGCCGGGCATGGTCCTGACGGTCGAGCCGGGCTTGTATGTCGCCCCCGACTGCCAGGAAGTCGATCCCTGCTGGCGCGGCATCGGCGTTCGGATCGAGGACGATGTCCTGGTGACCGAGAGCGGTGCCGAGATTTTGACCGGGGCCCTGCCGAAAAGCGTGGCCGAGATTGAAGCGATCATGGCAGGTACGGCATGAACACAGAGTTCGATCTTCTCATCATCGGCGGCGGTCTGGTTGGCGGCAGCCTGGCCCTGGCACTCAAGGACTCGGGCCTGAAGATCGCGCTGGTGGAGGCCGTCAGCGAGGCCGAACGGGTGGCGTCGCCTGCCAACGAGCGGGCATTGGCGCTCTCTCGCGGGACGGTGCAGATTCTCGAACGCCTGCGGGTCTGGTCCGCGGTTCAGCCCCACGCCATGCCGATTCGCCATATTCACGTCTCGGATCGCGGCCATTTCGGCAAGACCCGGCTGCATGCGCATGACCGGGCGGTCGATGCGCTGGGATACGTTGCCCTGGCCAAGCATGTGGAAGGGGCCATCCAGGCGCAGCTGGCGTCAGCCTCCGTGACGGCATTTTGCCCGGCCCGCGTGGTCGGGCTGAAAGCGGGCCATGATGCGGTTTTCGCGACGCTGAAACAGGGTGATGAAAGCCTCAACCTGAAGGCGCGGCTGTGCGTGGCGGCCGATGGTGGCAACTCGACCGTGCGAACGCTGCTGGGCATCGAGCAGGTGGTGCGCGAGTACGGGCAGACGGCCATCGTGGCCGAAGTCCAGACCGAAAAGGACACTGCCTTCACGGCTTATGAGCGCTTCACCCGCTCCGGCCCGCTGGCGATGTTGCCGCTGGGTCGCCATGCCTGCTCGGTGGTCTGGTCACTGCACGATGCGGATGCGCAGGACATGTTGCAGCGCGGCGACGGGGAATGGATCGAGGCCCTGCAGGACGCTTTCGGGCAGTGGCTCGGCCGTCTGTCGCTGGCCTCCCGGCCACAGGGCTTTCCGCTCCGACTGGTGCAGGCGGCTCGGATGACGGACGAGCGGGTGGTGCTGATCGGCAATGCCTCGCACCAGATTCATCCGGTGGCCGGACAAGGTTTCAATCTCGGTCTTCGGGATGCCGAGGTGCTGGCCGAGCACCTGTTGGCGCAACACCGCCTGGGCGACGATATCGGAGCCGAGGATTTCCTGGGCCACTTCGCCGCCGCCCGGCGCCGCGACCTGAATCGGGTCGTGGGTTTCACGGACGGTCTGGTACGGGTTTTTTCGAGCGATTTCGGGCCCGTCATGCGGGTGCGCAATCTCGCCCTGATGGCACTGGACCGGATTCCGGCTGCCAAGCGGCTGTTGACGCATTACGCGATGGGTTATCGGGGCTGACGGCTCCGGCCCCGCCGATCGCTAGAGTTGCGGCAAGCCGGATTCCAGCATCCAGCGTCCGCTGTCTTCGTCCTGATGCCATCGTTGCTGGTCGATCAGGGTTTTTTCAACGAGGCTGCCGGCCGGGATGTAGTGGATTTCAGCGGTCTGCATCATGACTTTGCCGCTGGGCAGGACATCCCGAAACTGGATGTTGTAGGACGTGATCTGGATGTCATCCAGCGCTTTCCAATCCGGCGGGGCGCTTTGCACCGGATCCAGGTAACCGGCCGCTTTCTTGAACTGGTTCCAGCGGATGGCCGCGCCATAGCCGCTGACCTGTTCTTCCATTTTCATCAACTCGAAATCGTGTGAGCATCCGGCCAGCAGCAGGCTGACGGCGAACCATTTCTTCATTCTGACGGTCTCATCCAGCGTGGTGAACGGGTCTGAGGGTGTGTCCCTGATGGGAAGCCGGCTTCCAAAGCACATCCGTCGGGATTTTCACCCACCTTTCAGGGGGCATTTTGGCGCCGTTTCGCGCTAAAATCGCATGGTATCAATTTTGAAAACCTCGGCGGATCTACTATGAAAGTTATATTTTGGGTCATGGGCTTGTTGGCGGTGATCTACTTCATGTCAGCCTTCACTCAAACCACCCGAGGCATTGACGGTTCCAATCAGCGTTCGGCCGCCAACTCGGTCAAGAAGCTGAAGCGCTTCATGACGACGCAGCAGCAGCACATCTTCGAGACGTCCTACGGTGTGCTGGGTGCAATCAAGTCCAAGGAAGGCCCGGATGCGTTTCTGCCGTTTGTGGATGGCAAGACACCGGACGAGATCATCGATCTGGCGCGACAGGCCGTGAATGACCGCATCGCCGCCGGCGATCCGGACTTCGTGAAGTACGGCAGCTGGGATAATCTGGTCGGCCTCGGCACGACGACGACGAGACCGGACGGCAAGCAGGAACCGGTACAGCCGTTGCGAAATTCGACCCGCAGCGGTCGGGATCCCGCGGCAGTCCCGGCACCTGCCCGCTAGGTGTTTCATCCGTCCGGTTGTTCAGACAGTCGGAGCGCGGCTCGGTAGACCACCTCCTTGCGCGCTCCGCTGATTTCGGTCGTCAGCGCCACCGCCGACTTGACCGAATGATCACGCAGCAAAATCGCCAGAATGCGCTGTTGATCAGGGGTCAACTGATCCTGCTCAGACGTATCGCTCGCACCCTCGATCAAAACCACGAACTCGCCTAACCCCATCTCGGGGTTGCCTTCCATCATCGCCACCACCTCGGCCATGGTCGTTTCGACCACGGTTTCATACCGCTTGGTCAGTTCGCGGGCCACCACCAGACGGCGCCCGGCGGGAAACTGGCGTGCAGCATCTTCCAGCATCTCGGCGATGCGATGTGAGGACTCATAGAAAATCAGCGTCCGCGTTTCGTGCCGGAGTTGCTCGAAAAAACTGAGCCGGGCCTGTCGCTTGCGGGGTGGGAACCCCTCGAAGGCGAACCGGTGGCTGGGCATGCCGGATGCACAGAGCGCGGCAATCAGGGCACAGGGTCCGGGAATGGGTACGACGCGGATGCCCGCGGCGCGAGCGGCTCGCACCAGCGGATAGCCCGGATCGTTGATCAGGGGCGTGCCCGCATCCGATATCAGGGCGACCCGCTGACCGGCCTGCAGGCGCTCGACCAGACGGGCCGAGTGGGCATCCTCATTATGCTCGTGCAGTGCCAGCAAGGGCTTGTCGATGCCGTAATGGTCCAGCAGCGGGCGGCTGTGGCGGGTGTCCTCGCAGGCGATCAGGTCGACTTTTTTCAGCACTTCGACCGCCCGGAAAGTGAAGTCATCCAAATTGCCGATGGGTGTGGCCACTAGGTATAGTTCGCCGGGGGCGGTGCGTATTTCATGCATGGCGTGTCATTCTGCAAAGAGGGGTTTGTGGACGTGTGGATGCGGTTGGCTTACCGGACAGGGATGCTGTGTATAGCCTGCCTTACGGTCGGCTGCCAGAGCCCTGCGCCCGTTCAGGATCGCACGGTGTTGCCACCCATGGATCCCCAGGCCGCCGTATTGCTGGAGTCGGGCAGTTATTCGGGCGCCATGCAGCGTTTCGAGCAGATGGCCCGGGCCGCGTCCGTACCCGATCATTACTGGCTGGAAGCCGCCGATGCAGCACTGCGGGCGGGCAACCAGGCCCATGCGCAGGAACTGGCCGGCCGGGTCAACCCGCAACGTCTGGCGCCGGGGGATCTGGACCGGTTCCGGTTATTGGGTGCGCGCATCGCCCTGAATCAGGGTCAGGCCTCGGTCGCTTTGAGCGATCTGGCCTTGCTGTCCGGTCATGCGCTGGCGCCCGCCGACAGGAAAAATTACCACATCCTCCGCGCTTCCGCCCTCGATCAGTCAGGCGAGCCGGTCGCCAGCGCGGCCGAGCGCGTGATGCTGGACTCGCTGCTGACTCAGGCAAATGACATTGGCCACAACCATCAGGTCATTCTCGAAACGCTGGCACGGGCTCCGGCGGTTGCCCTGCGGAGTGCTGCTTGCCGGCCACCGGATGCGCTGTGCGGGTGGATCGGGTTGACGTTGGCTCTCAGGGACACGCCGCAAGGGGATCAACCGGCGGCGCTGGCGCGCTGGCGTGCCGACTACCCCAGCCATCCGGCGGAATTGTCAGGGCTTGCTGAGCCCGCCCGTGAGCGGAGCTCTGCACTGGAGCCGGCGCATGCAGCGAACTGACCGCGGCCGATGGGCCGAAGACGAAGCGCTGTCCCGACTGCAGCAGCGCGGCCTGGTTCTGGTAGAACGTAATTTCCGTTCCCGGTACGGGGAAATAGATCTGATCATGCGGGATGCGCGAACGCTGGTGTTCGTCGAAGTCCGTTACCGTGCCTCCAGCCGCTTTGGCAGTGCCCTGGAGAGCGTCAACCCCCAGAAACAGGGCCGTCTGATCCTGACCGCGGCGCATTATCTCAAGCAAAATCGCTTATCCTGTGCCACCCGTTTCGACGTGGCTGCCTTACAGCCAGGACGGGATGGCTTGACTCTGGAATGGATCAAGGGCGCCTTTCAGGCTGACTAGGCTCAACGGCAGACGCAATCATCATGGATTTTCTGGAACGTATTACGCAGCAGTTCACGGTCCACCACGAGACCTCTCTGGACACGCTGTCAGTGTTGGGCAGACACATTGAGGAAGCAGGGCTGAGGCTGGCCAATTGTCTGCTCAATGACGGCAAGATCCTCGCGTGTGGCAACGGCGGCTCGGCGGCCGAGGCGCAGCATTTTTCTTCGGAGCTTCTGAATCGCTTCGATCGCGATCGGCCCGGCCTGCCGGCCATTGCGCTGACGGGCGATGTGTCAGCCCTGACCTCCATCGCCAATGATTACCGGTTCGATGAGGTATTCGCGAAGCCGATCCGTGCGCTCGGTCATAGCCGCGACATTCTGGTGATCTATACCACCAGTGGTAATTCCGGCAACCTTCTCAAGGCGGTATCGGCGGCCCATGACCGCGACATGGATATCATCGTGCTGAGCGGCCGTGACGGCGGTGCGCTGGCGCCGCTGCTGCGGGAGAGTGATCTTGAGATCCGGATTCCATCGACGGTGACGGCGCGGGTTCAGGAGATGCACCTGCTGATCACGCATTGTCTGTGCGATCTGATTGATGTCCAGCTGTTCGGCGAGTAATCCTGCATGTCTCTGAATCCCCGCTTTCTCTCCCGGCTGGCCGAGATTTTTCCGGCCGACCGGCTGTTCACGGATCCGGCTGATTGCTGGGTCTACGGTTATGACAACAGCAAGCGGCAGGTGCTGCCGGATGCGGTGGTTTTTCCCGATACCCACGCCCAGACGCTGGCGTTGGTTCGGTTGTGCAACGAGTTTTTGGTGCCGCTGACGGCCCGCGGTCGCGGGACCGGCACAACCGGCGCCACGGTACCGCTCAAACACGGTGTGGTGGCCTCGTTCGAGCGGATGCAGCGGGTGCTGGAGTTTTCCTCCGATAACCGCTTCATCGTCGTCGAGCCGGGCATCACCAATCAGGCGGTTCAGGATTACGTGAAGCCGCACGGCTTTTTTTGGCCGCCCGACCCGACCAGCGCGGCCTTTTGCAGCGTCGGCGGTAATCTGGCCTATAACTCGGCCGGTCCGCGGGCGGTCAAGTACGGAACGCCGCGCGAAAACACTCTGGGCCTGCGGGCCATTTCCGGCGCCGGCGAAGAATTGAAGCTCGGCGTTTTTACCACCAAGGGGGTCGTCGGCTATGACCTGACGCGCCTTTTGATCGGTTCGGAAGGCACGCTGGCGCTGATCACCGAAGCGACCCTGAAGCTGACGCCTCTGCCACAGGACAAACGGACGCTGCGGGCGGTCTATCGCGATGTCAGTGCCGCCGCCCGGGCGATCGCGCGCATCATGGCGCAACCGGCGGTGCCGTGTGCGCTTGAGTTCATCGACGGCAACGCCATTGATATGGTCAGGCGCTATTCGACCGCGGGTCTACCGGATCAGGCCGGCGCCTTGCTGATGATTGAAGTCGACGGCTTCGCCGAAGCCATGCTGCCGCAAATCGAGAGTATCCGCGAAGCGGCCGAGGTTGAGGGTCTGGTGGAGTTCCGGATTGCGGCCAGCGCCGAGGAAGTGGATGCCCTGTGGCAGACACGCAAGGCGCTTTCGCCCACGCTCAGGAAAATTGCGCCCAAAAAGATCAACGAGGATGTCGTGGTTCCGGTCACGGAGTTGCCGGACCTGATCTGCGGGCTGGATGAGTTGTCTCGGCGCTATGCGCTGCCGATCGTCAACTTTGGTCATGCGGGCAACGGCAATATCCACGTCAACCTGCTTTATGATCCCGGCCAGCCGGGCGAAAGCCAGAAAGCGCATGATTGCCTCGATGAGATGTTCTCGCTGGTCTTGCGACTACGAGGCACCTTGTCGGGCGAGCACGGCGTCGGGATCGAGAAGCGGGATTATGTGGACCGGGAACTGGATGCGGCGTCGCTCGGTGTGATGAATCAGATCAAGTCGGTGTTCGATCCGAATGGCATCCTGAACTGGGGCAAAGGGCTGCCCCTGGCACCGTCCACTTAGTCGCGCACCACCGCTACCGCCCTGAGGGGCGCTCCGCTGCCGCCTTCAATCTTCATCGGCAGCGCGACCACTTCACTGCCTGTGGCAGGCAACTGATCCAGGCCCTTGAGGTTCTCGAAGATCGGGATATGGTCGTGGGCGAAGATCCGGTGACACTCAAACCGGGTGGATTGGCCATAATCAATGCTGGCCGTGTCCAGCCCCACCGCTTTGATATGACGCTGCTGAACCAGCCATTGCGCGGCATCGGGACCGAGTCCCGGAAAGTGGAGCCTGGCGATGGCGGCAGTGCCTCGTTCTGCCGTGCCGAGGTATTGTTCGGCGTCTGGCCAATAGCGGTCATACCCGGTTCGCAACAGTACGATGCTGCCATCCGGGATGCGGCCATTCGTATTCTCCCAGGCCTGCAGATCCGCAACGCCGATGAGGTAATCGCGGTTGGCTTTTGCCTTGCCGCTCACATCGACCATGATCGCAGGACCTATGGTCTGATTCAGCGCAATACGTTCGACGGTCTCGCCGGCCGCATCAAAATGAATTGGCGCATCCATGTGGGTACCGCCATGTTCGGCAGCGGTGTAGCGATTGGCCGAGTAGTGATAGCCCTTGTCCGTGGTGCCATCGAAGACCGTTTCCAGCTTGAAATGGTCCGCGTTCGGCCAGTAGATGGTTTTGTCGGAGAAATCGTGGGTCAGGTCGATCCAGCGACCCTGGGTCATCCGGTCCGTTGGGTAGGTGCATGCCGCCAGCATGAGCGGAAGTGCGGCAATCAGGCGATGACATTTCATGGTGTGGTCCGTTTGTTGAAACTGCGGAGCGTGGGGTTGATGTTACAGAACCGGATTTTGGCTCCGCTACCACGGCTGACCAACGCCAGGGCATGCTGTTCGTCTTCCCAACCGTGCAGTTGCCAGGCGTCCGCGGGACCGGCTTCTTCTGGTACCTGCACAAATCCGCGGAAATCGGCGTCGATCTCGAGTCGCTGCAGCCCCATGGCGATCCCAGCGCCCGTCGCTTTGACGAAGGCCTCCTTCGCCGTCCAGTATTGATAGAAGGTGCGCTGCTTGTCCTGATCGGGGCGGGCCTGCCAGTGCTGGTATTCACTCGCTGTGAAACAGGCGGCGGCCAGTCGCTCAAGCCGACGGGGTTTTATGTGTGTCTCCAGATCAACACCTAATGGACGATTCCAGCCAAACGCCAGAACGATCGTGCCACCGCAGTGGGCAAGATTAAAGGTCAGTCCTCGATCTTCCTCAGTGCCGGCCAGTCGGGGCTTCTGCTGCTGATTAAAGGTGAACCGGATGTCCGCTGGGTGCTGCTGCAGATAACTGCCCAGCAGATAGCGCAATGCCATCCGGGTTGAGCGATGGACGTTCCTTTTTTCCACATGGGTGATCCGAGTCGATCGGTTCGTCTCTTGTTCATCCAGCCAGTTTTTTTCCAAGCCGCTCAGCAGGTCTGTCAGCGGTTGATCGGCACCCGTGATCCACCAAAGATGAATCTCCTCTGCTGGCAGGGGTGAAATTTGAGGTCGTTCGCAAAGGCTTTGCAGTGTCAGGCACATCGGTCTGTATGTTAATGTCGCGATGATGGATTTATGCCTTGTTTCTTCCGTTGTCCGGTCATGAAATCTGTTCGATCCTTCTTTTTGGCGTTGCTGCTACCGGGTCTTTATCTCCTGGGATCCGCTGCGGTTGCTGCTCTGGTAGCGTATCCCGTCTTTCGTTTCATGGGCTCTGATAATGTCAGCGACTTCCGGTCATTGGTGAGTCGTGGTGGCCAGGCGGTGATGCTGCTGGGTTTGTGGCCACTGGCACGACGCGTGCGGCTGACAGGGTCGGATCTCGGGTTTTGCTCAGCCTGGTTCAAGCAGTGGTGGATCGGTTTTGTCATCGGTGCGTTCATGCTGGCGATACTGGTGCTGTTGTTGGTTCTGCTCGACGTCCGGCAGATCGTTGGATCCAGGTGGGTGCCTGACCAGCTGTTACCGATCACGCTCAAGGCGCTGGGGATCGGTTTTGCGGTGGCGTTGATGGAGGAGACGCTGTTTCGGGGCGCGTTGCTGGCGTTTGTGCGGAAGATGTCGGGCCCGCTCGCTGCGGCGCTGGTGAGCGCGTTTTATTTTGCCTGCCTGCATTTCATCGGCACCAAATGGACGACCCCGCTCGATCAAGTGGGCTGGGATACGGGTTTTCGCATCGCGCTGGATGGCTTTTACCATATCCGCGAGGCCGCCCCGGATGTGTTCCTCGGGCTTTTTCTCGCGGGACTTCTGCTGGCGAGCGTCCGGATCCTTTTTAGTGGCAGTCTGGGTATCTGCATGGGTATTCATGCCGGCTGGGTCTTCATCATTAAATCGTCGAAACCCCTGACGTACATGGTGCCAACGTCGCCGTTTGCCTTTCTGGTTGGGAACTATGACCAGTTTGTCGGTTATCTGTCGAGTTTATGGCTGGGCTTGCTGCTGGTGCTGCTGCTTTGGTTGTGTCGGGACCGGTTCGCCGTAGGAGATTCGCATGAGTCGTGACGAGAAATTTCGCTCTCCGCAGCCGCTGGTTGCCGATTTTGATTTCGGCCAGGAGACGGCCCGCGTTTTCGATGACATGCTGGATCGTTCAGTCCCTTTCTATGCCGAAATCCAGCGCATGCTGGGTGAGTTGGCACTGGATTTCGCTCAACCCGGGAGCCACATCTATGACCTTGGCTGCTCGACCGGGACTACCTTGTTACATTTAGACCAACGGCTTCCGCATGACCTGACCCTGGTCGGAATCGACGCATCGCCGGAAATGCTGGCAATTGCCCAGGAAAAAATCGCCGCGGCGGCTCCGATCCATCCGATTGTATTGCAGTGTCAGAACATCGAAGATGACATTGCGTTGACGGAGGCTTCGGTGGTCATCATGAACCTGACCTTGCAATTTGTCCGTCCGTTGTACCGGGATCGGTTGATACAGTCGATCGCGTCGGGTTTGCGCGCCGATGGCTGCCTGCTGCTGGTGGAAAAGGTTTTAGGACCGAATTCGACACTGAATCGCCTGTTCATCAAGCATTACTATGAGTTCAAGCGCCGCAACGGCTACTCCGATATGGAGATCGCTCAGAAACGGGAGGCCCTTGAAAATGTGCTGATTCCCTATCAGTTTGATGAGAACCGAGCGCTCTTGCTGAGAAACGGCTTTTCCTATTGCGATGTTTTTTTTCGCTGGTACAACTTCTGCGGCATGATTGCCATGAAGTGATGGCGCTTCAAGTTCCCTGGCCACCCTATTTCAGTCTGAATCCACATGACCACTCACAAAAAGAAGTCCGAGGCGCAGTTGCCCATGCAGAAAGGAAGCTTGATCATGTGGAACGACTCGAAAGGCTTTGGCTTTGTGCGGCCGGACGGTAGCGACGAGGATTACTTCGTTCACATCAGTCTCTTCAAGAAAGGTCTATCGCGCCGGCCGCAAGTCGGAGACGAGGTTCATTTCCGTCCGGCTGTCAGCAATGGAGAGCGCAAACGCGCCTCGTTTGCGCACATTCCCGCGTTAGTTATTCCCTCACATGTTGAAAGCGGTCCGTTTCAGCTCAAGCCGCGTCCCAGATCCTGGCTGGTAAACCTGCTGATCATCACACCGCTGGTTCTGTCGGGCTACCTGCTGGTCATGACACAGAATCCGGTTCCCTTCTCCTGCTACGGGATCTTCAGCATTCTTGTGATGTTTCTGTATGGAAAGGACAAGGCCAACGCGGCCACTCGTCAGTCGCGAATTCCCGAACACTACCTTCATATCCTGGAGTTGCTGGGAGGTTGGCCAGGATCCCTGATCGCCCAGAACGACTTTCGCCACAAGACGCGTCAGTCGGTCTATCTCTGGATTCTACGGGGCATCATCGCGATCCACCTGATGGTTTGGTTCATCTATTTTTACTGGACTGCCAAGCAAGCGGGGATGCTTTATTAATATTTGGAAAAAGAAAGAAATTTTTATTTTTATTAGCCCCCGCGCCCCCTGTGGAGGCTCTTTTATTTGCATTAAAATCAAGTGTCTACGTGATTATTTGAGTGTGGATAACTGGCCCTGACTTTGCTGTGTGGTGTGTGGATAACTTGAGTAGGCACTGGAACGGAAGAGTGATCCCACACTTATCCCCACCCTTTGAACATCTTAGTCATCTCTCCAGACAGGAGAGAAACGGTGTTCCTGTTGCGCACCATCCAGCCACATCGTGTGTCATGGTGCGTCCTCCTTGTCGGTGATCTTGGATGGGTTTCGGTTCACCTGTCTGTGAGACCCCTGATGAATGCATTATGATCAGTGTTATCTAATGGGATTGCCCGGGAGAGATGATGATTTTTCGACAATTATTTGAACCTGAGACTTGTACGTATACCTATCTCATCGGTTGTGATCGAACTCATAGGTCGGTTCTTATTGATCCGGTTGCGGTCGACGTTGGCCTTTACCAGGCACTTCTCTCAGAATTGGGGTTGACGCTCAGCTTCACGTTTGAAACGCACGTGCATGCCGACCACATTACGGGGGCGGGCCATCTGCGTGATGCTTTGGGCAGTAAAAGTGTGGTTCACCGCGATGCAGGAACGCTCTGCCCTGACCTTTTGGTGACTGATGGGGTGGTCTTACAGGTAGGTGATCTCGAATTTTGTGTCCTTTACACCCCCGGACATACTGCGGGCTGCGTCAGTTACCTGATGTCTGACCGGGTCTTTACCGGAGATGCGTTGTTGATCGGTGGGTGTGGGCGAACCGATTTTCAACAAGGCGATGCCGGAAAACTCTTTGCCAGCATTCAGGAAAAGCTCTTCACATTGCCCCCTGACACTCTGGTCTACCCTGGCCATGATTATCAAGGCAATACAGTCTCCACCATCCGTCAGGAAAGGCAGAAAAACTCCCGACTTGGGGGCGGCAAGACCTTGGCTGAATTTCAATTGATCATGGAGGGTCTTGATCTGCCCTATCCAAAACAAATCGATGCTGCCTTACCCGTAAACTTGCAATGCGGCATAGACAGCGCCAAGACCCTGCAGGGCTGACATGAACCTCTTTTTCGAATCTGAATCATGAGTTTGATCAGTCTGTTAATTGTGACCGGCGGTGTGGGCTTGCTCTTGGGCCTTTTGGGTGGGGGTGGGTCCATTCTGATGGTCCCGGTACTGGTATATCTCATGGGCTTGGAAGCCAAGGCCGCGATCGCCACCTCGCTCATTGTCATAGGGCTTACCAGTCTCGTGGCGGTTATTGGCCATGCTCGCTCTGCACATGTTTGCTGGAAGAATGGTTGGGTATTTGGTTTGTCAGGCATGGCTGGCGCCTATACGGGAGGCCGATTGGCGGCTTATGTACCGGATCATGTGCTCCTTCTGATGTTTGCCTTCTTTATGTTTGCAACGGCATTCAGTCTCTTCTTTGGCCGCAGGCGTGAGGTCAATCATCTACCCACGATGTCCCTGTGTCCGACCCGGTTAAATTTGCCGGCAGTGATCTTCGATGGTTTTCTGGTCGGAACTGTTACAGGATTGGTAGGTGTGGGCGGCGGGTTTGTGATTGTTCCTGCTTTGACACTTTTGGGAGGATTGCCCATCAAGGCGGCCATCGGGACGTCACTCCTGGTGATAACCATGAACTCCGCCGCTGCACTGCTTGGTTACAGCAGCCACATACAGATAGATTGGCATCTGGCAGCCAATGTCACGTTAGCCGCCATGGTAGGCAGTTCTATAGGCAGTTTTCTATCTCATCGTCTGGCACAACGAGGCTTGCGTCGTCTATTCAGCCTGCTGGTCGTGGCTATTGCCAGTTATTTGTTGCATCGAGAACTGAGTTGGCAAACGCTGGATGAAATTCGGCAATTACTGATAGCGCACCATGAGTTCTTCCGCGGCTTGTTCAGCGCCATCATCATTATGCTGTTGTATTGGTTACGCGGCGTGATTCATCATCGGCATCAAAATCGATTAGCGCAGGAGCGCGACAAGCATGCAACGTGATTTTGAACCTGTGCCCTTTAATGCACTCTGAACGGTTCCCACTCCAGCTTTGCAAGCGAGAACATACCCATGAAGAAACCAGCAGCCAGTCTGTTAACCAGCCTCTTCTTACTGATCACCGCCTGTGGGGATTCAAAGACTCCTTCAGGCAGCCCGGGTGGTGCAGAAGTTCATCTGAGCGGCGTGGTGCTCAATGATGATGAGCCGGTAACCAGAGCCAAAATTGAGGCGACGGATCAACAAGGAAGAACCATTGCAACCGCCGCAGTTGAGGCTGATGCACATTACCGATTGGTGCTACCTGCCGGCACAGCCTTTCCCGTGACACTCACAGCCATCCCAGAAGGACAGGACAAGCGGCTGAAGGCTGTTGTTACGAGTGATTTAGTGAGTGAACAAGACATCAGCTCAGTCACTACCATTGTCGTGGATACAGCGATCAATTTGGGGGGGCTGACTGAAGCCAATCTTGCCAAAGCGGCCGGGGCCGCTATTTCGCAACGGAAAAGCTCCGGGGGAAGCGGCGGTTCAGCCGGTTTCAAGGGTGATCCGACCAAACAGTACGGCGGATGGCATTAATAGGCTTCTGAAAAGCATCAAACGCTGATGCTTCTAGACAGCGACCGGTGCCGGAATATGCGGGTGTGGGTCGTATCCCAGCAAATCAAGATCATCGATGGTGTAATCGAACAGAGAATCTGCTCTGCGCTTGATCGATAAGCGTGGAAGGGTACGTGGGGTGCGGGTTATCTGGAGGCGGGCCTGTTCTTGGTGATTCAGGTACAAGTGGACGTCCCCGCCAAACCAGATGATTTCACCAGGGAGAAATCCACACTGCTCCGCCAGAAGATGAGTCAAAAGCGCCACGTTGGCAATGTTCCAACCGAGTCCCAGATAAGCATCTGCAGAGCGTTGCATAAGCGCCGCTGAGAGCGTGTTGGTCTCGCTGGAGACAAAAAACTGGTAGGTCTTGTGGCAGGGCGGTAATGCCATGGCATCAAGATCACCCACATTCCAACCCTCAAATAAAAGTCTGCGTGAACCGGGATTTTGCTTCAGACTGTCAACTAATTCGGAAATTTGGTCTATTTCGCGACCGTCTGCAGCCTTCCAGTGGCGCCACTGCCAACCATAGACTGGCCCGAGGTCGCCCCAGCGGTGGGCGAAGTCTGCATCACTCAAAATCCTCTGCTCAAAGTCCTCTTGTGTAACGGTCTCACCTGTCGATTCGCGGTAATGTTTCAATGGCCAGTCTGTCCAGATATGAACATTCTGTTCAAGAAGCTCACGGATATTCCGCCCTCCCGATAGCATCCAGAGCATTTCCTTAAAGGCCGTCTTCCAGAAAATCTTCTTGGTGGTGAAAACCGGAAAGCCCTCGGAAAGATCAAAACGCAGGGTGTAACCAAACAGGGCTTTGGTACCGACGCCGGTTCTGTCTTGTCTCAGATCACCGCGTGTTAGCAGCGCATCGAGAAGGTCAAGGTATTGCTGTTCGGGATGAGGTGTTTTCATGCCGTAAGCATTCGCTTGTTGATCGAGTATGCGCGCACCAGAATGAAACCACCCACTAAAATCATGGGTACAGTAAGCACCATGCCCATCGTCAGCCATCCAAAGGCCAAGTAGCCGATATGGGCATCCGGCAGCCTGACAAACTCAACCAGAAAACGGAACAGGCCATATAGCAGCAGGAAAAGACCACTTACAGCCGTACGAGGAGGATTTCGCCGCCGATACCACTGCAACACAATGAACAGGACGACACCTTCCAACACCGCTTCGTACAACTGGGATGGATGGCGCGGATCGGGGCCCGCTCCCGGAAAAACCATACCCCACGGTACGTCAGTGGGTTTCCCCCATAACTCCCCATTGATGAAATTTCCGATACGACCCGTGAATAATCCTAATGGGACATACGGCCCGATAAAATCGGTCACGTCCCCGAAACGGACGTTCACCTCGCGAGCAAAGACCCACATCCCTGCAAAGGCCCCCAGCATGCCGCCATGGAATGACATGCCCCCTTCCCACACGCGGATGATCATAAGCGGATCCTGGCTGAAGGCCTTGAAGTTGTAGAACAGGATATAGCCCAGCCGCCCCCCAACCATCAATCCTATTGCGCAGTAAAAGATTAAATCCTCAATCTGGTTGGAGCTCCAAGGAAAATTCGGTTCTTTTGCACGTGATCGTGCCAGAAACCATGCTGCGCCGATGCCAATGATGTACATCAAACCATACCAATGAACTTTGAGTGGCCCCAAAGAGAAAGCCACCGGGTCGATAGTGGGGTAAGGCAACATATTCTGGAACTATGGTGTGTTTATGAACAAAGCGGGGGGCTATCGAAAACCGGAAGATGAGCGACAACAGCAATACTCATGAATCAACTAAAACTATAGCATGGCCACCCCATTCATACAGGCTGTTCAAGCACTGCATCTCGATGGTTGCTACTCTCGCATGGCTTGCGGACAATGCTGCACATGAACATCAGGCGCGTGACCGGAGACCCGATTCCAGTACCCTTTTTTAACAGTTTTGGAGGACCCATATGGCGGGATTGAAAGATCAACTCCTGAAGACAGGGTTGGTCAGTGAGAAGCAGATCAAGAAAGCCGAGAAGGAAAAGCGAAAGGAAGGTCAAAAGCAAGCATCCGGTATGCCCGGGGGTGACCACTTGAGTCGTCATGCGAATGATTCTCTGCTTGAGAAACAGCAGCGTGATCGACAACTTAACCAGCAACGAAAGGAACAGGCGGAGCGCAAGGCCGTCCTCGCACAGGTACGACAATTGATCGATACACAAAAGTTGCCGATGCCTCAAGGCGATATACCGTTCAACTTTTTGCATGAAGGAAAGGTCAAGAAACTCTATGTCGATGCCAAAACACGCGATCTCTTGATCAGAGGCATCATTGGCCTGACTCACTTTGATGGACGTTATGATTTGGTTCCACGTGAAACAGTCGAAAAAATCCGTGCTCGGGAAGAAGCTGTTATCGTTCTGCTGAATACGGGAAAGTCTGAAGCGGATGCATCCGATGATCCCTACGCTGCATTCCAGGTTCCAGAGGATCTGGTTTGGTAGATTCATGTCCCTCTAACCAAGAGAAGTCCATGCCCGCAACCTTGTTCAGCCGTTACACGATCGGACCGTACACGCTCGCCAACCGAATCGTCATGGCACCGATGACGCGTTCGCGCAGTCGGCAGCCGGGCAATAGCCCAGGTCGATTGAATGCCTTCTACTATGCCCAACGAGCAGGAGCGGGTCTGATCATTACGGAAGCCACTCAAATATCTCAACAAGGCCAGGGATATCCGTGGACGCCAGGGATTTATTCACCGGAGCAAATCGAAGGGTGGAGGCTAGTTGCTGAGGCTGTGCATGATGCTGAAGGGGTGATATTCATGCAGTTGTGGCATGTGGGAAGAATTTCTCACCCATCGTTGCAACCTGATGGCGCTCTACCCGTTGCACCATCGGCTATTGCAGCTGAAGGGACAGCGATGATTGTTGATCCACAGGGAAAGCCAGCTTTTGTGCCTTTCCTTGTACCTAGAGCCCTTGAGACGAAGGAAATGTCCGGCATCGTCAGAGACTATGAGCAAGCTGCCAAACATGCACTATCCGCGGGCATTGATGGCGTGGAGGTGCATGCGGCCAACGGTTACTTGCTGGATCAATTTCTATGCTCGAAAACAAACCAAAGGACTGACGCCTATGGCGGATCAGTTGAAAATAGGGCGCGACTTCTGCTTGAAGTCGTAGATGGCGTCAGCAGGGTCTGTGGTTCAGATCGCGTCGGTGTCAGGCTGTCGCCACTCGGTGTCTTTAATGACATGGGCGATGATGATCCAGAAATGCTTTTTGCTTACGTTGCGGACCAGTTGAACGCACGAGATCTGGCGTACTTGCATGTGGTAGATCCGTCATATGCCGATGAGACATCAGACGAAGCTTCTCCCCAGGGACAAACCATCATGAGGCTTATACGCGAGCGCTATACCGGAACCCTGATGGTGTGTGGTGGTTACACACAGGAACGTGCCACAGCCGCCATACAATCGCATCGGGCAGACCTGGTTGCCTTCGGCAGGCCCTATATTGCTAACCCCGACCTGACTGAACGATTCAGGGAGCACGCCACCTTAAATGTACCGAATCCGGCAACATTCTATGGAGGGGGCGCTGAGGGGTATGTTGATTACCCAACCCTTAAGCAACAAAGCGGAGAGGAGGGTGCACCCGATTACAGCGTCCTGTTGGATGAACTCAACACATGAGCATCTCGCTTATTGTCGCTATGAGCGAAAACGGCGTGATTGGCGTTGATAATCGTATGCCCTGGCATCTCTCTGCAGATTTGAAACGCTTTCGTCAGGTGACCCTGGGTAAGCCGATTTTGATGGGCCGCCGAACGCACGAGTCGATCGGGAAGCCCTTGCCTGGGAGGCATAACATCATCCTGACGGGAGATCCGGCCTATCTGGCAGAAGGCTGTACGGTCGTACACTCTCTGGCAGAGGCCCTAGAAGCGGCGGAAAACGCACCCGAGTTGATGGTTATTGGTGGTGCAGCGCTGTACACCAGCTTCCTCAGTCGGGCTGAACGATTGTTTCTTACCCGAATTCACCATAACTTCCACGGGGACACTTTTTTTCCTGAGATCGACTGGTCCGAGTGGCGTGAGGTTGCCCGTCAGGATGTTCTCGATGACAAGGAAAGCGGCCTGTCCTACAGTTTTATCGACTACCAGCGCGAAGCCCGGCCATGACGTGACGGCCGCGTGGGTCTCTTAAGGACCCTCTTGACGTTGCCAGACACCAGACAGGCCGCCGGATTTTTCCAGCAGGCGAACGCAATTGAGCGTCATCCCTCTGTCCACAGCCTTGCACATGTCATAAATGGTCAACAGCGCAATCTGCACGGCGACCAGAGCCTCCATTTCAACGCCGGTTTGACCCGCCGTTCTGACAGTAGCCGTTACTCGAACTCGGCGCTGTTCAGGCTCTGGTTCCAGAGCCAGACTGACGTGCGTCAGCGCTAACGGGTGACAGAGAGGTATCAGATCCGCGGTCTTCTTGCTCGCCATGATCCCGGCGATTCGGGCAATACCCAGCACATCGCCTTTTTGATGGGAGCCTTCCATGATCATAGACAGCGTTTCAGTCTGCATCTCAATCACGCCCTCGGCGATGGCCTGACGATGGGTCACACGCTTGTCACCTACATCCACCATGTGCGCGGCGCCTGATTGGTCGAAGTGCGAGAAATGTTGCATGGCAGTTCCAAAGAGGGACAAGAGAAAGGGAGAGTCATACGCACCCGCACCCGCTTCAATTTTATTCAACGCTGCGCGGCGTTGCGGGTGAGGGGAGAAAGCCTAAAGGCCTGCGACTAACTCACGGACCAGTGCCGGGCCCCGGTAA
>CAYFNI010000031.1:0-23984 GCA_964344495.1 uncultured Methylococcus sp.
AGGTACCCATGACCGTCATACAACGCCTATCGCCGCTGGACGCGCACGCCCGAATCGCGACTCAGGCCGATGCGCGCCTGATCGACGTGCGCGACCCGGTTGAATTCTCCTTCGTCGGCCATCCAGTCGGTGCGATCAACGTGCCGTGGAAATGGGCGCCCGACATGCGCCCGAACCCGGATTTTCTCGATCAGGTTCGGAATTTGGCGCCGGTTTTATCGACACCGATTTACCTCCTGTGCCGCAGCGGACAGCGTTCGCTTGCGGCCGCGGAGGCGCTGGCAGCTGCCGGTTACACCGATCTGACCAACATCGAAGATGGGTTTGAGGGCCCCCAAGACGCGCAGCAGCACCGTAACACGGTGCGCGGCTGGCGGTTTGAGGGACTGCCCTGGGTGCAGAGCTAGGGCGTTAAGCCGCGCCCCGAGTGGGGACCCGCCAGTCCAACGGTCCTGAACCGCTCAGTGCTGGTCCAGTTCAAGTTCCCGCAGCTTCATCAGGGCGTAAAGGCATTCCAGTTGGGGCACCGTTACGCCCGCCCGGCGTCCGGCTCGCACCGTATTGCCCAGGATGACCTCCGTTTCCATCGGTCGTCCGGCCTCGAAATCCAGCAGCATGCTGGTCTTGTATGGCGGCATCTGGTGGGTGCCATCAATCTGTTTGTCGATAATGTCATCGGGCAGCATGTGGCCGAGGGCTGCGGCAATCGCGCAGACTTCGCCCATCACCTTGCGCACCAAGGGCTCCTGCGTCGACAGAATCTGGGTGGTGCTGAGTCCGCCCGAGAGCACGGACAGGGGGTTGAAGGCGGCATTCCACAGGCATTTCTGCCATCGCGCTGCCACGATTGATTCGGTCATGGTGCAACCGATGCCGGTCCGCTCGAATGCTGCGCCCAGTGCGCGGGTTCTGTCCGAGAGACCGTTGGGGTAATTGCCCAGGGACAGTCGGCCATAGGCCTGATGCCAGATTTGACCCGGCGCTGTCCGGGTGACGCAAATGAACGCCAGACCGCTGATCAGTTCATGTTCGGGAAAGGCCGTTGCGATGTCATGTTCGATCTCCACACCGTTGGACAGCAGCACGATGGCGGTGTCCGGCCCCAGCGCATCGCGAATCAGACCGGCGCGATCCGCTCCCTCTACGACCTTGATGCAGAGCAGGATGTAGTCCGGCTTTTCGGTCAGCTCGCTGGCTGAGCGAATCACCCGATCCGGCCGGAAATGCCAGTGACCGAGCTGGGCGTCACTTCTGAGGTCGATCCCGTGCGTCTTGACCTGTTCATAATCCGCACGGGCCAGCAGCGTGACCCGGACACCGGCGCGGGCCAGCAATGCGCCATAAAAACTGCCGATGGCGCCCGTGCCGATGACCAGAACATTCATGCCTGTTCTCCAATCTGACTCTTGATGAAAGGGATGGTCAGTCTCCGCTGCGCGGCCAGCGAGGCACGATCCAGTTGCTGCAGCAGCGTCAGCAGGGCAGGAAGATCCCGGCGGGTATGACTCATGAGAAATCGTCCGGCCGCGGGTGTCAGGTCCATCCCCAGCGCCTTGGCTTGCAGCGAGAGGGCCTGCAATGTGTCGTCTTCACGCAGGGGGTGGATATGAAGCGTCAACCCCCAGGCCAAACGGCTTTGCAGATCCGGCAGCCGGAAAGGGAGTTGCGGTGGTGGTCGGCGCGCGCTGATCAGCAACGTCCGGCCGTGATCCCGCAGTTGATTGAAGAGTTCGAACAGGGCCACTTCCCATTCAGGGAGACCCGCTATCGGATCAAGATCGTCCACACATACCACGTCGAACTGGTCTACTCCGGTCAGGATGTCCGGACCCAGGGCGCTCAGTGTTCGTAGCGGCAGATATGCGGCACGGCGCCCATGGTCACTGGCCAGCGCACAGGCGGCATTCAGCAGGTGGGTTTTACCCGCGCCTTCGACGCCCCAGATAAACAGCGGAGAGTCGCCCTGGCCCAGTGCGGCCTGACGCAGATGGGCGACGACCTCGTCATTGGGTCCTGGCCAAAACTGACCGAAGCCCTGTCTGGCATTGAAGCCCAGTGGCAGCGCGAGCTGGTGTGCCATCCGGCGAATTGGCTGGGCGGATTACTGTACCGGACTCGATTGCAGCGCGATGGCCGTCTGCGCCAGCCGTTTGCCGAAGGCCTTGCAGATTTGTCGTTCGTCCTCCGTCATGGGCTCGCCGGGGTTGGCGGTGTGGAAACTGGGCCCATACGGGGTGCCTCCGGTGGTCGTGCGGCTCAGGGCTGGCTCCCGGCTGGGAACGCCGACGAGAATCATGCCATGGTGGAGGAGCGGTACCATCATCGTCAGCAGGGTGCTCTCATGACCGCTGTGCATGGAGGATGTCGAGGTGAACACGCCTGCCGGCTTGCCAGACAGGGCGCCTGAGAACCACAGGCCGCTGGTACTATCCAGAAATGCCTTCAGCGGAGCCGCCATGTTGCCGAAGTGGGTCGGACTGCCCAAGGCCAAGCCGTGACAGTTCTGCACATCCTCGATCGTGGCATAAGGGGGACCATCTTGCGGAATGGGTTCCGCGATGGCCTGACAGGTGGGTGAAACGTCCGGAACTGTCCGGATCTTGGCCATCGCACCGGGCACTTCTTCCACGCCACGGGCGATCAGATTGGCCATTTTCGCAGTCGAGCCGTAGCGGCTGTAATACAGAATAAGGATGTCGGTCATGGTAGAAGAGGGCAACAGGAGAGGGTAATGCATCACACGTCGGCCGCGCGGGATGCGGCCGACGGCTTAGTTTACAGGATGCTGAGAACATTCTCCGGAGGCCGGCCGATGGCGGCCTTGCCGTTGACGACCACAATCGGACGTTCGATCAGGACCGGGTGGGTGACCATGGCTTGAATCAGGGTGTCGCGATCAAGCGCCGGATTGTCGAGTCCCGCCTCGCGATAGGCGGCTTCCGAGCGTCGCATCAACGCACGCGGTTCGAGGCCGAGCTTGTCGAGCAGGTCGGCCAGTTGTGCGGCGCTGGGCGGCGTCTTCAGGTACTCGATGATGGTCGGCTCAAGGCCGCGGTTGCGCAACAATTCCAGCGTCTGGCGGGATTTGCTGCAGCGCGGGTTATGGAAGAGCGTGACTGTCATGGGGTTATCCGTTGCGTTTCAGGATTTCTCGTTCTCTTTCCCGGCCGGTCAGGCGGACGAGGTCGGTCAATTCTCCGGCCAGCAAATCCAGCAGATCGTCGGCGCTGACCAATCCGATCAGCACACCTCTGTCATCGACCACCGGCAGTCGACGGATGCCCTGATTGCGCATGCGTTTCAGAGTCACCCAGATGCCATCATGTTCCCGGGCACTGACCAGTTCATGGGTCATCACATCACCGGCCGTGACGGTCTGGGCATCCACTTCGGCGGCAAGGATTTCGACGACCAGATCGCGATCGGTCACGATGCCGACCGGCTTGATCCCCTCGGGCGCGTCCTCGACTACGACGACACTGCCGACATGATGCACCCGCATCAAGCGGGCAACGGTGCTGATCGCATCGTCCCGACGGGCGATGACGGTATCCCGATTACAGATAAGTCCGATGGTCATGGCGATGATCTCCGATGGCTGGTGTGAATGACGGACAGGTGGACGGCGCTGCCGGCCTCCTCAGGTCATCACACCTCAACCCCGTGGGTCAGGATCAACTCCCTGATAACGGTCGTGGCATAGGCGCCAGCGGGCAGGCAGAAATCCAGTTGCAGACAATCGGGTTCGGGCGACTGCCAGCCCAGCGATTCGGGATACAGTCGGAGAGGGCGGCGCGTCGTCTCCAAGCCTGCGGCCGCCAGACCGGCGGCCAGATCGGCAGTGTGACCGGCGATGGCCTGCTCGATGGCCAGCGCTGCATCGCTGGCCGTTGAAGCCGTCGTGCCCCAGAGCACCCCGCTAGGGTGAATGGTTTTCGCAGCCACCCGGGCATGAATGTCGTCATCCAGCTCGGCAGGCTTGAAGAAGCTCTTCGAGTCCGGAAACATGAACACATCACCCGCGATCGGCTGATCCCAGTTGTCCTGCCGTACCCGCTCCGCCAGGATGCGGTTAAAGATCTCTGACCGTGCTGCCGAGAGATACAGTCCGCGCTTGTGCGGGTCGATCCGGCGTTCCGGATCGGCAAACAATGCCCGTGCCTGATCAAGATTCTGGCCTTCGTGCCCGAACCGCTGGGGACCAAAATAGTTCGGGACACCACGCTGCCGAATGGCCTGTAATCTGGCTTCGAGCACCTCGGGCTGGACGTTGAGGTCACGCAGGGTCAGCTGGAATCGGTTGCCGCTTGCCGCACCCCGGCGCAATTTGCGTGCGTTGCGAGTGATCGTGAGGACGCGCAGGCTGTCGGTCTCCATCTCCCGCCAGTCGGGACCCGTCTGTCCGGGGAGCTGAATGCTGAACCATTGACGGGTGCGACCGTGCCGATCCTTGAGACCCGCATAGCTGATGTTCCGTGCCGAAACCTTGGCGAACCGCCCCAGCTGTCTGGCGACATAGTCGGTGTTATCACCCTGCTTTTCGATTAGCAGGAATACGTGCTCGCCATCCCCCGAGGGTTCAAAGCCGAGGATTTCCTCGACGATGAAGTCGTCGGGGCTGAGCTTGATCGCCCCGCTGCCGGCAGGTCCACCCAGCGCATACGGCAGGTCGGCGGTAGGGTCATGCATGTCGTCAGACCTTGTCGAGCAGGGCCACTGCCGAGGCTGAAATGCCTTCGCCACGGCCTTCGAATCCCATGCCCTCGGTCGTCGTGGCCTTGACGTTGACGGCATCGATTTCGATCTGCAGGTCGGTGGCAATCGTGGCCCGCATGCGGTCGATGTAGGGCGCGAGTTTGGGCCGCTGAGCCACGATGGTGACATCGACATTACCGATCCGGTAGCCCTGGGCCGTCAGCTTATCGAACACCTGACGCAGCAGGATGCGGCTGTCGATGCCTTTGAAGCTTTGGTCGTTGTCGGGGAAGTGCCGGCCAATATCGCCCATGGCAGCAGCGCCGAGCAGGGCATCGCACAAGGCATGTAGCGCGACATCGCCGTCCGAGTGTGCGGCGAGGCTCTTGTCGAATTCGATGGCAACGCCCCCGAGAACCAGCTGGCCACCTTCGGTAAACCGGTGTGCGTCGTAACCTTGACCTATTCGTAACATTGTCGCTCCAGATAGAAGGCAGCCAGAGAGACATCTTCCGGCCGGGTGATTTTGAGATTGTCGGATCGTCCCTCGACGATGCGTGGCTGGTGGCCGGCCAACTCGATGGCGCTCGCTTCGTCGGTGACCAGCAACTGTCGTTCGGCGGCCTGCTCGAGTGAACGGCGCAGCAATCCGTAGCGGAACATCTGCGGCGTCAGGGCCCGCCAGACGTGGCTCCGGTCGGGGGTGCCGGTAATCAGCCCGTCGCTGACCGTTTTCAGTGTGTCGCTGACGGGCAGGGCAAGGATGCCGCCGACCGGGTCATTGCGCAGAGTGTCGATGAGCTTGATGACATCCTGGCCCGTGAGGCAAGGACGGGCGGCATCATGTACCAGAACCCAGTCATCTTCATCAACCTGCGGGGCCATGGTGATCAGCGCCGAGTACACCGAGTCGGCCCGTTCGCGTCCACCCGGCGCGACATGAATGCGCGGATGCCGGGCAAGCGGTACATCAGGCCAGTAGCCATCTTCGGCCCCCAGGGCCACATAGACCCCGGACAGGATGTCGACCGCCAGCAGGCGCTCGAGCGTATGGTGCAACACCGTCTGTCCGGCGATGTCCAGGTATTGTTTGGGAATGGCCGCGCCCATGCGCTTGCCGACGCCGGCAGCGGGTACCACTGCCCAGAATCGTGGGCTCATTCGGGTTCCCGCGCATGGCGGGCCGGCTTGGCGGTATGGGGTTTGGCCTTGGCGGGCGGTGTGCCCGGTTTCTTGCCGGTGGACTCGGGCCGCACGGAACTGTCGGCCTGAATATGCGGTGCGCTGGCAGGCGTGTCCGCATCGAAAATCTGGACGAAGGTTTCGCCTTCCTTGATCATTCCGAGATCATGGCGGGCGCGTTCTTCGATGGCGTCCGTTCCGTCGCGCAAGTCGAGGATATCTGCGGCCAGCGCGGCGTTACGGATCTTGCGCCGCTCGCCTTCCTGCCGGAGTTCCTCGATCCGCTGGGAAATTTCCCGATATTCGCGGATGCCGCCATCGCCCAGCCACAGTCGGTACTGGAGGGCGGCGATGAGGAACAGCAGAAAGGCGATCAGCTTGTACAAGGACGTGTTCCTTCAGCGTGCCTTAGAAGGCGCGTTTGAAAGCACCCTTGCCGGCGTATTTGGCCTTGTCGCCCAGTTCCGCCTCGATTTTCAGGAGACGGTTGTATTTGGCGATGCGGTCGGACCGACTCAGGGAGCCGGTCTTGATCTGGCCGGAACGGGTCGCCACGGCGAGATCGGCGATGGTCGAATCTTCGGTTTCGCCCGAACGATGCGACATGACGGTGGTGTAGCCGGCTGCATGAGCCATGTCGATGGCTTCCAGGGTTTCCGTCAGAGAGCCGATCTGGTTGACCTTGATCAGGATCGAGTTGGCCACCTTGGCTTCGATACCTTTCTTGAGGATTGCCGGGTTGGTGACGAACAGGTCGTCGCCCACAATCTGGATCTTGTCGCCCAGCTTGTCGGTCATGACGCCCCAGCCGTGCCAGTCGCCTTCGGCCAGACCATCTTCGATCGAGATGATCGGGTACTTGTCGACCCAGGCGGCCAGATAATCGACGAATTCTTCCGAGGTAAATTTCTTGCCTTCGGATTCAAGGTGATAGTAACCGTCCTTGTAGAACTCGGAACTGGCCACGTCGAGGCCCAGGAAGATGTCCTTGCCAGCGACGTAGCCGGCATTGCTGATGGCTTCGAGGATGACTTCGATAGCCGATTCGTTGGACGGCAGGTTGGGCGCAAAGCCGCCTTCGTCGCCCACGCCGGTGGCCATGCCACGATCGTGCAGGACTTTCTTCAGCGCATGGAAGACTTCTGCGCCATAGCGCAGGGCTTCGCGGAAGTTCGGTGCACCGACTGGCAGAATCATGAATTCCTGCATGTCGACACTGTTGTCGGCATGTGCGCCGCCGTTGATGATGTTCATCATGGGTACCGGCAGCAGGTATTCGCCGCTGTCATTGAGGTAGGCGTACAAGGGCTTGCCGGCTTCCTGGGCTGAGGCACGGGCGGCCGCCAGAGAGACGCCGAGGATGGCGTTGGCGCCCAGACGGCCTTTGTTGTCGGTACCGTCCAGAGCGATCATTTTATGATCCAGTGCCTTCTGGTCAGCGGCATCCAGACCGATCACGGCTGAGCGGATTTCGCCGTTGACATTGGCGACCGCCTTGGTGACGCCCTTGCCGAGGTAGCGTGACTTGTCGCCATCGCGCAACTCGATGGCTTCGCGGGAGCCGGTCGATGCACCTGACGGAACCATCGCGCTGCCGATGGCGCCCGATTCCAGAATGACATCGACTGCAACAGTCGGATTGCCACGTGAATCAAGCACTTCAAGGGCTTTCACGTCGACGATTTTGCTCATGAGGTATCTCCTGTGTTCGTAAGTAGGGATTGGAGTCAGTAGGGTTTCAATCAGAGCATGGGGTGTGCCTTGGTGGTCCGGTCAATCGCGGACAGCACCTCCAGCAGTTCGCCCATGCGGGCCAGCGGCCATGAGTTGGGGCCATCGCTCAGGGCCTTGTCAGGATCCGGATGGGTTTCCATGAACAGGCCGGCGATGCCGACGGCCAAGGCGGCCTTGGCCAAGGCCGGAATAAATTCGCGCTGACCGCCTGAACAGTTCCCCTGACCGCCCGGCAGCTGGACCGAGTGGGTGGCGTCGTATACCACCGGGCAGCCGGTGTCGCGCATGATCATCAGCGAGCGCATGTCGGACACGAGGTTGTTGTAACCGAAGGACACGCCCCGTTCGCAGACCATGATCTGATCGTTGCCGGTTGTCTTGGCTTTTTCGACCACGTTGCGCATATCCCAGGGCGCCAGGAACTGGCCTTTCTTGATGTTGATTGGCCGTCCCGTGGCTGCCACGCTGGCGATGAAGTTGGTCTGCCGACAGAGGAAGGCGGGGGTTTGCAATACGTCGACCACGCTTGCGACTTCGCTCAACGGCGTATCTTCATGCACGTCGGTTAGTACCGGCACACCGACCGTACGTCTGACCGTCTCCAGGATGCGCAGACCGGCGTCGATGCCAAGGCCGCGAAAGCTGGTATGGGAAGACCGGTTGGCCTTGTCGAAGGATGATTTGTAGATGAACGGTATGCCCATTCGATCGGTCAGTTCCTTCAGGGTACCGGCTGTATCCAGCGCAAGCTGCTCGCTTTCGATGACACAGGGCCCAGCAATCAGGAAGAAGGGCCGGTCTTGGCCGACCTCGAAATCACAGAGCTTCATGCGCAATTATCCGTGTGCCGCGTGTTCGCGGGCGGCGGTGATGAAACCGTTGAACAAGGCATGCCCCTTGCGCGGTGTCGACTTGAATTCCGGGTGGAACTGGCAGGCCAGGAACCAGGGATGGTCGGGGATCTCGATCATTTCCACCAGCTTGCCGTCCAGCGAGGTGCCGCCGATCCGGAGCCCGGCATTTTTCAGCGTGTCCAGGTAGTAGTTGTTGAATTCGTACCGGTGACGGTGACGCTCGGAGATGATGTCCTGCGCATAAACTTGATGGGCGAGGCTGGACGGCACCAGGCGGCACTGCTGGCTGCCCAGCCGCATGGTGCCGCCGATCTGGGAGTGACTTGAACGCTGTTCGATGGCGCCCGAGGCATCCTGCCATTCGGTGATCAGCGCAATAACCGGGTGCGGTGAAGCCGGCTGGAATTCGGTGCTGTGGGCCCCGGCCAGGCCGGCGACGTTGCGGGCGAATTCGATTACAGCCACCTGCATGCCAAGACAGATGCCAAGATAAGGAATGCCGTTTTCGCGCGCATAGCGAACCGTGGCGATCTTGCCCTCAACGCCCCGCTCACCGAAACCGCCGGGAACCAGAATGGCATCGACATTGGCGAGTACGGTATCGGCGTTGTCACGGATGTCTTCCGAGTCGAAATAGCGGATTCTGACGCGGGTGCGGGTCTGGATACCGGCATGGGTCAGGGCTTCGTTCAGCGACTTGTAGGCATCCGTGTGGTTGACATATTTTCCGACCATCGCCACGGTCACCTCGCGGTCGAAATGGGTCAAACCGTCGATGACCTTCTGCCATTGCGACAGGTCGGCGGGCGGCGCATTAATGTGGAGCTTGCGCACCACGATTTCGTCCAGACCTTGTTCATGCAGGAGCAGCGGAATCCGGTAGATGGTGTCGGCATCGACGGCGCTGATGACAGCCTGTTCGCTGACATTGGTGAATAGCGCGATCTTGCGCCGCTCGGATTCGGGAATCACGCGGTCGGAGCGGCAAATGAGGATGTCCGGCTGGATACCGATGGTCCTGAGCTCCTTGACCGAATGTTGGGTTGGCTTGGTTTTCAGTTCGCCGGCGGTGCCGATGAAAGGCACGAGGGTCAGATGGATGAAGATGCATCGGTCTTCCCCGAGTTCCACGCGCATCTGGCGAATGGCTTCGAGGAAAGGTTGAGATTCAATGTCACCGACCGTGCCACCGATCTCGATCAGGGCTACATCGTGGCCTTCGCCACTCAGGCGGATGACGCGTTTGATCTCGTCCGTGATGTGCGGAATCACCTGTACGGTCGCACCGAGATATTCACCGTGACGCTCCTTGCGGATCACATTTTCGTAGATCTGCCCGGTGGTCCAGTTGTTGACCTTGCCCATGGTGCTGCGGACGAAGCGCTCATAGTGCCCAAGGTCCAGGTCTGTTTCGGCGCCGTCATCCGTGACGAACACCTCGCCGTGCTGGAACGGGCTCATGGTGCCGGGATCGACGTTGATGTAGGGGTCCAGCTTGGTCATGGTGACCTTGAGTCCCCGGGCTTCGAGGAGGGCGGCGAGCGAGGACGCGGCAATACCTTTACCCAGCGATGATACGACGCCGCCGGTGATGAATATGTATCTGGTCATTCAAAACTATGGATATGAGACGAGCCTTGCGCACCGTCCGGAATCTGCATCGGAACACTGCAAAGCCGAAACGGATAAAACCCGGCTTATTCTACTGCACCCGCCCCCGATCGTCATCGGGGGACTGTTTCATCCGATGCCCTAAACGGTTTAGTATTTTGAACGACGCTGTTCAATCGATAGGAGAGGCGGGTATGTCAAAGCATGTAAGGCGCTGGGTGATGGGGTTTGCTTTTGTGTCCTTGGTGGGTTGCACGTGGGTGGATCTCAAACCTCAGGGCCAGGATGTCCGGCTGTTGACGGACAAGGACGTAAGAAAGTGCAAGAAGATTGGTCATGTGACCTCCAATACCACCGCGTCGGTGGCGTATATTCCGCGTGATGACGAGTCCGTCAACGAAGAATTGCGGCGTCTGGGTCGCAACTATGCCGGCGACATGGGGGGTAATGCCATCGTGCCGACCGGACCGGCTGCCAACGGTGAGCAGTCCTTCAACGTTTACCATTGGCCGAACTGATAGACCTCTGCGCTCATGCCGATGGTGGTGGGGCCGGCTGCATTGATGTTGCCGGCTCCGCGCTGCGCGGGTTCTGCCTGGGGGAGAGGGTTAATCCTCATCCGGCCGCCATTGCAGTCGGACGCTCTCCGTCAGGCCGTTGGCTGCAAATTCCGCGGCATACCAGTCTGCCCCCGCCCATGCCAGCCGGTCGCCGAGAAAGACCAGCGGCCAGCGGCTCCTTAGCCAGGGTGGAATACCGGCTTCCTGGAACAGCTTTTTAAGTGCGTGCGAGCCGTCACGATCGGGCAGGCGGAGACGCTCTCCGCCCTGCCGGTATTCGACCCTGATGCTCCCCGGTTGCCAGTGCTCGCGTCGAATTCCATGTCCCTCAGATGCATGCACCATCAGGATGCCGTTGCCCGGCAGCACCAGTCGATCCAGTTCGCTGCCCCGCACCTGTTCAGCGTCGAAGCGGGCGGCGGGTGGTGATGCGCGTGCGCTCGCGACGGTCTGCGAGAGGGGAGGTCCATCGGCTGGACAGTTGGAGTCGGTCTCTGGACCCGTCAGATACAGCTGGTTCCGATAACGCCGAATGCTGCCTTCGGCCCACCGCACCACGGGCTGCCGATCAGGTCGTGCTGCAAGTACCTCACAGAGGATGGCTTCCATTGTGCGATGGGGTGGGTGGCGGAATCCACAGGATTTGATCCACTGTCGCAGGAGCAGGCGCTGCTCATAATCACTATGCTGCTGCAATGCCGATAGGCGCAGGGTCCGTGGCGAATCGCCCAACAGCGGCGGCAAGTGTTGATTCGTGAACGCATGCAGGTATTGCTGGGTTTCGGCGCAGTGCCGGGCGCTGCGGCTCAGCGTCTGGGCAAAGCCGGGCCAGCGTTGCCGGATCAGAGGCAAAACCTGCTGGCGCAGATAGTTGCGATCAAAAGCCGGATCGTGGTTGCTGGCATCATCGACCCACGTCAGCGCCTGCCCATGGGCATAGCGTGCCAGTCGAGTCCGATCGAACTCCAGCAGCGGGCGCGCGACGGGGATGCCATCGATCTGCCCATGGGCCGGCATTGCCGCCAGCCCGTCAATGCCGGCCCCGCGCATCAATTGCAGGAGCACAGTTTCCGCCTGATCGTCCTGATGCTGGGCCAGCAGGAGCAGATCGCCCGGCTGCAGGTTCTGCTTGATCGCTTTATAGCGTGCCAGCCGGGCTGCCTCCTCCGGACTCTGTCCCTGGAGGGGGCGGGCGTCAACCCGCAGCACCTGAAGGTCGATCGCCAAGCTCTGGCACACGCGCTGACAGTGCGTGACCCAGTGTTCGGCTGCGGACTGAAGTCCATGATGGACATGGATTGCCCGAAGTTTCAGGTCGGGCATATGCTGCGCCCGCACATCGGCGAGGAGGTGCAGAAGCACGGTGGAGTCGAGACCGCCGCTGTACGCGATCCAGTAATTCGCTGCGGGGGGGAGTGGGGGAAGGCGTTCGGCCAGATACGCCGAGGTCAGCGTGGGACGGCGCGAATCCGTCCCGAAACCGTCATGCATTGCCCTCTTCAAATACCCCGTAGGAAAGCAATCGCTGGTAACGTGAGCTCAATAACTGGTCGACCGGTATGCGCCGCAGTTCTTCGAGGGTGCGTTTGAGGGTGTTTTTGAGTGCCGCGGCGGTTTTGTCGCGATCGCGGTGGCAGCCGCCCAGGGGTTCCGGCACGATCTCATCGATCAAGCCCAACCCCAGCAGCCGATCGGAGGTGATGCCCATGGCTTCAGCGGCCAGCTCGGCCTTTTCGGCGCTCTTCCAGAGAATGGACGCGCAGCCCTCAGGTGAAATCACGGAATAGGTGCTGTATTGCAGCATCAGCAGGCGATCGCCGACGCCAATGGCAAGCGCACCGCCGGAACCGCCTTCACCGATGACCGTGCAGATGATCGGTGTTTGCAGCGTGGCCATTTCGAACAGATTGCGTGCGATGGCTTCGCTCTGCCCCCTCTCCTCGGCATTGATGCCCGGATAGGCGCCAGGCGTGTCGATCAGGCAGATGATCGGCAGCTTGAACCGCTCCGCCAGTTTCATCAGACGCAGTGCCTTGCGGTAGCCCTCGGGGCGCGGCATGCCGAAATTACGGTGAATCTTTTCCTTTGTGTCGCGCCCCTTCTGGTGGCCGATGATCATCACCGGTATACCATCCAGCTTTGCCAGTCCACCGACGATAGCCGGGTCATCGGCAAACGTACGGTCTCCGTGGAGTTCGTGGAATTCCTCGAACATCATGCCGATGTAGTCCAGGGTGTAAAGCCGCAACGGGTGGCGCGAGAGTTGCGAGATCTGCCAGGCGCTGAGATTGGAGAAGACCGACTCGGTCAGTTTGCGGCTTTTCTCTTCAAGCTTGGCAATTTCTTCGCTGATATTGATCTCGTTGTCGAAGCCGACGCGGCGCAACTCATCGATCTTGGCTTGCAGGTCGGCGATCGGTTGTTCGAAATCAAGAAAATTGAGATCCATGCTGGCGTTCCGGGGCCTCTTGAAAATGGTCTGTTATTTTAACACTTCATCCAGAAAATCCGTGAGGCATCGACCGGCGCGGCGATCAGCAGCCGCGTTGTACACCGTTCCCAGTGCCGGATCATTGGCCAGCGGATTGGTGAAGGCATGCTGGGTATGGCCAAACCAGTGGAGCTGCCAGTCCGCCCCGCGTGCGGTCAGTTCGCGTCCCAGTTCCACAGCCTGTTCGGGTGTAGCCATCGGGTCTTCGAAACCATGCAGTACCAACACCTTGGCCACGATGGGTGCGGTGAGCGGATTCTCCGGCGGGGTGAAAAGTCCGTGAAAACTGATGACACCGCGGAGACTCGCGCCCGTGCGGGCGAGATCCAGCACGCACAAGCCACCGAAACAGAATCCCAGTGCGGCAATCCGCTGGGGATCAACCTCTGGCAACTGTTGCAGCGCCGATAGCGCAGCGGTGATGCGATGCTGAAGCAGGACGCGGTCGCGCATGACGTCCCCCATCAGCGCCGCACAGTCCTCGACCGACTGGCCAACCCGGCCGGCGCCATACATATCCAGCGCAAAGGCGACGTAGCCCATCGCAGCGAGTTCGCGGGCCTTGTCCATGACAAAGTCATTGCGGCCAGCCCATGTGTGTGCGATCAGCAGCCCCGGCCGGGGTCCCGCGGCGTCATCAGGGATTGCCACGAAACCCTCGCAACGGAGGCCGTCATGGTCGTAATCAACGAGGCGTGTGGTGATGGGCATACGGGGGCGACTCCGGATAACTCAGAAAGATGGGCGGTGATCGGTACGGCAGTGATGACAGGGCTTGACCGCACTCCGCTGATTGCGGACTATCCATGGGCTATTTTAGCCATGTCTCTCCTCGGAGGGCATTCTCAAGATCGTTCGGGATCCGGAGGGTCCAGTTCCATGCGTTTAGAAACCATCGGCGCCTTTGCGGAAACCGTGAAGCAGACCCGGCCGTATCAGAAATTTCTGACCTTCACCCCGCTCGAGCAACGGCTGATCCTGCTCGGGGCCCCTTCCTTGCTGATCTCCGTGGTGCTGAGTCTGGTCTATCTCTTTGTCGACAAGATCATCGCCATCGGGGCACTCGCCAGTGTGCTGGCAGGGCTCGCCACCGGCGCCGGCGCATTACCGGTTCTGTTTTATCGCCGGATCACACACCGCACGCTCAACACCATGCTGGGCGGTGCAGCGGGGGTGATGCTGGCAGCTACGGCCTTCTCGCTGATTGTTCCCGGCATCCAGACCGGCAATCAGTTGTGGCCCGGGCTGGGCGTCTATGTGGTTGCGATCGGCATTCTGGCCGGCGCCGGCTTTCTGGTTCTGGCCGATCGATGGCTGCCCTATGAGCGCTTTCTGGAGCAGGGCGATACTTTTGACTCCCTGCGCAAGGTCTGGCTGTTCATCGCCGCCGTAACTCTGCACAACTTGCCGGAAGGCGGGGCTGTCGGAGTCAGTTTTGGATCGGGCGACTGGCACAACGGCGTGGCCTTGGCGATGGCGGTCGCCTTGCAGAATGTTCCGGAAGGGCTGGCAGTGGCGATGCCGCTGGTGGCGCTGGGCTATCAGCGTGAACGCGCGGTGCTGATTGCCCTGCTGACGGGCCTCATCGAACCGGTCGGTGGCATTCTGGGTGTGATCATGGCCTCGGCGTTCCTGCCGCTGATGCCGGTGGGCATGGCGTTTGCCGCGGGCGCCATGCTGTTTGTTATCAGCGATGACATCATTCCCGAGACTCAGTCGAAGGGCAAGGCGCGCTATGCCACCTTCGCCGTGATGATGGGTTTCATCATCATGATGATTCTGGATAACCTGGTGACGGGTAACTGACCATGGCCTGTGATCTGATGGCTCAGGCCAGCGAGTGGCTGACGCAGGCGGAGGCTGCTCTCGACTGGCATCACGGTGCCGTCGCCGCTGCAGGCGCCTATGCGCTGGTGGCCGTGGCCGAATTTGGCGACAAGAGCCAGCTGGTGTGCATGACGCTCGCCACCCGCCATCGGCACTGGCCGGTACTGTGGGGGGCGGTCGCTGCCTTTGCCCTGCTGAACGGACTGGCGGTGATGTTTGGTGCGGCGGTGGGCCAATGGTTGCCGGAGCGCTGGGTGGCCGCTGCAGTCGCCGTGCTGTTTGCGGGTTTTGGTCTGCGCAGTCTGCTCGTGGAGCACGACGATGAAGCCGAAGCCTGTGTGGAACGCTCCGGCCGAGGTGTTGTCCTGACCACATTCCTGATGATCTTTCTGGCCGAATTGGGCGACAAGACGCAAATCGCGGTTGCCGGTCTGGGGGCCACCGAATCGCCCTGGGCCGTTTGGGTGGGAGCAACCGCGGCATTGGCCACCACCAGTGGCATCGGTATCTGGGCGGGAAAAACGGTGCTGCGCCGGGTGTCTGCCCGGACGGTGCATGTGGTCGGCGGGCTCGTCTTTTTGAGCTTTGCCGTGCTGGCGGCTTTCAGGGCGCTGCCGCCGGATGTATGAGATGTTTCAGGCCCGGTTGAGAATCAGCTCCAGCACCATCTTGCTGCCAAAATAGGCCAGCATCAGCGACACAAAACCGCTCAGCGTCCAGCGAATGGCCGTCTGGCCGCGCCAGCCGTAATGCTGTCGACCCAGCAACAACACCGTGAATACCAGCCAGGCGAGCAGGGACAGCACCGTCTTGTGGGCCAGATGCTGGGCAAACATATTGTCCATGAAGGCGAAACCGGTCAGGAGCGACAGGGTGAGCAGCACCAGTCCGCTGGCAATGAGCTGAAACATCAGCCGTTCCATGCTTTGCAGCGAGGGCAGGGAACGGGTGAGAAACCCGCCGGGTTGGTGATGCCGCAGGCGCCAGTCCTGAATCGCCAGCAGCAACGCTTGCAGCGCCGCAATGTTGAGCAGGCTGTAAGCTAGCAGCGAACTGAAAATGTGCAGTGTCATCTGCCACGAATGGTTCTGTACCGGATGCGATTCGGCCGGGAGTACCGCCTTGAGCGTGAAAATCGCGGCAGCGATGGGCAAGGTGATCACGCTCAACTTGTCCACCGGCCGGAACAGCGACGCGCCCAGTAACACCCCGTTGATGCACAGTGTGACCAGGGACAGGGCATTGAGAAAACTGAAATTCGGGCCATTTTCC
This sequence comes from uncultured Methylococcus sp., assembly GCA_964344495.1. GTDB lineage: Bacteria > Pseudomonadota > Gammaproteobacteria > Methylococcales > Methylococcaceae > UBA6136. The sequence goes on from CAYFNI010000031.1 coordinate 16,227, forward strand.
GTCGCCAGCGACGCATACGCGCTGAAGCCATGCAAGCCTATGGCGGTCAGAGCCGGTATCAGGAAGAGCAGGCGGGCAGACTTCGCCCCGACCGTGGAACCATCACTGCGCCACAGCGTCCACAACAGGACGGCCCACGCGGCCACATAGGCGCACAGCGCCAGACTATCGGTCAATGGTGAATCCATCGCGTTCATCTCCTCCTCGGCCTAGTCTGGCATAATGCCGCCCCCAGATGAAGTAATGCGCAACCCGATAGCCACCAGGATGCTCCGCGATGTTTGATAACCTGACTCAACGCTTAACCCAGTCCCTCAAAAAGATCCGTGGTCAGGGCCGCCTGACTGAAGACAATATCCAGGACACCTTGCGCGAAGTTCGCATGGCGCTGCTGGAGGCCGATGTCGCGCTGCCGGTCGTCAAGGATTTCATCGAGCAGGTCAAGCAGCGGGCACTGGGGCAGGACGTCCAGGGCAGTCTCTCTCCGGGTCAGGCCTTCATCAAGATCGTGAACGAGGAGTTGATCTCGGTCATGGGTAATGCCCATGAAAAGATCAACCTTGCCACCCAGCCGCCCGCCGTCATCCTGATGGCCGGCCTGCAAGGCGCCGGCAAGACAACCACGGTGGCCAAGCTGGCCAAGTGGCTCAAGGACAACGAGCGCCGCTCCGTGGTCGTCACCAGTGCCGACGTATACCGACCGGCCGCTATCGAACAGCTGAAGACGTTGGCCGGCGAGGTGGGTGCCGACTTCTTCCCGAGCGATACCCAGCAGAGTCCGATCGACATCGCCAAGGGAGCGCTCGAATATGCCCGCAAGCGCTACAAGGATGTGCTGATCATCGATACCGCCGGCCGACTGCATGTGGATGAGGCGATGATGGCCGAGATCCAGACCCTGCATGCGGAAATCAAGCCGATTGAAACCCTGTTCGTGGTCGATGCCATGACCGGTCAGGACGCGGCCAATACGGCCAAGGCATTCGGCGATGCCTTGCCCCTGACCGGTGTCGTGCTGACCAAGACCGACGGCGATGCCCGCGGTGGTGCGGCCTTGTCGGTGCGTCACATTACCGGCAAACCGATCAAGTTCCTGGGTGTGGGTGAAAAAACCACGGCGCTCGAGCGCTTCCATCCTGACCGCATTGCCTCCCGAATCCTCGGCATGGGTGACATGCTCAGCCTGATCGAAGACGTCGAGCGCAACATCGACAAGGCCAAGGCGGAAAAACTGGCCAAGAAGATCCAGAAAGGCAAAGGTTTCAACCTCAACGATTACTACGATCAGCTGCAGCAACTCAAGAGCATGGGCGGACTGACGGCAATGATGGACAAGCTGCCCGGTGTCGGCAACGTACCCCAGCATGTCAAGGAAAAGATCAACGACAACGAATGGCTGCAGCAGATTGTCATCATCAACTCGATGACTCGACAGGAGCGGCTGGATCCGGACCTGATCAATACCTCACGCAAGCAGCGCATCGCACGGGGCTCTGGCACCGATGTTCAGGACGTCAACAAGGTCCTGAAACAGTTTGACCAGATGCAGAAGATGATGAAGAAGTTCAAGAAGGGCAATCTGATGGGCATGATGCGCGGCATGAAGGGCAATGTCATGCGTGGACTGCCGTTCCGCGGCTGATCAAGCCCGATACACGCAAAAAGGCCGCATGACCCTTTTCGGGGCGTGCGGCCTTTTGGCATCCAGTCGCTGAGGGTCAGTGAGTGAGGCGGTTTTCCAGCACGACAAACCAGGGGCGCCGCTCGGTGGGCTTCAGCATCCCCTTGCGATCCAGCGGGTACCAGGTTTTCGAGACGGAATTGCGCACATTGCCGCCGATACCTGCCACCTGACCATCGCTGCGTTCGACAATCAGATCGCAATGCAGCTTGGTATGCCCCGTCAGCACGGACGCCGGGTCCTGCTGATAGACCGGAATGAAGCCATTGTTGCCCCGGGTGGCGCAGACCAGATCGCCGACCTGCGGTGTGTACTCCGCGATGCGGTGGCTGACGAAACTTGAACCGCTTTCCGGCCCACGACGGGTGAAATAGCCTATATAGCCCCAATGTGAATCAGACGGTGGGAATTCGGACCGATCCAGCCCAGCCTCCCGCATCATCCAGCTGATGAACGCCGCGGACCAGGGCTGTTTGCAGTCATACCCATCCAGCCCCGGTTTCCCGACCGCCGTCCAGTAGGCGTTGACACGGTTCGACCACTGCTCGCCGTCATCCTCCCATTTTCCGACATGAGGGATGCTCTCGCCTGAGTCATCGAGCCGGATCAGCTGACGACCGAAGAATTCCCACTCCTGTTGCGCGATGTTCAGCAGCCGTTGCCGACGTGTATCCCGGGCCGGACGCTTTGCACCGGAGGCGGGTGTCGTCTCGACGACGGCCGGGCTGGTTGGGGCTGCCGGCTTGTGGTGGGCACAACCGGTATGGATCAGGAGCAGGGCGACAAGTAGGGGGCCGAGTCGGGATGAAGGCATGCCGTTTACTGGATGGGGCGTTGGGTGTTACGGAACCAGGACCGATACTGGGCCATGCGGGCCAGTTGATCGGCAGGTGCTTGACGGGTGCAGGTTTCCGCCTCGGGTGAGCCGGGTACAGCGCCCCAGCGGTATTCGACGCACGTATTCGGGTTGTAGCCCATCTCCAGTGCTTCGCGGCGCTCGAACACCTCGGCCACACTGAGCTGCCACGGACTGCCGTCACTCCGCGTGTAGGTGAAGTGGCGGTCGTGAATCCGTTGTTCATGCCGTGCCTCGAGGGCATGTCGGGCCTCCTCGGGGCTGCGTCCGCCGAAGGTGAACAGCGACGGATACGCTGTCATCTGCTGCGGCAGTCGGTTCAACACCTTGAGGGCAATCAACAGACGTAGATCGCGCGAGGGTGTGGCATAGTCTTCCCATGCCCCCGTGGTTTGGAAGATGGCAGCAGCGGCCGGCATGGGAATCACGGCTCCCCGGTGCTGACGTACATAATGTTCACCGTTCTCGACCGCCTCGACCCGGGTTTCGAGTTGCTCCACCAAGGCATCCAGCATCGCATCGTAAGCCTGTTCCGGCGCCAATCCCTGGGGGTTGATCTGCTTGCCCACGGTGGCATAAAAGTCGTCCGGCGCCATCCCCGCCTGCTCATCGGAAAAACCGCCTGCCGGGGCATGCACGCTGAGCCAGGCGTTGCCCGGCAGACGCCACTGGCCGCCGTCGCGCAGCAGCGGGCGGAAGGCCTTGAAACCCGGGCCGGCGGCAGCGGTGGTGGCAAACAGAAAATTACCTTCCCAGAATCGCTTGCGGGCCACCGAGTTGTCCGGCTGGGCATCGGCGGCCAGCAGCAGCCCGCTGTGTCCGGCCGCGGGCGGCAGCCATTTGGCGATGATCAGCGTATGGCCGTAGGGATCGGCATAGACGGTTCCCGGCCAGAGTACAGCGCGTTCCAGTGCTACCGGGTAGAAGTCGGTCGACTCATCCGCCAGTCCGGTGCGCGCACTGCCGGAATGAACCGTATCAGCCACTTGCCGCATCAGGCCGCTGAAGCTGGCAGCGCTGGCCGAGCCACGGGTGAATCGGGTATCGATGGTCGGCGGACCGCATCGCGGTGGTCGGTTGCCGGTGCCACGATCACAGGCACGCCACGATACCGGGAGGCCGATCTTCCAGGCGAAATAGGCCCGCAGGAAGTAGGGCAGGTCGGCACAATCGGGCGTCGCCGGCAGCCGGGCATCCTCGTTCTGGCCAAGATGATTGAACAGGATGTTGCGCTGGGGATCGCGGATCACAGGTTCCAGTGACTTGAAACTCAGCGTGTCGGCCGCCGGAGCGTCGAACAGGATTTCGATCCAGGCCGCATAGAACGCCTCGACGGGCAGGGTCCACCCGTCGTCAGCGCGTTGCTCCCAGCTGGCCGGATCATCGGCATCAAGGCGCCGGCAGGCCAGCATCCGTTCACCCCGCCGCAGTTCGAGCCGGATGGTTTCATGCGGTTCGAGCGACAGTGTTCCGCGTAGGCTCCAGGGTGGACCCCCGCCAGAAGTTGTCCTGACGGGGGCTTCCCGACCCTGATCATCGATCACGCTCAAGGTGTCGGCCGGTTCTTCGGTAGACACCCCCAGCACTCGGATCGTCCGCTGTGCGTTAGCGGTGCCGGGCGATACCCAGATGCGCGCGGTGTCCGACGTCAGGCAGTCACCGTCGGGTGGGCGGGCCAGCACTGCCGGTGATCCCGCCATCCACAGCAAAACCAGCAGGCTGAATACGGCGTGTGCAACTGGCTTTATCAGGCCCATGGGTTGCCCTGAATCCGGCTGAGGCTAGCTCAAGGCCGTCTTGATGCGACCGATGGCTTTCTCGAGATTGGCCATGCTGGTGGCAATCGACAGGCGGATATGGCCATCGGCGCCAAACGCGGAGCCGGGCACGACGGCCACGCCTTGTTCGATCAGGTACTCGGACAGCCCCAAGTCATTGTCGACGCCGGGTAGACGGGCGATGACTGACTTCATGTCCGGCAGCACATAGAAGGTGCCGTCGGTTTCGAGACACTCGACGCCCGGAATGCTGTTCAGTTCGCGCACGACATAATCGTGCCGCTCCTTGAATGCCTTGAGCATCTGGCCGATGAAACTCTGGTCACCGTTCAGCGCGGCTTCAGCCGCGACCTGAGAAATCGAGGTCGGATTGGAGGTGCTCTGGGACTGAATGTTGGTCATGGCCTCGATGAGCCAGGCCGGTCCGGCGGCATAGCCGATGCGCCAGCCGGTCATCGAATAGGCTTTCGATACCCCGTTGAGCACGATGGTGCGCTCATAGAATTCGGGGCACGCGTTGAGGATATTGACGAAGTTGCCGGCGTTCCAGAGGATGTGCTCGTACATGTCATCGGTTGCGATCAGCACGTCCGGATACTGGGCCAGAACGTCCCCCAGTGCCCGCAGTTCGGCTTCAGAGTAGGCCATGCCGCTGGGATTGGATGGGCTGTTGATGACGAACAGCCGAGTCTTGTCCGTCAGCGCCGCCTGCAGTTGCGCCGGCGTGATCTTGAACTGTTGCGACTGCGGTGCCTCGACGATAACCGGTTGCCCGCCGGCCAAGAGCACCATGTCCGGGTAGGACACCCAGTAGGGCGCCGGGATGATGACTTCGTCACCCGGGTTCAGGAGGGCCTGAGCCAGGTTGTAAAAGCTCTGCTTGCCCCCACATGAAACCAATACCTGGTTGGGCTGATAATCGAACCCGTTTTCCCGTTTGAATTTGTTGACGATGGCTTTTTTCAGTCCCGGCGTTCCATCAACGGCGGTATATTTGGTGAAACCATCCTGAATGGCCTTGATCGCCGCCTGTTTGATCGGTTCGGGCGTATCAAAATCCGGCTCGCCCGCGCCGAGTCCCACGATATCCTTGCCGGCTGCCCGCAAGGCGGCGGCTCTGGCGGTCACCGCCAGGGTCGGGGAGGGCTTGATGGATCTGACGCGGTCGGAAAGAGTTTTTTTCATGATGATAAGAGAAAGTACAGGAATGAGTCCGGTTTTATGCCGCAAAAAATGATACTCGATGAAAGCCTGCCCCAGAATCCCGTCAAGGGAAAAAAGTTCGTTTTGCATCGGCGGTTCGAACCGGCGGGCGACCAGCCTGGGGCCATCCGGCAACTGATCGAGGGCTTGCACGATGGCTTGCTGCATCAAACCTTGCTTGGCGTCACCGGATCCGGAAAAACCTTCACGGTCGCGAATGTCATTGCCGAAGAGCAGCGGCCCACCCTGATACTGGCACCGAACAAGACCCTCGCCGCGCAGTTATATGGCGAGATGAAAGAATTCTTTCCGGAAAACGCCGTCGAGTACTTTGTCTCCTATTACGACTACTACCAGCCCGAGGCCTACGTTCCCTCGTCCGATACCTACATTCAGAAAGATGCCTCGCTGAACGAGCACATCGAGCAGATGCGCTTGTCGGCCACCAAGGCGTTGATTGAGCGTCGCGATACCATCATCGTGGCGACGGTCTCCTCCATCTACGGACTGGGTGAACCCGCCTCGTATTTCAGCATGGTGCTGCATCTGGTCCGGGGCGACATGATTGATCAGCGCACCCTGTTGCGACGCCTGGCTGAACTCCAGTACACGCGCAATGACACCGAACTCCGGCGCGCGACGTATCGGGTGCGGGGTGAGGTGGTGGATATTTATCCGGCCGAATCCGAACGCGAGGCACTCCGGGTCGAACTATTCGATGACGAGATCGAACGCCTGTCGTTATTTGACCCTTTGACGGGAGAGATCCTGTCCCGCATTGCCCGTTATACGGTCTATCCGAAAACCCATTACGTCACGCCCAGAGAACGCATTCTGGCGGCCATCGACGAAATCAAGGTCGATCTGAGAGCGCGGCTGACCGAACTGCGCGACCAGCACAAACTGGTCGAAGCGCAGCGTCTGGAGCAGCGCACACTGTTCGATCTGGAAATCATGATGGAGGTTGGCTACTGCTCGGGTATCGAGAACTATTCGCGCTACTTGTCCGGACGCGGCCCCGGCGAGGCACCGCCCACGCTGTTCGACTACCTGCCGGACGATGCCCTGCTGGTCGTCGACGAAAGTCATGTCACCATTCCGCAGTTGGGCGCGATGTATCGGGGCGACCGGTCGCGCAAGGAAACGCTGGTCGATTATGGCTTCCGGCTACCGTCGGCACTCGACAACCGCCCGTTGCAATTCGAGGAATTTGAGGCCCGATCACCCCAGCGCATCTACATTTCGGCGACACCCGGTCCCTATGAACTCAAACATTCCGGGGCGGTTATCGAACAGGTGGTTCGCCCGACCGGGCTGGTCGATCCGGTCGTCGAAATCCGGCCGGCCCTGAATCAGGTCGAAGATTTGCTGTCCGAAATTCGCGCTCGCATCGTCAAGCAGCAGCGTGTGCTGGTTACCACGCTCACCAAGCGAATGGCCGAAGACCTGACTGAATACCTGTTCGAGCACGACATCGCCGTCCGCTATCTGCATTCGGATGTCGAAACGGTCGAGCGGGTCGAAATCATCCGTGACCTGCGACTCGGCAAATTTGACGTACTGGTCGGCATCAACCTGCTGCGCGAAGGGCTGGATTTGCCCGAAGTGTCGCTGGTGGCGATCCTCGACGCCGACAAGGAAGGCTTCCTGCGCTCGACCTCATCGCTGATCCAGACCATTGGTCGGGCCGCGCGCAACCTTGAAGGCAAGGCGATTCTGTATGCCGATGCCATGACCGGTTCGATCGAACGAGCGTTGGAGGAGACCGAGCGGCGTCGGCAGAAGCAGATCGAGCACAATGTCCGGACCGGCCAGGTGCCGCAGGGCATCGTCAAGAGGGTCACGGACATTCTGGAATTGCCGATTCCCGGTGCCATGGGCGGGGTCCAGAAGAGCCGTCAGGCCAAGGCGGCGGAACCGGCCGCCGGGTATCAGCCGATCAAGCCAGCGGATATACCCAAGCGGATCAAGCAACTCGAAGACCAGATGTACGCCGCGGCACGTGAGCTCGAATTTGAGGAGGCTGCCCGCCTGCGCGATGAGATCAAGCGTCTGCAGGACAGCTTGCTGAGCAGTTAAGCAGTTGGCCGCCCCGGGGTACTCGGTAAACCTTGACCGCTTCAACCCAGCGAAATCTACTCAGGGTATGCTGCTAGCCATCAGGCTTCAATCCAAAAGCTGTGCGAGTGGTTTGGTATTCCAAGACACACGTTCTATTACACGGGCGTCAAGGCGGCACC
>CAYFNI010000032.1:0-233 GCA_964344495.1 uncultured Methylococcus sp.
GACACAAAGGGGCCACGTTGCGTGTTCTGCAGTTCAGTCCAAGCTCGATAGAGACAATCCTTGCATCGGTACGATTCGGTGTAGAGAAAATTAACGCCTTCCAGTCCGTGTTGCTGATAACGCTTCCGCCCGAGGTAAGGTTGCCCGGATTCGGGAGATTCGAAAGCGCGACCACATCCTGCGCATGGGCTGAAGAAAACAAAGAAATTAAAATAAAAAGGGAGCGGATGCGA
>CAYFNI010000032.1:243-17439 GCA_964344495.1 uncultured Methylococcus sp.
CATTCTGACCATCAAAGGCAATAGTATCTGGTCGATCACCAACTGATACCTGTCTCTCCGACGCACCATACCATTTTAGTAATGCTGCCTGCATTGGATTATAAGAACCAATTGGTCCTTGTGCTCCCGCAGGTCCAGTTGCACCCTGAATCCCCTGTGGACCTGTATCGCCCTTATCCCCTTTAGCACCTCCGGCGGGACCTCGAGGACCAACAGCCCCTTGAGCGCCGGCCAAGCCCTGGTCCCCCCTAGCTCCTTTCGCCCCTACAGGTCCCCTGTCGCCGGACAATCCTTTATCACCCATCGGTCCTTTTGGACCAACCGGACCTACAGGACCAACATCTCCTCTGGGTGCTATCGTTACCGGCATTTTGAGGTTCCCTTCATTCTTCGCCCACCAAGGGTAACGTAAGATGAACGTTATTGAAGTGGAGAAATGGAATGAAGATTCCCAGACAGGCATACACCCTTGAGTTCAAGGAACTCGCTGTCGAAAGGGTGAAATCAGGACAATCGATTGCGGGAACTGCTCGCGAACTTGGTGTGATTGAGCAGACTCTGCGGAACTGGGTCAGCGCATCATCGAAAGGCAAGCTCAAAGGTCCCAAGAGCGGTAATGTTACTGACGAGCAGATGGAGGTTTCCCGTCTGAAGGCCGAACTGATTCGCACCCAGAGGGAGCTAGAGATAATAAAAAAAGCGGCGGCGTACTTCGCGAAAGATGCGCTTTGAAGTACGCCTGGATGGATGCGCATGAGGGCTTTTACGGTGTGAGTGAGCTTTGTAGCGCACTCAGCGTTAGCCCCAACGGTTACAGGGCGTGGAAGCGAGGCGGCACCCCGACTCGGAAACGACTGACGGATGCCCAGTTGGTCGCTCTGATCCGTTCGATCCACGCCGAGTTCAAGGGCGCTTATGGCAGCCCAAGAATGACCGAGGAATTGAAGGCCCGCGGACTTCCGGTCAGCAAGGGGCGTGTTGAGCGGTTGATGCGTGAAAACGGTATCCGTGCGAGGCACAAGCGTCGCTACAAAGCGACAACGGACTCCAAACACACGATGCCGGTGGCCCCGAACCTTTTGGCTAGAAAATTCGCGCCGTCCGAGCCCAATCAGGCCTGGACGTCGGACATAACCTATCTCTGGACTACGGAGGGTTGGCTCTACTTGGCCGTGGTGATTGATCTCTTCAACCGGGAGGTTGTGGGTTGGTCTATCAAGCCCAGAATGACCGTCGACATGGTCACGGATGCGCTGCGGATGGCATGGTTCCGGAGAAAGCCCGCGAAAGGACTGATCCATCACTCGGACCGTGGCAGCCAATACGCCGCAGGGGCATTTCAGGATCTCCTCCGTGAGTATGGGATGTTGTGTTCGATGAGTCGAAAAGGAAACTGCTGGGACAACGCTCCGACGGAAAGTTGGTTCGGCGGTTTCAAGAATGAGCGGATCCATGGTGAACCTTATGTGGATCAGCGGAAAATGCGTGAGATTGTTTTCGAGTACATTGAGGTTTTCTACAATCGAAAAAGAAGACACTCTACGCTGGGCTACCAGTCCCCGATTCAATATCTCAGCCGATGGGCTGAGAATCCAGATCCGGGAAAACAGGCAGCCTGAATAGCCGCCCTTGTTGGTCGAAAAACGAGGGGAAGCTCATCCTAGCCGTTTACGCCGAACACGACTATCCTCCCGACCTTCAGGGCCTGCTCTCGGCCTTGGGCCCCTGCAACGGGGCGCCGTCAGCGCCCCGCAAAAACTGACCCCTGGCCCTTATAAGGCGGCCGTTTGCTTTCCCCTCAGCCCAACGTCGACCGAAGATTCAACCGATACCGCCTGCCGCGCCAGTTGACCTCGCGCTTGAACCAGATCTGCCCATAAATGAGCGGCGCTGACAACCAGATCAGCAGCGAGCCCCAAAAGTACTTGAGCGGGATCGGTGCGCCGGCCATCAGAAAATGCAGGCGGTTCATCGTCACCATGACCGAAAGAGGTAATAGCAAGGCCAGGCCTCCGGTCAGGAGATCTCCCTGAATCAGGGCAACAGGTGCAACCAGCAGACCGACCCACAGCGCCGTTCCGGAGAGCCAATGGGGCAGTTTCGTCGACCAGAACGGGAGGCCAGACATGGAAAAGGCAATCCAGCGGATCAGGATGCCGACAAACTCCTCGACGCTGGAATCCTGCTGAATGATAGCCGCCGCCTTGGGCGACAGCTTGTTCAGATACCCAACGTCATTGAAGCGGCGGCCGATGTACATGTCGTCCACCAGCTGACCCTCGACGTCCTCCAGTCCCCCCATGGCCTGAATGGCTTCTCGCCGCAAGACCATCATATGCCCCATGATGAACGGCAGTGTATCGTCGGACTGTCGGGCCGTTGCCAGCGCGGCCGGCTCGTACAGACCATTGATCATCAGTGCATAACCGACATCGCCGAGCGTTCTGGGTGTCGCAGTGGAGACCACGGTGGGAAACGCAGCGCCGACTCGCTCATCCGAGAGCAGGGTCGTCACCAGAATACGCAGATCCTCCGCATCCTGACGAATATCGGAGTCCACAAACGCGATCAACTCATGGTGACTGGCCTGCAAACCAACGATCATCGCATTCAGCTTGCCGGTGCGATTGGAAGGCGGCTGGCCTGAAAACAGTATTCTGGCATCATCCGACCGACCCGACTGACGGCGCTCATCCATGACTTTCCGCACCAGTGCCACGCCGGGCTCCTGATCGTCATCGAACACGAACAGCGTTTCCAGGGGCCCGGGATAGCCATGCTCAAAGCCGGCGCGGATATTGTCCTCGAGTCCAGCATCCAGCCCTTTGATCGGGCGAATGACCGATAGGGAGGGGTAATCCGTCAACGCCTTTTGGCCCGGCGGACTCAGAATGGCACGTCGCTGCCACAGAAAGAACAGCCAGACCCACGCCAGCAGGGCGAGCATAAAAACGATCAGCATGATGTCAAGATTCACCCACGACTCCTGGAGGCGATTGGTTGATGGTCCGGGAATTCCTACGCAGTGACGGTCGCTCCTCAACGAGTAGCCTGACCCTCCCAGCCAGTGGGTGTTTGCCCGAGGTAAAAATGCTTACTTCAGCGTGGATAGAAATCGATTGAAGAAGCCCGTTCGGTCTTTGTTTTTGTGTCTGGCATCGGCCAATTCGCGCGGTAACTCGGCTTTCAGCTTGAGATCGGACAACTGCGACAAAGGCCGCACCGATGCCTGCTCGGCTTTTTCCAGATAGGTCAGCGCCCGATCAAACTCACCCTGCTCCAGATAAAAGTCACCCAGAAAATAATTGGTATCCAGATTATCCGGGAAGTACCGGGCAGCGATTTCAAGATACCGGTGCGCGACCTCATCATCACCGAAGGACAGCGGCCAACCCGGCAGCCGGTAATAGAGATTGCCGAGAATCACATAGGCGCTGCCCTCCATCGCCAGCGGGTCCAGATCCAGCGCTCGCAGCAACGTCTCCCGCGCCTGGCTGACACGCCTGAGCGCACCAAATCCACCTTCCGCACCCGCCAGTGAGCACAACACCAGCGCTTTGAAAATCAATGGCTCGGCTGACTTGGGATAGCGACGAATCAACGCCTCCGATGGCGCAAGAAACGCCTCCAGCGCCTGCTTCTGTCCTGCATCCGGCGGACCATAGAAAACGGTGGCCCACCGATCCTTGATGGGCTGGACAGCCTCCATGGCAACCGACTCTCCCGCCCGCACCACGCCGGTCACACTCAGGCAGAGCAACGCGCCACCCGCGAACCAGGCACGCACTGAACGCAAAAAGGGTTTCCCCGTCATATGGCCCACACTGATCAAACTGCACCCTTTTCCGCTTTCCTCAAGCGCTTTATAAGCATTTTCTGCAATTTACACCGGTGTTGGCAATCACCCACCCACTGCGCGACACGCTTCTTCAGCCCGGAACCCCGCGGTTGCAGGGACGTGGCCCTTCGAGCAGCCGAACCCAGACCCCACGCCTTTGGCCGTCTGTCGTCATAGGTGTTCCGGCCCCGCTACCTGGCCGAGGATTGCAGCGCCAGGCGAATGAGTTCCTCGCTGCTTTTACCGTCTTGTGGAAGACGCTTGACCAGTTGTGACGCATCCTGCGGCTTGAAACCAAGCGCCACCAGCGCTTCGACCGCCTCCTCCGCCGGATTCGCTTCTGGCATCGCCAGGGGTGCGGCGCCTGGCAGGTGGACGACGCCAAGCTCAGGCAAGCGATCCCGCAATTCGATGATCAGCCGTTCCGCCGTCTTCTTGCCAACTCCAGGCAACCGTACCAGGCGCGCCGTATCCTGATGTTCGACGGCACGATGGAAATCCTCGACACTCAGGCCTGACAGGATGCCCAAAGCCAGTTTGGCGCCAACGCCATTGACCTTGATGAGGGTCCGAAACAGGCTGCGCTCGGTCTCGGAACCAAAGCCGAACAGGCTGTGGGCATCCTCGCGGATAGCCAGATGGGTGTAGAGCGTTACTTCCGCACCCAGTTCCGGCAAGGCATAGAAGGTCGACATCGGCGCATCGACTTCATAGCCCACCCCGCGGACATCTACCAGCAGGGAAGGCGGCTTCTTGGCGACCAGCACGCCGCGCAAAAAACCGATCATGACGAGCGCCCGATGGCTCGGGCCATCCGTAAATGCGTCTGGCGATGGTGGATATGGCACATGGCGATCCCGAGGGCATCACTGGCGTCGCCGGGCAACACCTCGCTCACACCGAGCAGAAAACGAACCATGTGCTGGACCTGTGATTTCTCCGCGCTGCCCTTGCCGACCAGCGCCTGCTTGACCTGACGGGCGGCATACTCGTGGACCGGCAGGCCGGCGTTCATGGCGGCACAAATAGCCGCCCCGCGCGCCTGCCCCAACTTCAGCGCCGAATCGGCGTTGCGCGCCATGAAAACCTGCTCGATGGCCATTTCTGTAGGGCGGTATTCGCGGGCGACCTGATAAATGCCGTCGTAAATCTGCTTCAAGCGCGCCGGCAGGTCGTCGGAATCGGTGCGGATGGTGCCGTAGGTGACCAGCACCGGGCCCTTGAGGCCATCGTGAATGATGCCGTAACCGGTGCATCGGGAACCGGGATCAATGCCGAGAATACTGACCACGCCGCTCACCCCGCCCGTAACCGGAGCCCGTCCCGGCCGAACCACTCGAGCGCGAACGGCGGCGCCAAGGGCGTCACCGGGGTCAACCGAGCCGCGCGAGGATGTCCTCGCTGATATCGGCGTTGGAATAGACATTCTGGACATCATCCAGGTCTTCCAGTCGCTCCAGCAGGCGGATCATCTTGCCGGCATCCTCTTCATCCAGCACGACCGTCGTGCTGGCGCGCAGGGTCACTTCCGCGTTTTCCGGCGGGTAACCGGCCACCACCAGCGCATCCCGCACGGCCTCGAACTGATCGGGCGCGACCAGCACATCAACCGAACGATCCTCCTGCGTGATCACGTCATCGGCGCCCGCCTCCAGCGCAGCTTCCATCAACGCATCTTCATCAACGCCAGCCGGGTAACTCAGCAGGCCGGTCTTGCTGAACAGATAACCGACCGAGCCATCGGTGCCAAGGTTGCCGCCAGCCTTGCTGAAGGCATGACGCACTTCAGCCACTGTGCGCTGGCGGTTGTCGGTCAGGCAATCAACCATCACCGCCACACCGCCAGGGCCGTACCCCTCGTAGCGGATTTCATCGTAGTTGTCGCCCTCGCCCGCTCCGGTGCCTTTCTTGATGGCCCGCTCGATGGTGTCCTTGGACATGTTGGCGGTCAACGCCTTGTCCACGGCGGCGCGCAGGCGCGGGTTATTGCCGGCATCACCGCCCCCGGCACGCGCCGATACGGTGATTTCGCGGATCAGTTTGGTGAAGAGCTTGCCTCTGCGGGCATCCTGCGCACCCTTGCGGTGCTGAATGTTGGCCCACTTGCTGTGACCTGCCATGTCCCTGAACGTCCTCCGTCGAAAGTGTGAATGATGCGGCCGAAAACGGGCCGCATCTTACCACTCGCTCAATGCAATTTGATCTTCGGGTTCAGCCGCTTCCGGAAGAAGGACGAGATCATCAGCAGCAGGACGCGGAACGGTCCGAACAGGGCCAATTGATGCATCTTGTACAGTGACAGGTAGACCATCCGGGCAATAAAGCCCTCGATCATGACCGACCCCATCAGGTTGCCCATCAGATTGCCCACCGTGCTGTACTTGCCCAGGGACACGAGTGAGCCATAATCCAGATAGTGGAAGTTCTTCTGCTTCTTGCCCTTGAGGCGGGCGCGCAGGTTGTCGAGCACCTGGCTGGCCATCTGATGGGCCGACTGGGCGCGCGGCGGGATGTTGCTACCCTTTTCCGGCCAGGCGCAGGCCGCACAATCGCCCAAGGCGTAGATGTCGTCGTCGCGGGTCGTTTGCAGGGTTGGCCGGACGACCAACTGATTGATGCGATTGGTTTCCAGCCCGTCAATCTCTTTCAGGAAATCCGGCGCCTTCACGCCGGCTGCCCAGACCCGTGCCGCTGCCCGGATGAAATCGCCTGACTCGGTGCGCATGCCCTCGTCGGTCACCTCTACCACTTTCACCCCCAGCAGCACGTCGATGCCGAGTGCCTGCAATTGCTTCAGGGTAGCGCTGGACAACCGGTCCGGCAGGCCCGGCAACAGCTTCGGCGAGGCTTCGAGGATATGAATCTTGATGTCGCTCGGACGGATGTTGTCGAGCCCGTAGGAATTCAACAGCCGCGCCGCCTGGTACAACTGGGCGGACAGTTCGATACCGGTTGCACCGCCACCGACGATGGCAACGTCCAGCTCTCCCGCCTGTGTCGTTCCACCCGCTGCCTGCGCGCGAAGATAGGCGCCCAGCAGCCGGTTCTGAAACTGCTCGGCCTCCTCGGTGGAGTCGAGGAACATGCAATGCTCGGCCACACCCGGTATGCCGAAATCATTACAGACACTCCCGACCGCGATCACCAGAATGTCGTAAGGATAACTGCGTTCCGGCATGATCAGATCGCCGGCGGGGCTGAACAGGGGCGCCAGTCGCACCTGCTTGGCCGCCCGATCCAGACCGTTCATGCGGCCGAGCACGAACCGGAAGTGATTCTCGCTCGCCTGAGCCAGATACTCCAGTTCGTCGTCATGGGAGTCGAGTGTGCCGGCAGCGACTTCGTGCAGCAGCGGCTTCCAGATATGCGTGCGACTACTATCGATCAGCGTGATCTCGGCCCGACGGCGGCGACCCAGTGTCTTGCCCAACTGGGTTACCAGCTCCAGACCGCCGGCACCGCCGCCGACAACAACGATTCTGGGACAGGGTGTGGCGCCTGATGTGCTCATGAAAGTCATACCTGAGGAAGTTTCGGGGCCCGGCCACTATAACCGAAGATGCTTCCAGGTTGACATGGCGATTCCGCCGTAGCGGCCGCTCCCGGGGCGGCCACGCCGTCCGCTAGAAATTCCGCGTCAAGTCCATGCCGCTGTACAGGCTGGCCACCTGCTCGCCATAGCCATTAAAGGGCAGCGTCGGACGCTTGAGAAAATCGCCGATCCGCCTTTCCTTGGCCTGACTCCAGCGCGGATGATCGACGGCCGGATTGACGTTGGCGTAAAAGCCGTATTCCCCCGGCGCAGCCGCATTCCAGCTCGTTTTTGGCGGCTGCTCCAGCAAGCGGATGCGGACGATGGATTTGGCGCTCTTGAAACCGTATTTCCAAGGCACCACGATGCGCACCGGCGCACCGCTTTGATTCGGCAAGAGTTCGCCATACAGCCCAAAGGTCAACAGTGTCAGCGGATGCACCGCCTCGTCGATCCGCAGGCCCTCGCGGTAGGGCCAGTCGAGCACCGAGGTCCTCACTCCCGGCATCTGCTCGGGATCGCTCAACGTGACGAACTCCACAAATTTGGCATTGCGGCGCGGCTCGACCTGCTTCAGCAACGCGCTGAGCGGGAAACCGATCCAGGGGATCACCATCGACCAGGCCTCGACACAGCGCAGGCGGTAGATCCGCTCCTCCAGCGGCGCCAGTTTCAGCAGCGTGTCGATGTCAAAAGTCCGCGGGGCGTTGACCTCACCCTCGACAGTCACGGTCCACGGGCGGGTTTTCAGGCTTCCGGCATATTTGGCGGGATCCTCCTTGTCGGTGCCGAATTCGTAAAAGTTGTTGTAGCTGAGCACCTTGTCACGCGGTGTTGGCGAATCTCCGGCCCTGAACTGGCTGTTTGGCTGTGCCTCCAGCCCCTCGGCCAGCGCTGTCAACGGTCCGGCGACGACTCCAGCCGCGGACACCAGCAGCGAGTTCCGAATGAACGCGCGACGGCTATGCCAGAGCGCCCGGGACGTGACTTCGTGCTCGGAAATATCGGAACGGAATCGCATCACACCCTCCTGATGGGTCTGTTTCAAAGCCCGTCACCGGGTCGATTGCCGCACACCTCTGGCCTTGCGTTCAAATAGTGCCCGGACCAGCAGTGACACGGCCAGCAGCACGGCAAACTGCAGCGGTTCGGTCAGATCTTTTTTGACCAGCCATGCAAAATGCAGCACCCCGGCGGCAGTTATGAGATAGATCAGGCGGTGCAAAGTTCGCCAACGCCGCCCACCCAACCGCCTGAGCATGGCATCGGTAGACGTCACGGCGAGCGGAACCATCAACAGCAAGGCGCTGAAGCCGACTGTGATATAGGGCCGCTTGCTGACATCCTTGAGGATGTTGGGCCAATCGAAGAACTGGTCCAGCACCAGATAGGACAGGACATGCGTGACCGCGTAGAAAAACGCGAACAGTCCCAGCATTCGCCGTAATCGACCCAGCCAGGTCAGACCGCTGACGAGCCGCAGGGGCGTCACTGCCATGGTCAGGGTGAGAAAGGTGAGCGTCCAGAAGCCGGTGGTGCGGAGTATCTTTTCCACCGGGTTGGCGCCGAGTGCATCAAGACCGGCGAGGATCGCCAGCCGGACGAACGGGATCAGCGACAGCAGGAAGACCCCCCTCTTCAGCCGGGCGATGGCAGGTTCCGACAGGCGTTTCAGCGTCGACCCCATCACGGCCTCGCGCACTCAGGCCGATCTTTAGCGAAAGGCCAGCCCGTTGGCCGACTGAGGCACGCCCTGCGTCAGCCCCTTCACCGTCAGACGCCCATCCGCCCCAATGTCCAACCGGTAGATCCCCGCTTCCGAACGGCTCAGCACATACATCCACTTGCCATGACGACTGATGGCAAGATCGGTTGGATGACTGTCGATGCCCAGAAAGGCTGTCACGCCATCCTGATCCAGCAACGTCAGCCCGCCATTGTTCTTGATCCGAACCCCGGTCACGGTGTGCCCCTGGGCGTTGGTGATGTAGGCAAAGCGGCTGTTAGGTGTGACCTCGACCCAGCAGGCCGCGGTCTGATAGGTCGGCAGATCATCGCGTTGATCAACCAGCCAGCCGGTCTTGCCAATCCGGTAGGAGGCCAACGCGCTGGCGCCGGCGGCACCACCAACCGCCTCGACCACCAGCAGGGTCGTGCGGTGGGAAAAGGCCAGTCCGTAGGGGGTCGAACGCGGCGACGGATAGCTCACCGGCTGCGCGGTGGTAGGCAGACCTTTCGCATTCAGCCCGAACAGCAGCACCTGATTGGCGGTTTTTTCCGACACGATGAGACTGCGGCCATCCGGGGTGAAGCTGATTTGCGCCGCACCGCTCTGCCCGGTGCCGAAGGAACGGATCGACCCCTGCAGCAGCGTCAGACGTCCGTTCGCGTTGAGCCTGAACCCGGCCAGACTGTTGCTGTCGGCGTTCAGCACGTACACCAGGTTCTTTCGAATGGCGATGCTCACCGGTTTCAAGCCAGCGCTGCCGATCAAGTCGGTCCGCTTCAGCCCGTTGCTCCCGGCCCGGAACACCGTGATCGAATGACTGCCGGCATTGACCACCAGAAGCCACTGACGATTCGGGCTGACGACGACACCGTGGCTATTGCCCAGCCCCTCACCCAACCCTACGCCGCCCGTTGGATAAATGACATCCGGCGTCAGAGCCCCGTGGCGGTCCACGGCAAAAGACACCACCGCATTGCCGGACGCCGAGTTGGTCATGGTGAACAGCTGCGATGCCGCCTGAGCGACGCCTGTCCCCGGCCCCAAAAGGCACAGCAACAGCAGCCTGGACCAGACATTCCGCACCCGGAGTGCCCCGATGCCGGACAAATCAAGTTTGAAGAGGAGGTGTGTCATCGGATACCTGTCAGAAGTGAAGCCCTAAGAACGAACCCGCCGATCGGCCAGTCAGCCACCGCCAACCCTACCCTGCCGGTGCCTGCCGCCCTGGCTCTGGTATCTTACCCAAATTGAGACAGACCCCGACGCCGTATGAAACTCTACCTAGACACCGCCGATGCCCGTCAATGGCGCCTGCCCGCCGGCTGCCCACCCGTGCAGGGCGTGACCACCAATCCGGCGCTGCTACAACAAGCCGGACTGCCGGTCACACTTGCCTCCTACCTCCACCTGCTGCAGCAGGCCGGCACCGCGCGGCTGCCAGAACTGATGCTGCAACTGCCCCGCCCGGACGTGGCCGAAGCACATGACTGGCTCGCGCAACTGCTGCCCGCCGCCGGCCAGGCGCGAGTGCGCTTGACCATCAAGCTGCCCTGCCATCCGGACTGGGAACCGGTCATCGACGAGGTCCACGGCTGGGGCCTGCCGCTGCTGCTTACCGGCCTGTCCAACCCCTTGCAACTGCTGTGGGCACGAGCTCAGGGAGCCCATTTCGTGGCACCGTATCTGGGCCGACTGGATGCCGATGGACGCGATATCTGGGCGCTGGTCGGCGCCTGTGTCGCCCTGCAACGCGATGGCGTCCAACTACTCGCCGCCAGCATCAAGCACGCCGATGTCTTGAGCCGCCTTATCGGCTGCGGTGCCTACGCCGCCACCGTTCCCCCCGAGTTTGCCACCCGTCTGGCAACCGATCCCCTGACCGACCGGGCCATCGCCGCTTTTGACGAGGAGACCCGCCTCAGCCAGCGCCATTCTCCTGTCTAGTCGGCGAACGCGCGCCGCGCGTCACTCTGCAACGGCGCAGAGCCCGCCTTCGCGACAGGTCACACGGTAATTCCCCCAACGCTGGCAGCCTTCGGCATGGACCAGGTATTCGCTGAACAGGCCGTCTTCCCAATCCCGCTCATGCACCTGCCGGACCGGCTTGGTAATCTGCACCGAAGGGCAACTAAAATCAGCTGCCGCCTCTTGCTGGACCAGCGTTCGCACATCGTCGACACGGTCCATGGACGCACCGGCCGCGGCGTACTCGGCACAGCCCTGGATCAGGCCGGCGCACAAGAGAATCAGAAGGCTTTGCCCGCCAGCGCGCCGGACAGAAGAGTGGTCAGACATTGAAGATCCCTTAGGCAAGAGGAAAACACGTCGCCAGGCGTTCAGGGCTGATAGTAGAACCCGATCCCCAGCATCGCGTACACGGCAATCAGCTTGGCACCCGAAATCCAGCGTACCCTACCAATGTTGAGGACATTGTTCACCGCCGCCATGGCCAACAGGATCGCCACGACCTGAAATTCGCCAAACAGCAGATTCATGGGCTGCCCAAGGGCCAGTCCGGTGAACACCAGACAAGGGGCCGCCAGCAAGGCCATCTGAGTACCCGACCCCATGGTCGTCGCCAGCGCCAGATCCAGTTTGTCGCGCCGCGCAAAGCGCACCGCATTGATCAATTCTACCGCCCCTCCGACCGGCGCCAGCAGGAAGATGCCGGTAAACACCGGCGTCAGGCCCATGACTTTCGCCGCCGGCTCAACCGCCTCGGTCAGTACCTCGCTCATCAGCGCCAGCAAAGTGGTTGCCAGCACCAGAACCAGTATGACCAACCCCCGTCGCCGCCTTGGCATCAAGGGGTTCGGGGCTTTCGCCGCATGGAGCAATGACATGTCCACCTCATCCGGCGGACTGGTCAGGGTGAAGATCACACTCAGCGCATAGGTCGCCGCCAGCACGACTGAGACTTCCAGACTGATTTCCGTCTCGGTAACGGTACTGAAATCGAAGATCGCCGGAATCATCAGACCGATAGTGGCCAGTAACATCAGCCCACCCAGAAAATGAGTGGCCGTTTGGTCGAATCTCAACCCACGGGGGTGGCGGTGACCGCCCAGCAGGATCGCCAGCCCCAGCCCCAGCAGCAGATTACCGACAATCGATCCGGTAATGGCCGCCTTGACCACTTCCACCAGTCCATGCCGCAAGGCAAAGATGCCGATGATGATGTCGGGAATCGTGCCCATGGTGGCATTCAGCAACCCCCCCAGGGATGGGCCAAGATCGTGCGCAAGTTCCTCGGTGGCATCACCCAGCCACTGTGCCAGAGGAATCACCGTCAGGGCAGAGACAAAAAAGGTCAGCACCGGATCGGCGTCAAAGGCGGACAGACCGAGCGCCAGAGGAATCAGCAGCAAAAACCAGTTCAGATTCATGAATGCATCACTCCTCAGCCCTTAAGTTTGGGACGTTCGCCGACCGGCGTCGCCCGCCCTCACAGACAGACCTCCAGCAAGGAAACATCGTCATCGAACTGGGTCTGCCCCTGCAGCGTCTGCATCAGCGCCAGCACCTCGTGCACCTTGCGGCCGGGCTCGGTCTCCGGCTGGCGCAGAATCTCGACGAATGCATCCAGTTCCATTTCCGCGCCGTCGGTTTTCTGGACCTCGTAAATCCCGTCGCTGAACACATACAGGCGGGTAGACGGCGGCACCACCGTCTGTCCCTCCTCGAACGCCGCGCCTTCGAGGGTCCCGATCGGCATGGCGCGGCAACGCAACAGTTCAACCCCCTGAGCCGACACCATGACCGCTGGCGGATGACCGCCGCTGCTGTAACGGAGGGCACGCGTGCTCTTCTGCAACACCCCGTACCAGAGCGTGAAATACAGGTTGTTGTGTTTCTCCATCAGAAACACCTGGTTCAGTGCCGCCATGACCTCGGCCGGCTCGCGAAAATCCACGTCTACCAGGGTGCGCCCCATGAGGGCATTCATGGCACTGACCGACAGCAAGGCGGATCCGACGCCGTGGTTGCAGACATCCAGGAGGAAGATCGCGACATGGTCTTCGTCGATGGAAAAATAGCCGAAGGCATCGCCTCCCAACGAGCTGCACGGAATGAACACCCAATCGGTCTTCATGTGCGGTTCATTCAGCGGTTCGGGCAACAGCGAGCGTACGTAATCCGCCGCTTCGGCCAGCTCCCCTGCCAGCAGCCGCTGGCTTTCTTCCAGCGCCGCGAAGGCCTGGTTGCGCTGCAGCAGGGCGATATAAGCGCCGGAGTGATAACGAATGCGGGCGATCAGTTCGACCGGATCCGGCAGCTTGACCAGATAATCGTTGGCACCGGCGGCAAACGCCTCCGCCTTGGTGGTCGGTTCCTCCTTGCTCGACAGCACGATCATCGGCACGCTGCGGGTGCCAGCCTGGGCCCGAAACGCCTTGACCAGCGTGATTCCGTCGATGTCCGGCATGACCAGGTCCTGCAGAATCACCGTCGGCTGAAGCTGTTCGGCGAGGCTCAGGGCGTCGGCCGGCTGACAGGTGTAGTGATAGTCGATATCGCTCTCGGACTGCAGCATCCGCTTGACGGCCTCGCCGATGATCCGCTGATCGTCGATCAGCAGCACGACGATCTTATGCTCCGACAAGGTCGGGGACAGGGTGAGGGATGGGGGTGTAGACATGATGGGAATCCGAAGGAGGATGAGTAAATTCAGGAGGTGGCCGCAGCCAGACGCCGCATCCGGGCAATCACATGTGCGGCAATCATCTCCAGCGGCAGTATCGCCTCGGCGGCGCCCAATTCGGCGGCCGCCTTCGGCATGCCGTAGATGACCGAGCTGGCCTGATCCTGCGCTACCGTATGGAAGCCGGCTTGCCGTAGTGCCAGCAGACCTTTCGCGCCATCGCGGCCCATGCCGGTCAGCAGCACGCCACAGCCACCGATGGACGGATGCCGGGCCAGGCTCTTGAAGAACACGTCGATGGAAGGACGGCTGATGAGCGCCGGCCACTCGGTGGTCCAGCCGAGGCGCAGGTTATCAGTGATGATGACGTGCTCCGGACGGGCTGCCACCCAGACCTGACCGGGGACCAGTCGCGCATCGCCGGTGAGGGGTGCCACCGGCAGGGCGGCGGATTGATTCAGCCATTCGGCCAGCCCTTGGGTGAAATGAAAGTCGAGATGCTGGACCACGACCACGGTCGCCGGAAAATCGGCCGGCAACTGCGAGATCAGCGCCGCCAGCGCCTTCGGTCCGCCGGTCGATGCGCCGATCGCCAGAACCGGCGGGGCCGCATCCGATGGCGACGGACTGGCGGCCTGTGCAGCTTTGTGCCCCAAACCCGCCAGGCGTTGCAAGGTCATGAGCCGGTCCAGCAAATCCTCCCAACACGCGGGGCGTTCCCAATCGGACATCAGGGGCAAAAATGCCGCATCGGCGGCACCCTGACTCAATGCATCGAACACCTGGGCATAATCGGGTTCACTGCCGCTGTTCAGTAACAGGATCGGGCAGGGCGTTTCGGCCATGAGTCGCTGCGTCAGGCGCGCCGCGGATGAGCCCGGCAGACCCAGCCCCATCAACAGCAACTCCGGCGGTGCCCGCCGACAGGCCGAGCGCACCGCCTCAGCCGTCTCCGCGGTCCAGATCACGCTTAAGTCCGACTGTGCCTCCAACAGGCGGCGCAGCCGCTGGACCAGCAGCGGGTTGGCCTCGGCAATCGCAATCTTCATATCTCGTTTGCGCTCCCGATCAGATCCTGTACCGCGCGAATCAGGCCCGCATCCTGGAAGCTGCTCTTGGTCAGATAGTAATCGGCACCGGCCTGCATTCCGCGGAGCCGGTCTTCCTCGCGATCCTTGTACGACACGATCACCACCGGCAGCGCGGCGAGCCGCTCATCGGCCTTGATCCGGGTCACCAGCTCGATGCCGTTCATGCGTGGCATGTCAACATCGCTGACGACCAGATCGTAGGCATTGAGGGTCAGCTGATTCCAGCCATCGACGCCATCCACGGCAACGTCCACCTCATATCCGGCATTCTCCAGCAGCTTGCGTTCGACCTCGCGCACCGTGATCGAGTCATCGACGACCAGAATCCGGCGGGTGCGGCGCTTGACCTTGGCAGCCGGTCGCCGGCGGGTCGACTGTGTCTGGCCGGCCTGGCGATCCGCCGAGCGAACCAGATCCTCGACATCCATGATCAGTACCGGCTGGCCCTGCTCGTCCAGCGCCACGGCACTGAGATTCGGCACTTTGCCCAGACGCCGGTCCAGCGGCCGCACCACGAGGTCGCACTCGCCCTCCAGTGCATCCACCTCCAGTGCGTACTGCCGGCTCTCGGCGCTGATCAGCACCAGCGCCAGCGAATCGGGCGGCAAGGCCGGTTCTTCCAGTCCCAGCAACCGGCGCGCCGAGATCAGCGCAACCTGGCCCTGCGGATGTCCAAAATAGTGGTGGCCGTTGAGCGATTCCAGCTGCCGGCTCTCTCGCCGCTCGGCGCGGTCGATGCGGGCCAGCGGCAAGGCATAGGCCTGCCCCGCCACCACCACGCGCAAAGTGCGGATGACCGATCGGGTGACCGGCAACTGCAGTTCGAAACGGGTGCCCTGCCCCGGCTCCGAAGTCACCTGCAAGGAACCGCCACAGGCATGCACCATGGTCTGCACCACATCCAGGCCGACACCGCGCCCGGACAGTTCGCTGACCGCATCGCGGGTGCTGAGACCCGGCAGGAACAGGAAATCGTACAGTTCAGCCGCCGTCAGGCGCGCCGCCATGTCATCGGCGATCAGCCCGCGTTCGACAATCTTCCGGCGCAGCGCCTGATCGTCGATGCCGCGACCGTCATCCTGCAACGAAATCAGCAGCCGGCCGCTGCGGTGCCGGGCTTCCAGGCGCAGGCGCCCGGGACCCGTCTTGCCGGCAGCCTGGCGCTGCTCCGGCGTTTCGAGGCCATGATCGAGCGCGTTGCGCAACAAATGGTTCAGCGGTGCATCCAGTCGACTGAGGATGTCGCGATCCACCAGCGTGTCCTGACCCACAATCTCGAAATCCACCTCTTTGCCCAGTTGCCGGGCCACATCGCGGACCAGTCGCGGAAACCCCTGAATGCCTTCGGAGAACGGCCGCATGCGCCCGCGCAGAACCAATTGATGCAGACGCTCGGTGAGAAAATGGGCGCGGCTGGCAATGTCGGCCAGCTGCTGATCATGCTGGTCAAGGAGCTGCCCGAGCTGGGCCAGTCCCTCTCGCAACGGTGCCTGAGCGGCGGCATCCCACAGCCCCCCTTGGCTGTGCCCGGTCAGCCCCCGCTGCAACCGTTTCAGCGACTGCAGATCGCGACTCACCTGATCGATCCGGCGTGCCTCCAGCAGCAGGTCCGAAGCATGGGCCAACAGCTGGGTCAGCGTTTCGGCGGCGATGCGGACCGGTGCCTCGGTGGGCTCGCCGCTGTCTGCCGGCTTTGCCGCCACCGGCGGGGACGGTGGCACTGGCTCAGGTGCGAGCGCGGGTTCGGCCGCCACCGGGGCAGGCATCGCATCGGGAATCGTGTCGGGCGGCGGGACCGGGACGGCCTGAGGCTCGACCTCGGGCGGTGGAACCGGCTCCGGCAGCGGCGTCTTGCCCAGACAGGCGCCGACCCGAGCCACCCAGCGCTCGGCCTCGGTGGTATTGGCCTCAAGCCAACCGGCCAGGGCATCATCGGCGACGGCGCTCATGCCAACCATCCAATCCAGCGCCCCAAGCAGCACATCCACGACCGCAGCATCAAGCTCCACTCGCCCGTCACCGGCCGCGACCAGCACCTCCTCCATCTCGTGCGCCACCCGCACCGCCGGCGCCACATCGACCACCCGTGCTGCGCCCTTGATGGAATGCGCAGCCCGCATCAGCGGTTCGATACGCTCGCGCGAAGCCCCATTACGCTCCAGCGTCAGCAGACCATCGGTCAGAATGGCGCTGTGCGCCCCCATTTCTTCGCGGAATAACTCGAGCAGGAACGCATCGGCGATGCTCATGCCAGCGCCTCACGGAACAGGCCGACCAGTCGGTCTTCGTCGATCAGCTTGATCCGGTAGCCCTCGAATTCGAACAGGGCCGCCGCCAGCCGCTGGCTGGCACGGGCAAGGTTGG
>CAYFNI010000032.1:17449-23858 GCA_964344495.1 uncultured Methylococcus sp.
CACTTCATCGGCCTGAAAAGTCCAGCGCTCGCCCTGCAGCCGCACGACCAGCAGACGCGGAAAAATCCGGCTGGCGCGGGTGGCCGGCGCCGCCTGCGGGTCATCGTCGTCGGCCCCCAGGAGATGCGCGAGCGTAAAACACAGCTGCAATTCACCGTGGGTGTTGACCAGTCCGAGGAAATGCCGGTTGCTGCGCAGCGGGACCTTCACGACCGGAACCGGGGACAGGGTTTCCTCGAAGCAGGCGGAGGGCAGCGCCAGCCAGACCCCGCCAACCCGAAAGACCAACAGGCGCAACAAATCGCCGGCATGACGCGGGGGCGGTGCGGCCAGCTGGCGGGTCACCTCGGCGCGGTAATCCGCCGGCATCGGCCGGTCGAGCAGCTGCCGTCCCGCCTGCCGGTAGGTGGGGCAGTTGCGGCAGTGGACATGCTGCTCCAGCTGGTCGCACTGGCGGTTGCCGAAAATGCCGATGGTTGTCCAGCAGGTCGCGGCCGGATCAGGGGCGGACATGAGTCGCATCATGCGCCTATCCTGCCAGCATTCGCCGCAAGACGCGAACGCAGCCGCTCGGCACCGGCGTTGTCTCCGCTTTCCTCCAGCAACAAGGCCAGATGGGTCAGACTTTCAGCATGGGCGGGATCCAGAAACAGCGCCTGCCGCAGCCGGACAATGGCCTCGGACTTGCGTCCCAGAACGCCCAGGAGGATACCGGCGAGTGCATGCGCTTCGGCCTCCAGCGACGCACTGACAGCGGGCGCGTTCAACCATTCGAGGGCCTCCTCGTAGCGGCCCGCATCGGCCAACTGGCGGATACGCGGCAGATCCACCCCCGGATCAGGGCGGGCACCAACGGGCGAAGCCGGAGGTGAAGGTGAAGGCGAAAGTGAAGGCAGGGCGACCGGGCGGCTGACGGGTGGCTTGAGGCGTTGCTGCACCGCCGGCGAGGGGCTCCGGTCCGGCATTCGCGGACGTGTTTCGGGGTCTGGTCCTTGGCGCCAGGCAAAGGCGCCATCCCGACCGGCGCGAATCCAGCCCAGTCCCTTGGCCGGCTGTTCGGCATGGCCAAGAAACAGAAGCCCTGCTGGCCGCAGGCAGTCACGGAGCGTGGCAGCTATCTGCCGGCGCGCCGGTTCGCTCATGTAGATCAGCATGTTGCGGCAGAAAATGGCGTGATAGGCAGGCTGGGCACGCAGCCATGCTGTATCCAGGGCGTTGCCGACTTGCCAGCGCACCATCGACCGGAGGCGATCGTCGACCAGCAGGTGGCGGTGCGGCGTCTCGTGCAGCAGAGCAGTCCACCGGCCGGAGGGCTGATGACGCAGCTTGCGGGTCGGATAGCGGCCACGTTGGGCGGTCTGGATGGCGATCGGGTTGACATCGACGGCGTCGATGACCACCGTGTCTCCGTTCAGACCGGCTTCGTGCAGGATGGCGGCAATCGACCAGGCCTCCTCGCCGGTTGAACAGGGCAGCGTCAGGATCCGAAGCGGTTGGGCGGGCGAGTAGGCCCGGGCATCGGCCATACAGTGGGCAGCCAGGTACTCGAAGGCGGGCCATTCGCGAAAAAACCAGGTTTCACCGACCAGCAGCCGTTCCAGCAAGGCTTCGCGCTCGGCGCTTTGCTGACGCCAGCGGTCCGCATAGGCCGCCAGATCCGGAACGCCGCTCAGGCGCTGACGGGTGCCAAGCGCATCATCCAGCGCGCCGCTGCCTAGTACCCCCAGTGCCAGCCCGTAGCCGTCCAGCAGCCAGGCGGCCAGTTCGGCCTGAAACGCGGCGCGCGCATCAGGCGGCATCGGTGGAGGCCAGCGCGAGCAGTGCCGGAGTCAGCAGGGTTTGCCAGTGAACGGCGCGGACCAGCCCGACGTCGGTCTCGTAAACGACCGGGGAGAGCCAGTCGGCCTGCTCTCCGAGCACATCGGTTGGCAGTGTCTGCGGCCGGTACAGGGGCAACATGTCCAAGGCCTGCTCGACCACCAGAGCCAGGCGTTCAGTCGCTTCACCCTGACCGCGCCGAACCAGAATGAGCCGGGTACTGATGACGTGGCGGGCGGGTTGCCCGAGTTGCATCACGCCAATGTCGATGACGGGCACGAACTGTCCCTGGTAGCGCAACAGGCCGGCGACCTGGGGCGGGGCCAGAGGCAACGGTTGCAGGTCGGGCATCGGCACCACCGCCTCGATCTCAAGCGCCGGCAGCGCATAGTGTTCCTGTCCCAGCCGAAACAGCAGATGCAGCATGGTGAATCAGTCCGTCACTGGCAAACGCTTGCTCAATTCGATCCGGTTACGGCCATCCACCCAGCGATAGGCATAGCTATCCATGAAGGTGCGCGCAAAATGGACGCCCAGCCCGCCGATCTGCCGCTCCCGCAGTGGCTGGTCGATATCCGGCTCGGGCAGACTGAACGGGTCGAATGCGACGCCGTCATCCTCCAGCCGAATCTTGAGATTCGGCCCCTCGCGCCGGATCCACAGTTCGATTTCGCCCGGGCGCCCATCGGGATACCCATAGGACACGGTATTCTGAACCAGCTCTTCAAGCACGAGATCGACATGAAAACGGATCTCATCTGGCCAGCGGTGCCGATTGGCCAGCGCCTCGATCGCTTCCGCCACCGCCAGCGTGCTGATCTGGGTAGCCGGCAACCTCAGCCTGAGGGCTTCCGGCGCCTGGGGGTTCGGATCGGTGACGTCAGTCTCGGTCATGGAAGACGTTTTTTGCCAGAGGTGAAGGATTGCACCTGACCGTCAGCGGCACAGGAGCATGAATAGTATAGAATTTCATCCCGGATACCATACGTTATCCCGTTTTCGTTACCGTTTCGATGACCCCTGACAGGCTACCGGCATGACTCAAACCGATACGAACATCCTCAACCGGCTTCTTGAGGGCATCAAGGGGTTCCAGGAACGGTTCTATCGACAGGATCCGGAGCATATGAAGGATCTGACCGAGCAGGGGCAGCGCCCCAAGGTGTTGCTGATCGCCTGCAGCGATTCCCGCGTCGATCCGGCCATTCTGACCGGTGCCGCCCCGGGGGATCTGTTCGTGGTGCGCAATGTCGCCAATCTGGTACCGCCTTACCAGCTGGCCGGACAGTATGATGGCGCTCGCGCCGCCATCGAGTACGCCGTGCGGGATCTTCAGGTCAACCATATTGTGGTTCTGGGTCATGCCCAGTGCGGCGGCATCAAGGCCCTGCTCAGCAGCCTGTCGGGCAAGCGGCTGGATCGCGATTTCATTGGCGGCTGGGTATCCATGGCGCTGGATGCGAGCTTTAAGTACATCCTCAATCCGGGCGGTCAGGCCCGGTCAGCCAGCGTGGGCATGGAGGTGGCCGAGGTCGATGTCGGCACGCTGTGCCAGCACCAGCATCTGACCGAGCGCGCGGCGATCCGCGGCTCGCTGGCCAATCTGGCGACCTACCCGTGGATCAAATCGCGCATGGAGGCCGGTGATCTGCACCTGCATGGCTGGTGGTTCGATCTGGAATCGGGTGATCTCTGGTGTACCAATGACGACAACACGGCGTTCCTGCCGATGCTCGATTAAACCCGGACGATCGACGGCCCTGCGGCTGTTCGACACCGATCAACAGGCCATTGACTGCAACAGCATTCGCGACTTGTTACTCTCTTCTTACCCATCGCAATCAGGATTTCACCATGCTCACGATTTCATCATCGAACCTGCAGGATTCACTGGTCGTCGGCCTGGATGGCCGCATCGACGCCAATAGCGCCAAGGAGCTTGAGCAGCAATGCCTGAGCTGGATTGAAGGCGGCGCTCACCGGATGGTGCTGGACTTTTCGCAGGTCAACTTCATCAGCAGTGCCGGCCTGCGGGTCATTCTGCTGATTGCCAAAAAGCTGGATCAGGCCAAGGGACAGGTGAAGCTGTGCGGTCTTAATTCGACGCTCAAGGACGTGTTCGAAATCAGTGGCTTCAGCCAGCTGTTCGTCATTGTGCCCAGCGTCGCCGAGGCGCTCTGAGATGAGCCAGTCGGGGCTGGGCCAGCCACGCGCCGTCCGGTTCACTGCCCGCACCGGCCTGATGCTGTCGGCTCTGGCCCTGCTCGCCCTGTTGTGGCTGACGCATGCCGTCTGGGGCACGGATGAGGATGCGGGCGTGGTTCACATCGGCATTCTGCACGCCCTGACCGGGCCCATGGCCATCAGCGAAAAGCCGATGGTACAGGCCGAGCAACTCGCCATCGACGAGATCAATGCCCAGGGGGGGGTGCTGGGCCGCAAGGTGGTGCCGGTGATCGCCGACACGGCCTCGAATACGGCCACGACGGCCGCCGCCATCGAGCACCTGTTCAGGGAAGATCAGGTGTCCAGCGTGATCGGTTGCTGGACTTCCGCCTGCCGCAAAACCGTCAAGCCAATCGTCGAGCGGCACGCCGGACTGCTGATCTATCCGATGGCCTACGAGGGTCTGGAAATCTCGCCCAACATCATCTACACCGGGGCCGCCCCCAACCAGCAGGTGCTGCCGGCCGTCAACTGGAGTTTCGAGAACCTGGGGCGCCGAGTCTTTCTGGTCGGATCGGACTACATCTGGCCGCACACGGTCAACGCCATCATCAGCGATCAGCTCAAGGCCCTCGGCGGCGAAGTGGTGGGCGAAACCTACATCACTTTCGGCAGCCTCGATCCGACTCAGGCCATCCAGAAAATCCGCGATGCCCGACCGGATGTGATTCTCAGCACCGTGGCCGGTGATTCGAACGCACCCTTCTACCGGGCGCTGCGGGCCGCCGGGCTGACGGCGAAGACCTCCCCCGTGGTAGCGTTTGCCGTCAGTGAAACCGAGCTGCAAAGCCTGCCGCTCAACGACTTGATCGGACATTACGCCGCCTGGGGATATTTCCAGACCATCGACCGCCCGGAAAATCAGGCCTTCCTCCAACGGTTCCGGGCCGTGCATGGCTCGGGCAGTGCCGTCAGTGATGTGGTAGAAACCGCCTATTTCAGCACCCATTTGTGGGCCCGCGGAGTCAAGCGCGCCAACAGCCTGGAACCGGCCGACATCAGCCAGGCCATGCTCGGCCTCAGCTATGACGCCCCCGAAGGCATTGTCACGGTCGATCCGTCCACCCGCCACACCTGGCGCGCCTTCAACATGGGGCAGGTACGTGAGGATGGCAGCATCCAGATCGTCTGGTCCGCAGACTATCCCATCCGTCCGGTACCCTACCCGCGTTCACGCTCGTTCAAGGACTGGGACGGCTTTCTAAACGATCTTTTTGCCCAGTGGAACAACAGCTGGATCAATCTGCCCGCCCAAACCCACACACCGGGGCAACCATGAACATCGGACAGTGGCTGAACACCCGCAATGCCAGCCTGGCCCGCCGACTGACCTTCTGGTTCAGCCTGCTGGTGCTGATTCCGATGCTCATCACGGCCTACATGATCGACCGCTCGTCGACCATCTCGCTGCGCGACAAGGCGTTGTTGCAGATGACCATGGTCGCCAAGGACAAATCCAGCTCGCTGGAGATCTATGCCTATGAACGCGCCCGCGGTGCCGGCGTGCTCGGGCGCATCAAGCGACTGGCCGACGCCGCCCTTATTTTGCAGAACTCCAAGAGCACGCCGCAGGAACTGACCGATGCCGAAAACAAGGTTCGGCAACTGGCGAATTATTTCGCGCCCAACCTGGGTTTCTCGGAGGCCATCCTGGTCTCCCCCAAGGGCAATGTCCTGTTCCAGACCCAGAACCATCTGGAACTGGGCAGCAACGTGCTTGAAGGACCGCAGCGTCACACTCCGCTGGCAGCCCTGACCCGACGCACACTGACGCTGCTGGAACCGGACATCTCCGACTTTGCCATCTATCCGGGCAACGACATGCCGCTGGCTTTCGTCGCCGCCCCCATCATTCAGGAAGACGGCCACAAAGTCGGTTTGCTCATTCTGCAACTGAACACCCGTGAGATTTACGGGCTTCTCAGTGATTATTCAGGTCTCGGCCGGACCGGCAATGTCGTCGTTGCCACGCTTCAGCACGGCAAAATCATGGTGGCTGCCCCCATGCGCACCCGGCCCGATGCGGCCTTCAAGCTCAGCGTGAATCCCGGCGACAATTACGGCATCGGGGTCCAGAACGCACTCAAGGGTGATCAGGGCGTGGGCGAGGTCACCAGCATTCTGAAAGAGAAAGTACTGGCCTCCTGGGTTTATGTTCCCTCGTTTCGCTGGGGCCTCACCGTCCAACAGGATACGGACGAGGCAATGGCCCTGGTGTCCGAACAGCGCAAGGCGATGCTGGCCGTACTGGCCGCCATCCTGACGCCGGTGCTGCTGATTGCCCTGATGGTCGCACGCTCGATCTCACGGCCCATCCAGACTGCCGTGGAAGCCGCCGAGCGGGTTGCCTCGGGAGATCTGTCGG
>CAYFNI010000033.1:0-23476 GCA_964344495.1 uncultured Methylococcus sp.
GACTTATTAATAGTAACCTCAGCATTTTGTCTCCTTGATTCCGTATGTGTTGTTCGGGGCCGGCAGTGTACACCTTGGCGCATAACACGCATTCATCATCGGATCACGTAACGGTTGGACGCGCCACGCCGGAATGGGTGGCCTGGTTCAAACCGCCGCAGGTTACTCGAATCCACCGGCTAGCGACAGAACCGGGGCGGTTCACTCCCGCGCTGCAACCTGAGTTTCACCGACGAGCACAACCGGATACGGATTCACCCTGGCTGACCCTCACCCCGCCACTGAGGATGACGCCTGCAAGTTGCTGAACCGCCCCGGGCCAATTGCAAAATCAGATCGCCTTCACGATCGGCAACTGGTCCCACCGGGTTGTATATGCCGCTGTAAGACCGTTACGCTTCATTGCCCACCGCTGGGCAGACGTGTTGCCTCTCCCTTGGGTAGCCAACCAGACTGTGTCACGCCCCATTTCCCGGTTGATCCGGTCGAGTGTGGCCATCAGTTGCTCCCGGTTGCGGGTGGCGGGGCGCGTCTCGACTAACTCGAACATTGACCGCTGCCGTGTGCCTGCGGGTGCCAGATCCAGCAGCATCACCCCGGCCTTCTGATAACGGTAGTTCGGCTTGTAAATGTGCTCAAGGCCGCGCAAGGCCGCCGTAGTCAGCGCCATCGTGTCGCTGGTCTGTTGTTCCAGCCGTACCGTCACGCTCGGGTGGTACTGGGGCTCAGACGGATTGTGCGGTGGCGTGTTGAGAAACACCTGTAGCGCCTGGGTCTCGGAGCGTTGATGTCGGAGTTTTTCGCACGCCCGTGCCGTGTAGGTGCTGACAGCCTGGCGCAGGGCATGGGGATCGCTGATCAGTTCGCCGAAGCTGCGGGAAGACACAATCTGCTTTTTGGGCGGCGGTACGTCTTCCATCGGCAGGCAGTGAATGCCGCGCAGCTCCAGCGCGGTACGCTCCACCACAACGTTAAAGCGTTGCCGGATCCAGTACGGGTCGGCCTGACCCAGATCCAGCGCCGAGCGGATTCCCAGCTGCTCCAGCTTCAGCCCCCAGCGCCGGCCGATGCCCCATACATCCGCAACCGGCAGCTCGCCCAGATAGGCCTGTCGCGCCGAGGACGACACCGCGCAGAGGTTACAGACCCCCGCCGGCCTGAAATCGGGATGCTTCTTCGCCAACCGGTTGGCCAGCTTGGCCAGTGTCTTGGTCGGACCGATGCCGATACCGACCGGAATACCCACCCATTGCCGGACCTGCCGCCGCAAGGCCACGGCCATCCGGTTGAGGTCGTAATGACCAAAGCCGGTCCATTCGAGAAAGGATTCGTCGATCGAATAAATCTCCTGCCGGTCCGAGTAGCCACCGATCACGGTCATCATCCGGCTGGAGAGGTCCGCATACAGCGTGTAGTTCGACGACAGGGCAATGCCGCCACGCCGCTCGAAGGCCGACCGAATCTTGAAATAGGGCGCGCCCATGGCGATGCCCATGGCCTTGGCCTCATCCGATCGGGCCACACAGCAGCCATCGTTATTCGACAACACCACGACCGGACGCCCCAGCAGCTTCGGGTTGAACAACCGTTCGCAACTGACGTAGAAGTTGTTGCCGTCGATCAGGGCAAAGACGGTATCAGACCTTGTGAATGACATGGGTCACTACACCCCAGATGACACAGTCCAGGCCCTCGGTGATCTGCAAGGGCGGGTAGCGGGGGTTTTCCGGTTGCAGCCAGACCTCGCCGTCCTTCAGTGACAGCCGTTTCACGGTCAGTTCGCCGTTCACGGCCGCAATGACCACCTTGCCATCGGCGGGATCAATCGCCCTGTCGACCACCAGCAGATCTCCATCCTGTATGCCCGCGCCGAGCATGGATTCACCCTGTACCCGGACGAAAAACGTTGCCGCCGGGTGCTCGACGAGGTGTTGATTCAGATCCAGGCGGGCTTCGACATAGTCATCCGCCGGCGATGGAAATCCGGCCGGCACACGATGCGCGAACAAGGGCAGCGCCGAAGATGGCGGATGCTGCAACGGCAGGCTCACGCCGCGCGTCACCTCGGCCTGCTTGATGGCCTTTAGCCGCTGCAACAGGTCCAGTACCGGAGGCAAAGCACTCAACGGCACGCGAATGGCTTTGGTGGACTCGCCATAGGCATTGCTGCCGGGCTTCCGGCCGGCACCAGGACGCGCGCCGCCACGGGTGGATTTGGGGATCTGGGATGGCATGAACCGTACCGTATGAAATATGCACGCAAATCATACCAGAGCCCTCGGGGACGCGCCCCTCACCCGCCTCGCGACCAGCGATACACACGATGGCAACCCGGCCAACGCAACCATGGGGCTGAGAAAGATGCCGGCGCCGAGAGGCCAGCCGGCATATCCGATGCCCCGCTCAGCCAACGGCGGGGACAGGCTTTTCCTTGACGTGCTCGCGGACTACCAAACCCTGACGTCGGCATGGCTACCACAAGCGGCCCAAATGCCCTAGGCTAACAGCGGCGAAGCGCCTTGATCGATCAAACACGGGGAAAATTCATGCCGCACACAGCACAATACCCAAACCAAACCGTCGGCTCGCGTCATGCAGTGCTACGGGCTTTGCGCGGATGGGCCGCATTGACGGCGATGCTGCTGGCGACGTCTGCGGCTTATTCAGCCAGCATGGGTAGCGGGCGCGCGACACCGCGGATATTCACATCGGCCTGGGGCACGCACGGGGCCTCCTCCTGTCCTGGATCGGACGAAACCGGTCTCGACAACATGCCGGTCACCTTCAACTGGTTCATCGAACCGTCTTCAGTCGAGGCCAGTGACTTCATCGTGGTGAACGAGGACGGCTCGATCAGGCAGCCGGTCTGTGCCCTGCAATACCCGCCCAACGAATCGGACGAGTGGCAAACCGTGAATCTCATCGGCGATTTTGGCGATCCGGTTGATGGCCAACGACCGCAGAAGGTGAAGGTGGTCGGCCAGTTGAAAGGCAAGCCACCGGGCGCATCCAGGTGGCGACCGATGACGGGCCTGTCGCCGAAACGCATCACTCAGCTTGAAGCGTCGCCGTTTATGGTGGATGCGTGGATACTGACACCTGAACTTTACGCTGATGACCCGAACCGCTGCACGACGGGCGAGACCTTTGTGCGTGTGATGTGGTCGAATGGGATCACTGCCTATCCCACCGGCGAGGAGGTGGGTGAAGCGGTCGTGGCATCGTACCGCGCCATCTTCCGGCTACCCTCCGGCAAGCGGATCAAGGTTACGCCACTCGCTGTGGGTGACTTGTATGACCACGCTACCGCGATCATGGCCGACAACATGCACGATCTCTGCCTTCCCGCGGTACCGCCCCGTGCCAGACTGCTGGGGATTTCGATTGACGGCGAGCTGGTGCAGGACCCGAACGGGGATCCGAATCAGGCGCAAACATTCCTGCTGCAAAACCGTCGTTGACACCAGCGCCTTGCCCGCCGTAATCATCAGTTGATCCGCACGGGCCCTCAGCGGAGAGACATCAGGGTGCTTTCAGACAAGAACCCTTATTTAATCTAAGGATTGACCGGTCGCAAAATACATGCACCAATAGTGCATCTTTTGACATAAGAAACCGTTATGAACGCTCAAAAAAACGATGACGAACCTCGGGGTACCTGGGCACTTCTGGGCCTCGTTGCCATTGCCATGACGCTGGCATGGCTCTTTCTTTACTACGGCGTGTTCCTCGCACGCGGCACCCTGCACTAGCGAGGACACTCCATGTCAGACCCTCAAGTGAAGGACACCGCCCGTCAGGGCATCGCGCAACTGCTGAAACTGCCATCCGAGATGCATATCGACCCTCTCGAGCGGCGCTGGATGGTAGCGGCGTTTGGCATGATTGCGCTGTTTGTCGGCGTGATTCTCTACTCGGGTTTCTTCGGGCACGTGCATCCGCCAGGCGCCATGGAGACGATCGACTCTTCGAAGCTGCACCTGAGCGAGGAATTCGCCGAAGACAAGCTCGGCGTGACGGTCAGCCCGGACGGCAGCATCCATGCAACGCTGGTCGCGGCGCGCTACGGCTTCTACCCCCGAGAAATTCGGCTTCCGGCAGGAAAACCCGTCACCTTCCGCATGGCCACCCAGGATGTCCTCCACGGCATTCATATCCCGATGACTAACATGGGCACCATGATTGTGCCTGGCTACGTCTCGACGGTGACCACGGTGTTTGTGAAACCGGGGGAATATCCCATGCTCTGCAACGAGTTTTGTGGCATGGGACATGATCATATGTGGAGCAAGCTGGTCGTTCTCTCCGAGGAGGACTGGCAGAAAAGTATTAACCCGACTCACGCAGGCAAGGCGCCATGAACCAGAATACTTTGCGCACATTCATCCTGACCCACTTCTGGATCGCCTTCGGGGCCTTCGGTCTGGCCTGTGTTCTTGGGGTTTATCAGGTCCTTGAGCGGAGCGGTTTCGTTCCGGTACTCGAATCGCCGGAAATCTATTTTGCGTCGGTCAGCACCCATGGGGTTCTCATGGGCTTCGTATTGACGACGTTCTTCATCATGGGCTTCGGCTATCTGGTGGCTGCAACCAGCCTGAAAATGGCGAACCCGTATCCACGCCTGAGCTGGAGCGGACTGATCATTTCCGCACTCGGCACGCTGATGGCGGCGGTGCCGCTCCTGCTTGGAAAGGCCTCCGTTCTGTACACGTTTTACCCGCCCATTCAGGCCAGTGTGTTCTTCTATCTTGGGGCAACGCTGTTGGTCGTTGGGTCCTGGTTCTGGGCGGCGGTGATGATCCTGATGTTCGCCGACTGGAAAAAAGCCCATCCCGGCGAAAAAGTACCGCTGCCGATGTTTGCCTATACGGCCAATGCCATTCTCTGGCTGTGGACCAGCGCCGGGGTTGCCCTCGAAGCCGTGTTCCAGCTTCTGCCCTGGGCGACCGGCCTGATTGATACGATTGATGTGGGGCTGGCGCGGACTTTGTTTGCCTGGACCTTGCATCCGATCGTGTATTTTTGGCTGATCCCGGCCTACATCGTGCTTTACTCGCTGGCGCCCAAGGCAGCCGGAGGAACCCTGTTCAGCGAGGATCTGGCCCGGCTGGCCTTCATTCTTCTCATGGTGTTCGGGCTTCCGATCGGTTTCCATCACCTGTATATGGACCCGGAGCAAGGCCAGGGCATCAAGATGATCCACGGCATCGGCACGTTCCTCGTGGCCTTCCCAACGCTTCTGACCGGCTTCACCGTCATTGCCTCCCTGGAACAGGCGGGCCGACGGGCTGGCGGAGCCGGGCTGTTTGGCTGGATCGGCACCCTGCCGTGGCGGCAGCCTGTGGTTCTGGCGACCATTCTGGCCTTCATCATGCTGATCGCCGGTGGCTTTGGCGGCATCGTCAATGCGAGCTATGCCATGAACGCGATGGTCCACAATACGGCCTGGGTTCCAGGCCACTTCCACCTGATCTTCGGCGGTACCACGGTGATTCTGTACTTCGCTGCAGCCTACGCCGTCTGGCCGGCGCTGACCGGCCGCAGGCTGATCGAAGGCTCGCTGCCCCAGGTTCAGCTGTGGTCATGGTTCATCGGCATGATTTTCCTCAGCACGCCTTGGCATATTCTCGGCCTTCTGGGGCAACCGCGACGCATTTCGAGCGTGGTCTACAACTCGCTGCTGACGCTTGCCTGGGATCCTTACGAACTGGCCATGATCATTGGCGGCTCAATCCTGCTGGGTTCGGCCTTGCTGTTCCTGCACATTCTCGCCAAGTCGCAGAAGCGTGGGGCACCCGAGGCGCCGGCCGATCTGGTCGTTGCCTATGCGGAGCCTGCCCACCCGAGAGCATCGGTACCCGTTCTGCTCAACAGCTTTGGCTTCTGGAATATCGTGATTCTGGCGTTGATGGTCGCAAACTTCGGCTACCCCATCGCGCAGTTTTTCTTGACCCGGACCTTCGGCTCAACCGCGTGGGGTTTCTAAGCATGCGTAAAACAATCCTGGCGGGCGTCCTCCTGGCGCTTCCCTTCAGCGCCTTCACCGGCGAACCTTCGTCCCGTGTGGCCATGAGTCCTGATCTGCTCAAGCAGTTGCATCAGGCCAACGTCACCCGCGGCCATGAGCTCGCTGCCAGCTGTGGCGCATGCCACGAATCCGGTGGCGCATTCCCGGTTCTGGACGGTCAATTGCCGACTTACCTCTACAAGCAGCTTCAGGATTACAAGGACGGGCATCGCTCCAATCCCCTCATGTCCGGCCTGGCAGCCAGCCTGTCAGAAGCAGACATGATTGATCTGGCCGCTTACTATGGACAACGCCCGCGGGTCCAACCCGCCGCCTCACCGGTGAGTACCAAACCGGTCCTTGCAGTCAGGGGCGACAGCCGCCGAATCCTGCCGCCCTGTGCTGCTTGCCACGACAGCAACGGAACGGGACAGAAAATCGACATTCCGGCGCTGGCAGGACAAAACGAGGCTTACCTCACCCAGACGCTCAAGGACTACCAATCAGGCGCTCGCCACAACGATCTTTATGGCCGCATGCGCAGCATCGCCGGGGAGATGACAGATGCGGAAATTCTTGCAGTGGCACGCTATTACGCGGGCATGGGTCAGTAGACCCCAGCTTGTCGTCCGCGTCCCGGGCGGATGAGGCGAGGCCGGCAACCCAACAAGGACAGGGGCTTGAAGGGCATGCCACAATGATGACTCCAGACTTCCTGAGGCGGAGTACGCACGAGTTTTAACCGCGTCCGAATGGCTTCCGGGAGATTCGTGCCTGCACTCATAAACGGACTCATCTTGCATGCATCTCAAGCGCTATACCGATTATTCCCTGCGTGTACTCGTCTACCTTGGACTCCATCCCGATCGGCTGGTGACCATTGCTGAAATTGCATCCACATTCGACATCTCAAAAAACCACTTGATGAAGGTGGTAAAAGACCTGGTCGCTGCCGGTTTCATTCAGAGCGTGAAAGGGAAATGCGGTGGACTGCGTCTTGCCCACGCGCCAGAAAAGATCAATATCGGCGCGGTGGTGCGCCGAATGGAATCTGACTTTTCGCTGGTGGAATGTCTGGGGAGCCACACTACCTGCCGCATTCTTCCAGCATGCCACCTGAAGCCCCTCCTGAGGGAGGCGGGCGAACGCTTCCTGGCGTCACTGGATGGCTACCATCTGGTCGATGTCCTCGCGAATCGAAAGGTTCTGCTCCGACTGGTTGCGGATGAAAAGAAGCCGCAGATTCAGTCCCTCTGACCATGATCCAATCCACCATCACAACCGCCCACCGGGGTGTTCTCCCGCTCATCCGGCCC
Source organism: uncultured Methylococcus sp. (assembly GCA_964344495.1). Lineage (GTDB taxonomy): Bacteria > Pseudomonadota > Gammaproteobacteria > Methylococcales > Methylococcaceae > UBA6136. The sequence goes on from CAYFNI010000033.1 coordinate 7,324, forward strand.
CCTCTGCTGCACTGTAGCTGACTCAGCCAAGTTCGCACGGCCGGCGTCGCAAAATTTGGCCGATTGACATGCGTTGAGCCTAACCCCTTGCGCCCCTTCGGCGTGCCACGAGGCAACCAGCCGTCTCATGGACATTCTTGCGTGTTCCTCCCTCTCTCAAGCTTCCCACCGGGGCACGTGCGCAGTTCGACCACTGCTTGTGCTCGGAGCGGGCGCGCCCACCCCAATGGGCCAGCATTGAGGCAATGGTCCGTCTGCCACTGAGCTTGCTAATGAAGCATTTGTTTTGCATCATTAGCCGGAAGAGCCAAAATGACTCCTCCCGAGAGGAGTCCGCTCCCAGAACGAGATCACACGCACAACAGAAAAGGAGAACCCATGTCCGAAGAACAGAGCCTTTATGAAAAGCTGGGCGGCGAAGCCGCCGTCAATGCAGCGGTTGATATCTTTTACAAGAAGATGATTGCTGATGCGCGCGTCAACCGTTTCTTTTTCGGCGTCGACATGGCTCAGCAGGCAGCCAAACAGAAAGCGTTCCTGACCATGGCTTTTGGTGGTCCGCATCACTACACCGGTCTCGACATGCGTCGGGGTCATGCCCACCTGGTCAAAGAGGGCCTGAACGATCAGCACGTTGACATCGTCATCGAGCACCTGGGCGGCACGCTCAAGGAATTGGGGGTCGACGATGAACTGATTGCACAAGTTGCGGCCATCGCAGAAAGCGCGCGGAACGACGTTCTGGGGCGGTGACCCATGGTGAAGGTCGTCTTTGAAGGTCAGCCCTTTGAGATTCCTGAGGATACAACCCTTCTGGACGGCCTTCTTGAATGCGGGGTCGAGGTTCCGCACGGCTGCAAAACCGGCACCTGCCAGAGCTGTCTGCTGAAATGCACAGCGGGTGAAATACCCGCTGAAGCGCAACAGGGCCTCAGGGAATCGCAGCGACTGAACCACCTTTTTCTGAGCTGCCAATGCCCACCCCGCGAGGGCATGCAGGCAACCCACCCTCACACTGCAGCAGACCGCATCACGGCCACCGTTGAACATCTCCGGCGCCTGACCCCGGACATCATGGAGGTCATCCTCCAGCCATCACGCGAGTGCGTCTATCGTGCGGGTCAGTTCATTCGCCTTTTCAACCCCGAGGGGATTTCCCGTGCCTACTCGCTGGCGAGCGTCTCCGGCTTGGATGCCGCACTGGCGCTCCATATCCGCGAATACCCCGAAGGCATCCTCAGCCAGTGGATACACCATCATCTTTCGGTCGGCGATCAGGTCACGATCAGCGACCCCATGGGCGAATGCTTTTACCTGCCAGGACACCCCTCTCAAGCCCTGCTCATGATCGGCACCGGATCCGGTCTGGCGCCTCTGTATGGCATCCTGCGCGATGCCCTGGAACAGGGACACACAGGCCCCATTCACCTGCTCCACGGCGCGCGCACGGCTGAAGGTCTCTATCTGCAGGATGAATTAAATCAGCTGATGGCACTTCACCCGCAGTTCGACTACCAGCCCTGCATCTCCGATCCGCAGGCACCTCTACCCCCCCAGGTAGTCCGGGGCCGCGCATCCGATATCGCCCTTGCGACGCATCCGGATCTGAGGGGGTGGCGGGTTTTTCTCTGCGGCAATCCCGACATGGTGCGGTCGATGAACATCCAGAGCTATCTGGCCGGTGCCGCACTGGGCGAGATCCATGCCGATCCGTTTGATTGCCAGGCCCCCACCTGACGACCGCGGGCAACGCCTACCGCCCCCCAAGGGCACGTGCGCGAGCCCTGAAGCGTCACGGCACACACGACCGGCCGCTAGTCGTAATGCACCAGTGCGGAGGGCAGTTGCGGCTCGCGGCCGGCCGCCAGATCGCTGAGGAATGCCCAGAAGACGTCGGCCGAAGGCGGACAGCCCGGCAATGTGTAATCCACCTTCACCACTTCATGAATCGGATGGACCTTGTTCAACAGCAAGGGGAGCTCGGGATCGGACGGAATCTGCGGACTCACAACCCCGATACCGTCGAGATAGGACTCTGCCAGACATGCGTCCAGCGACAGGTGATTGCGCATGGCAGGAATACCGCCATTGATGGCGCAGGCACCCACGGCGACCAGAATCTTGCAATGCGCACGGAACTCCCGCAGCGTGTGAACATTCTCGGCATTGCATAACCCGCCCTCGATCAGTCCGATATCGACTTGCGCGCTGCACTGTTTGAAATCGGTCAGCGGACTGCGATCAAACTCAGCCACCTCGCAGAGGGTCAACAGGCGTTCGTCGATATCGAGAAACGACATATGGCACCCAAAGCAGCCCGCCAGCGAAGTGGTCGCCACTTTCAGTTTTTCACTCATGCGGGCCTCCCGCCGTGCGCTGGTCATGCTCCAGCGCCACCTCGGCAATCGCTTTGCCATCGTAAAGGCGTTGACCGATCGGCCGCTCGTAGGCCGTTCGCTTGATCAGAATCGCCCCGACCGGGCAGACCTTGGCCGCCTTGTCGGTTGCGGCCATGGCCGTATCGACCAGCCGGCCGCTGTCCGCATTGACGACCAGATGGCTTTGCAGTCCGCGCCCGGCGATGCCAAACACGTCCTTACCATCCCAATCACGGCTGGCACGCACGCATAATTCACAGAGAATGCAGCGGTCGCGATCCAGCATCACATCCGGATGGGACGCATCCACGTTGCGCTGCGGAAAGAAATGCGGGAAATGCATATCCAGCATACCCAGATAATACCCCACCGCCTGTAACTGGCAGTCGCCGCTCTTTTCACAGCCCGGGCAGACATGGTTGCCCTCGACAAACAGCATTTGCGTCAGACTGCGTCGCAACGCATTGAGTGCGGGCGTGTTGTTCAGGACCTCCTGTCCTGCTGCCGCCGGCAAGGTGCAGGCTGAACAGTAACGTCCATTGACCTGCACGGTGCAGAGTTTGCAGCTGCCGTGAGGTTTGAACTCCGGGTTATGACACAGGTGGGGAATATAGATATCAGCCGCCGTGGCGGCCTCGATCACGGTCTGACCGGGCGTGAATGGAATCACCTGTCCATCGATGGTGAGGCTGTTGGAAGTCATCGGGGAGCCTTTACGTGCGGGTTGGACAACAAGAATTCAGCCGACTTGTTCGAGATGCGCCAGAGCATCGTCGCGCCCCGTCAACCGCCGGGCATCGGCCAGAGCGCCATCCAGGTCGAAGCCAGGCTCAAAGCTGATCGCCCGGAGCCGCTGCTGATAGCGGTCAGGATAGCGTTCCAGCGTGCTCAGGATGGGATTGGCCGCCGTCTGCCCCAGGCCGCAATGACTGGCAGAGCGGACCAGCGCCGCCAGATGGGTCAGTTCGACCAGATCGTGCGGCGTGCCGTGGCCGGCGCAGATCTTGTCCAGCGTGTCGCGCAGCAGCGAAGTCCCGACCCGGCACGGCGTACAGAAGCCGCAACTCTCATGCGCAAAGAAGTGGGTGAAGTTGCGGGCGATATCGAGCACGTCGCGGGACTGATCGAAGACGATGAACGACCCGCCGGTGGCCAGATCCTCGAATGCCAGCCGCCGATCGAACTCGTCAGCGGCAATGAAACTCCCGGACGGGCCGCCGACCTGCACGCCGAGCGTCTGCGTCGCACCACAATCGGCCAGTACGGCCGCCACCGGAGTACCAAACGGGTACTCGTAAATGCCCGGCCGGGCGCAATCCCCCGAAATACTCAGCAGCTTGGTGCCGGTCGATGCCTCGGTGCCCACGGCCGCAAACCAGTCACCTCCGTTCAGGGCAATGCGCGCCGCGGCGACAAAGGTCTCGACATTGTTGACCACAGTCGGCTGCCCCAGATACCCCTGTGTAACGGGGTAAGGCGGGCGGTTACGCGGCTGGCCGCGCTTGCCCTCCAGCGATTCGATCAGGGCCGACTCCTCGCCGCAGATGTAGGCTCCGGCCCCGAGATGGATGCGGATGTCGAAATCAAACCCGGCCTGCCCCAGCACATTGCAACCCAGCAAGCCGTCCCGGCGCCGCTCGGCCAGCACCGCCAGCAGGGGTTGATACAGATGAAGATATTCGCCACGCAGGTAGAGAAAGCCCTGCTGCGCCCCGACCAGCGCGGCGCAGACAGTCATGCCCTCAAACACCTCGTGGGCCTGCCGGTTGAGCAGCACGCGATCCTTGAAGGTGCCGGGCTCACCCTCATCAGCGTTACAGACGACGTAACGGCGACGCATGGACGGATCAGTCGGACACACGGTGCTGGCATCCGGTCCTTCATGACACAGGCGCCATTTCCAGGCGGTCTTGAAGCCGGCACCGCCACGCCCGCGCAAACCGGAGCGCTCCAGCTCCTCGAACACGGCCGCGGCACCCCGTTCGAACACCCGGCGCACGGCTGCACCGGGTGGCAGACTGCCCTCCAGCAGCAAGTCGCGGCGATAAATGTTGTCGGCAACATCGAACCAGTCTTTCGGCCACGCATGCAGGGGCGTTCCGGCCTCGATGAGGGTCGCAATCTGGTCGATCCGGGCCACATCCAGTCGGGCCAGGGCATGACCGTTGATGAGGGCCGCCGGGCCCTGATCGCACAGGCCGGTACAGGAGGTAAACCCGAAACTGACGGCGCCGTCGGCGCGGGTGGCGCCGGCCTCGACCCCCAACCGTCGAACGATATGGTCCGCCAGGACGCGGCTACCGAGCAGATGATCGGTGATCGAATCGCTGAGCCGCAGATCGAAGTGCCCCAGCGGCTCGGCACTGAGAAAGCTGTAAAACTCGGTCACGGCCTGCACCTGGGTCAAGGGGACCCCAAGACCATCCGCTACCGCCCGCATGCTTGCCCGGGAAATATGCCGACAGTCCGCTTGGACATCCCGCAGAACCTGCAGCAATTCGGTCGGTTCGGCACGGTGCCGCACGATGGCGGCGCTTACGGAGGCAAGTTCACCGGGCGTCATGGACATGAGAGGCACTCCAACACGATCAAGCCTCCACTATAGCAGCCGCCGACAAAAAAACCTGTCCGTATTGGGGTCATGACCCCTCTGGCGTTCGGGCGCGGAAGGGTTCCGGTTCGCCGGGACTGGCTTATCCCTTACAATGAACCCATTCACGCAAGCCTGGCGCCGTCATCAGGCCCGGCCTGCTCTCCGCATTGGTGTCCCAGACGGACCCACCCCAGAGGCTGTCCACCATGGAAAACTGGAAACGCTTTCTCATCCTTCTTGGTCTGACCCTGATTGGCCTCGCGCTGCTGGCGCTGGGGGCTGGCGTGGTCTTCACCGACCTGATCGTGGATTTCTGGTGGCATCTCGAGCTCGGAATGGGTGAGTTCTTCTGGCTAAAGTTGCTCTACCGCTACATTCTGTCCGGCGCTGTCACGGTCTTCTTCTTCCTGATTTTCTTCCTGAACTTCTGGGCGGCCTCGCGCTATCTCGGCATCGATGTCGAGCAGCCGAAAACCATGGACCGTACCGAGTCCACGCGTCGCCAGCGCTTTCTGCACCTGTTTCAGACCGGATCGATGAAGGTCTATGTGCCGCTGTCGCTGCTGCTGGCAATCGTGATTGCAGTGCCGTTCTACACCGAGTGGCATTCGGCCCTGCTGTTCGTCTTCGGGCCGCAGTCCGGGGTCAATGACGCACTGTTCGGCCAGGATGTGAGCTTCTACCTGTTTGCATTCCCGGTTTTCCTGCTGATCCAGCATGAAATGCTGCTGGCCTTTGCCGTGCTGACCGGCGCCATTGCCGTGCTGTACTGGTTCGAACACCGGATTGCGTCCGGACGCACCCATCACTGGGCTCAGGGGGCCAAGGTTCACCTGTCCGGACTGGTGGTGGTCACCGCTGCAATCGTGGCCTGGGGATTCATCCTGGAACGTTACCAGCTCCTCTACACCGACAAACATGAGCCCCAGTTCTTCGGCCCGGGGCTGGTGGAAACCGGCTATGACCTGCCGCTGATCTGGCTGTCCGTGATCAGCCTGCTGATCGCCACGCTAGCCGGACTCTGGTTTGTGCATGAACGCAAGGGCTGGGTGACTGCCTTGACCGCTGCGCTGATCTTCGTCTCCAGCCTTGGCGTGCGGCACTTCGAGTTGGTTCCGGAGGCGCTGGAGCGGTTCGTGGTCGCGCCAAATCCGGTCAAGAGTGAGCGCGACCATATGCGCAACAACATCCTTGCGACGCTGGCCGCCTACGAGCTGGATGACATTACCAACATCGACATCACACCCGGTCTGCCGGCCGAGGATGTGCTGGATCCGGAACTGCGCTCGCACCTCTACAACATTCCGGTCTGGGATCCGGAATATCTGGACGATGTCTACCAGCAACTGCAGGGCATCCGGCCCTACTATCACTTCGCTGACGTCGATGTGGATCGCTACATGGTCAACGGCCGTCTCGAACAGGTAAATCTGGCCGCCCGCGAAACCAATATCAGCCTGCTGCCACCGATCGCCCAGAACTGGGAAAATGCGCACCTTCGCTTCACCCATGGCTACGGCGCCGTGGTCACGCCCGCCTCCCAGGACGGTCAGACGCCAATGCACTGGTATCTGCGGGATCTGTCCATGCAGACCGATAACCACTTCAATGTCGTCGAGCGCCCGGACATTTATTTCGGCGAGGAGAACCTGTCCTATGCCATCGTGCCAAACACGCTGAATCTGGTCGATATCCCCAGTGCAGACGAGCTCTCCAGTTTCAACTACACCGGCACCGGCGGAGTGCCTATTTCATCCCTGTTCCGAAAGCTCCTCTTCTCTCTGTATTTCCGCGATGAGGAACTGTTTTTCTCCGTCAGCATCAGCAGTCAGAGTCGGGCGCTGTTCCATCGCAACATCGTCGAACGCGTCAAACAGCTGACACCGTTCCTGAATCTCGACCACGATCCCTACATCGTCGTGACCCCGACCCGCATTTTCTGGATCATTGATGCCTACACGGTGTCGGATTGGTACCCGATATCCAAACGCACCACCGACCGCTTCAACCGCGATCAGGACGAGCGTGAGTTCAACTACATACGCAATTCAGTCAAGATCGTCGTCGATGCGTTTGACGGTCATGTTGATTACTACATCAGCGACCCCACCGATCCCATCATCCAGGGTTACCGCAATGCCTACCCGGGTCTGTTCAAGGATCTGTCCACCCTGAGCCCACTGCTGAAGGATCACCTGCGCTACCCGAAAGATCTGTTCATGAATCAGATGAAAATCTACGCGCGCTACCACCAGCAGGAGCCGGAACTGTTCTATGAGCAGGCCGAAACGTGGGAATTCGCTCGCGTCAACGATGCCATCGTCAAGCCCTACTACCTGACCACGGCGCTGGAGGGGTTCCAGAGCGATACGCACAACTTCGTGCTGCTCGACCCGATGACCCCGGTTGGGCGCAGCAACCTGAGCACGCTGGCCGTAGCCGGCACGTTCGATTCCGGCACGGTGCCAGCCCCCTCCGGTGGCGATGGCAAGCACATCATCATCTACCGCTTCAGCCGCGAATCACAGGTCGAGGGACCGGCTCAGGTCAGCGCGTTGATCGATCAGGATCCTGAAATCGCCCGCCAACTCACACTCTGGGATCAACGCGGCTCCCGGGTTCTCAGGGGGCGCATCATCGTCCTGCCGGTGGGTCGCTCGGTGCTGTACGTGCAGCCGGTCTATATCGTGTCGACCAGCGGTACCCGCATTCCGGAACTCCAGCGGATCATCCTGTCGATGGGCAATGTGGTGGTCATGGATGACTCCATGGAGAGCGGCATCGTGGAACTCGAAAAGCGCCTCAAGCGGATGCGCCAGAGCTCGCCCGGAATCGAGCCGAAATATAAGCCGGCCAGCCAGCCCCCGGTCGGCGGCCCGTCCCTTTCACCGCTGCCGTAACGCAGCCCGGCGACCCCACACCCGTTGCCCGGCAACGGGCAACCGGGTCTCGTGGATATAGCCCCTGGCCCGCCGAGTCAGGGAGTTTCCTCCAACACCTGCGCCGCCGTACTGAAGGCGATGCCCTGGTTCACCGTGGTGTTGACCATGACCGTCTCCAGCAGTGGCCGCCGGGTCGGCTGACCGGCGCTCCAATCGACCAGAAAGCTGGCACTGATGCCGCCGCTGACATCCGACTCACGCAGGATGAACTCGACCGAGGACAAGGGCTTGAGTGTCAGGGGCTGCTCGAGGTAAGCCCGAATGCGGGCACCCGTCGCACTGTAATAATCCACCCGATTCAAACGGATGGACTGTCGCTGGTCCAAATTGCGGACGCTCAGGGTGGCCGTCAGTTTGAGCGTGAATCCCTTGTTACCGAAAGGCACTTCCGAATACACCGGCACGTACAGCAACTGTCCGCGGACCGGCGCATCCAGCGCGGCCGCCGAGCCGACAGCCAAGACAAGCACACTGGCCACAGCATGTTTCAACAGGTTCATTCTGGACCCTCGGCCATGTTGGAAGAAAAAAGGGCATGGGCATTACCGGCGACAGCGCGGGGCCCGACCCACTCACTCACCGGGGCGAGTATATCGCGCAGACACCCGCGTGCGAGCCCGCGATGTGAGCCAACAAACGTCAGCGATTGACTGTACGAATTAATACGTATTAGCATGTGCTCGCGACGGAGGACAACCCATCCATTGCAATCATCGGACACACCCCCGGGCGGCCGGAATCAAGGCCGCCCGAACTCCTACGCTGGTGTTGGCGTAGGACAGCATCAGCAGGCTTGTAGTCACCGAATGACTCTGCGCTAGACTGGCATTCGGTATCAATCTCCAAACCCAACGATGACTGAGGTCTACCCGATGAATCCACTGATGTTTAAAGCTCACCCACTGTTGACGAAATGGATCGAGTTCATCACCGCACCCAGCAGTCTGGGCCTGAATGGCGTGATTTACCTTCTGGCCGTCCTTGCAGGCTCCAACCTGCTGTGGGCGGCGAGCCTGCCCTGGCTGCTGCGGAAGATCGAACACCTGTCCATTTCGCCTCTACGCGCCTACCTGTTGGCGCTACCGGCAACCTTCCTGTACGCCCCCCTGATGCTCACCCTGCTGGAGGATGTGCTTCATCATGCGTTTGAATTCCAACACCGCTGGTTCTTGCTGTTTGCCCTGTTTATCAGTTCGCAGTTGCTGGCCGCCCTGTATGCCTTCGCCCTGCGCCATGAACGGAGCGGCCAGCCGATCGGACTCGAATCGGGCCTGGCGGTTGCCTTGTTCATGCTGCTGGCATCCATGCCGGCTAGCCTGATCCTGTTGGGCATACATGAACTGTTCACCCTGTTCTGAAGCCGACGTCCCTCCTGATACCCCACGCCAGCCTTGGTGCGACCGCCGACATTCGGCAGGATTCACGCTGATCGAACTGCTGGTCACCCTGGCTGTCGCCACCCTGCTGCTGGGCGTGGGCTTGCCGAATTTCCGCAACCTTCGCGATGCCTACCGGCTCAGCAGCCAGACCAACCTGCTGGTGAGCGCCCTGCATCTGGCCCGTAGCGAGGCCATCAAACTGGGCGATCCAGTCATTCTCTGCAAAGGCCGGAACACGCTCTGCAATCCCGGAGCCGGCTGGTCGGACGAATGGTTACTGTTCCACGACCGCAACGGCGACAAGCACTTTTCGCCGAGTAACGACACCCTGATTAGACATTACGCCGCCAGCCCCAGCCTGACCATTTCAACCGCCAGCAATTACACCTGCTGGATGGGATTTGGCGCCAACGGCTATCCCATCGGGGGCGGAGCGGACTGCCTCGGCAAGGGCCTCGGAAACGATACCTTCAGGCTCTGTCCGGGTGCATCCGAGGGGATTCGCACCGGGCGCAGGGTCGTCATCAACGCGACCGGCCGGATCCGTACCGAGGACACCCCATGCTAGGCCCGCCTGCCGACCTCGACCACCGGTCTGCTCACGGTTTCTCCTTGATTGAAGTTCTGGTCACCCTTGCCCTCGTCGGCCTGCTCTGCACGGTCGCATATCCCAGCTACCAGCAGCACCTGATCCGGACCCGCCGCACCGAAATGCAGACGTTCATGCTCGAAGCCGCCAGCCGCGAGGAAACCTTTCTGCTGGAACATCGGGCCTATGCCGACACCCTTGAGGCGCTGCAACTGACGCTACCGACCCGCCTGGCGGCGGCCTACACGGTCACATTGCTCAAGGCCTCCGAGACGGCCTATACACTCTCCGCGACACCTCACCCTCAAGGCCCTCAGGCCGGGGATCCGACACTTGCCTATACCCATGACGGCACCCGGGTGCCGGCCGACCTGTGGCCATGAAGGTTCACCCGCCAAAAGACTCGGCCCCGCAACGCCTCGGAGCGGTCACGGGCATCAGCCTGCTGGAGGTCCTGGTTGCCTTGCTCATCACCGGCATGGGTTTACTGGGACTCGCCGCCTTGCAGGTGAAAGCCCAGCAGGCCGACATGGAGTCCTCCCAACGGTCCGAGGCCTTGATCCTGCTTCAGGACATGGCCTCAAGGCTGCGGGCCAATCCAGCCGAAAAGATGCGTTACCTCACGCCCGGCGGGACATGTGCCGGCCATGGGGCGGCCACGTCCATGGCCGGACAGGACCTCTTCGACTGGGGCCAGCGCATATCAGACACTCTGCCGGCGGGATGCGGCTGCATTGCGGGCGATGACAGCCTCCTCATCGTCAGCCTCGTCTGGCAGGGACTGTTTGCACTTGAACGCCCTGGCGACCTTGCCTGCGGGGCCGATCGCATCCCCGACCAGCGTACGCGCCGCACGCTCAGTATGCCGGTGGCGTTTTTTACGCCAAAGCCGTCACTGTAACCCCCGGTGAAAAATCCGATGTGCCCGTCATGCCATAGCCAGACCGGTTTCTCCCTGGTCGAACTGATGGTAGCCATGCTGCTGAGTCTGCTTCTGATCGGCGCCATCGGCAGCCTGTCGCTCAGCGCGGCCCGCAGTTACCGCGCCACCACCCGCGCCGGCGAACTGGCCGAAAGCGGTCGACATGCGCTGATGCTCCTGACCGACGACCTCGAGCACGCCGGATTCTTTGGTCAATATGTGCCCCCGGCCGACCTGAATGGCCAAACCCTGACCGATCCCTGCGCCACCCGTCAAGAAACCGCATTTTTGCTACCGGTCACGGATTACGACAGCCTGCCGACCAAGACCTGCAGCCTGAGCAGCCGCCGCCCACAAACGCCGGCACTGGTCATCCGACGCGCCGACACCACGGTGACAACCACGCCGCTTCGCGGCGGACTGTACCTCTACACCCGCCCTGGCAGTTTCAGCTTTGTTGCCAATGACGCCACCGATATCCGTGCCTACCACGTGCATGTCTATTTCATCCGTTCCTATTCAATCAGCAGCGGCGATAGCATTCCCACGCTGATGATCAAGGCCCCCTCGGACAGCAATCCGAATGCCCAGGCACTGGTGGAAGGAATCGAATACCTGCTCATCCAGTATGGCGTCGACAGCGACGGCAACGGCTCGCCGGATCGCTATAAACCCGATGAGACCTCGCCCGGCCTGCCGGTCGGCGTGGAATGGCAGCACATCGTGACGGTCAAACTGAGCCTGCTGGCCCGCAGCCTGAACGAAGATCCTCAGCACACCGAAACGGCATCCTACGCGCTGGGCCCCCTGCGTTTAACCCCAGGCGATCACTTTCACCGGCGCGCCTTCAGCCGGGTCGTACACCTGACCAATGTCAGCGGCAGGCGGGGATGACGCTACCCCTTGCTCAAGCGGGACTGGCCTTGCTGATGGCTCTGATCATGCTTGGACTGCTCAGTTTGCTGGGTGCCTCGGCGGTAGCGATTACCACCGCCCACCTGCGTTTGGTCGGCAACCTGCAAGCTGCCTACGAGGCGGAACTGGCGGCCAGACGCGTGATCGGCCAGTGGCTGTGCGACCCTGGCAAGATCGGCTGCCCGCCTTTGATGGCGCGCTGTCAGATCCTTCCGACCTGCATCAATGGCCGACGCATCGACGTCAGGATCGAAACCCGCTGCACCGGCAGCCGGCCCGCCAGTGCAGCGGGCGAGTCGCTGGTCGCGGGGATGCTCGATACACAATGGGATATCGCCGCCACCGTCCTGACCACCGGTCAGACACGCCAGACCTACCATGCGGGCGTGCTGGTCCTGCAGGGCGGCGAGTGCCCGCAGGCCAGCGCGGCGTTAGCAGTCTGCGAACCCGCCAGCGACGGCGGGTGCGACTGATGCCGGGCAGACGCTGCCTGCTGGCAGCGCTGTCCCTGTTCGCGCTCGCCAACAGCCGGGCCGAAGACATCGACCTCTTTCTGCCCGTCAGTCACACCGCAACGGCACCGAATCTGCTGATCGTGCTGGATAACGCCGCGCCCGCCTCGTCCAGCCAACATGCCTGGAAAAAGGCAGACAGTTTGAACCAGTGTCAAGGCGATACGGCTTGCCTGCAGAATGTCACTCAGATCTTCGGTGCCGAACCTCAACTGACCCAGGGCCAGCTGGAAGTCCGGGCCCTTCGGCGGGTACTGGATGAACGGGCCTGCAGTGCCGCATGGCCAGCGGACATCCGGGTCGGCCTGATGCTGATGCGCGCACAATCCGGGGCCGGCGTCGGCAGCCAGCTACGTCAGGCCGTCCTGCCGCTGGACCGGACCCACTGCGGGACGTTGCTAAATACACTGGACAACCTCTTCGACACGTTTGCCGCCACCCAGACAAGCCCACCGGGTGAGGTCCGTTACGGCGATGCACTGTTCGAGGCCTTCAAATACTTCGGTGGCCACGCCGGTCCGGCTGAAGTCGCCACCGGTGCCGCGGGTCAGCCAACCGGCCGGCTCGGCTTTGGCCCGCTGCGCTATGGCACGCCTGTCGCACCTGAAGACCCCCTCGCCTTCAGCACGGCAGCGCACGACCAGTATCAAAGCCCCATCACAGCCGGCAGCGGCGCTGGCTGCCCGGCGCCCTCACAGTTGCTGATCATTGCCCACGCCTTTCCCGGGCCGGATGACGCCACACGGCTTGATCAACTGGGATACCGTTACACGCCCGATCCATTTGCGTTCGTCGAACAGGGACGCCTGGCCGATGTCTGGAGCGCCTTTCTCGCCACGGCCGATGTCAGCCCGATGGGCGGTCAGCAGACGCTGAGAACTTCCGTGCTGAATGTGTCCCCCGCCGCAGCCGACGCGGATCAGACTCGACTTCTGCAATCGATGGCCTATCACGGCCGGGGAGACTATTTTGAAGCCAGCCATGATCTGCAAGCCCTCATGGCGGCAATGCGACACGTCCTTACCCGCATTGACACATCGGCCCAGCAGTTCACCTCGCTGAGCCTGCCGCCCGCCACCCAGTCCGGTGCGCCCAGTCTGAATCAGGTCACGCTGGGCCTGTTTCGACCGGACACGCATCCCCGCTGGTTCGGCAATCTGAAACTGTATCGATTCGTGCTTGACGGCGTTCGGGCGGATGGAAGCCCGAATCTGTTTCTGGGTGATAGCCAGTCCCCCTCCCGACCGGTGGTGCTTGATGACGGCCGACTTGCGCCCGATAGTCTCAGCTTCTGGACCCACGCCTCCACCTTTTGGGATTACCGCTGCGGAGACGGTCATGCCAGCGGCGATCCGAACCAATGCGGACAGCCGCCTTCGTCCTCGGATAGCCCGGATGGTGCCGTGGTCGAAAAAGGCGGGCTCGCCCAGGGCCTGCGGGAACAGGTGGCAGCCACGCTGCCCCACCCGGTTCGGAACCTCTTCACCGACACCCCCACGGAGTTGGTGGCTTTCAGCTCTGCGACCGTGACGCCGGCCCAACTGGGCGTCGCCTCCGAAGATGAGCGCAACCGATTGGTCGACTGGGTGAGCGGTCTCGACACGCTGAGCGAAAACCCGACCCGCGAACCGGGTCCGCGACCGTCCCTGCTCGGCGACATAGTGCATAGCGAGCCGGTCAGCGTGAATTACGGACCGGCCTCTGCCGGTTGCGGAGCGGACGACGCATACCGCATCGTGACCTTTCGCGCCGGCAATGATGGCCTGTTGCAGGCCGTGACCGGCGGAGAGTCGGGCGGCAAGGAACTCTGGAGCTTGATTCCGTCATTCGCGCTGCGGCATCTGCAACGTTTGCGGGCCAACGCGCCCCCGATCGTTTTTCCCGCGCCCGTACCGGCCGGTGACACCAATAAGCCCTACCTGGTCGATGGCGGCCTGAGCGTCCATGCGCCTGATCTTGACGGCGACTGCCATCCGGACAAGGTCTGGCTGTTTGTCTCGATGCGCCGTGGCGGACGCTGGCTGTATGCGCTGGACATTACCCAGCCGACCACGCCCCGCCTGCTGTGGAAGAAGAACCCCACTGACAGCGGCTATGCCGAACTTGGTCAGACATGGTCCAGACCCAAGCCCATCCGCCTCGCCGACGGCCAGACCTACCTGATCTTCGGAGCCGGCTACGATCCGGATGCGGACGACCAGCCCGTTCATCTGGCCACAGGCCTCTATGCCCCTGCCGTCACGGATCAGCACACGATGGGACGCGGCATCTTTGTCGTCGAAGCGGAATCCGGCCGGGTGAAGCGGTTTTTTCAGGCCGGTCGGTTCAGCGTTCCGTCGGAGGTAGCGGTGGTGCCGAACCCGTCCACCGGTTGGGTCGATCGCGCCTACGTTGGCGATACCGGCGGGGATGTCTGGAAACTCGGCTTCCCCGATGCCGTGCCCGCCAACTGGACCATCACCCGGATCGCCGCGCTGGGTGATCCCACCGATCTCCAGCGGACCGGCGAAAACGCCCGCCGTTTCCTCTACCCGCCGGATGTCGCCCTGTGCGACGGCGCCATCGTGCTGCTGATCGGTTCGGGCGATCGCGAAAAGCCGTTCGACCAGCGGGTTCAGAATCGCTTCTTCCAGATCCGTGACGGTGAAGCGCAGGTCATCACGCCCAGCGATCTTAGTGCGCTATCGGCGCCGGGGGCTCTGCCCGATCCGCTCAAGAAGGGCTGGTTCTTCAATCTGGCCACCGGCGAGAAAACCGTCGGCGCGGCGCTCACCCGGTCGGGCACGGTGCATTTCCCCACCCACCAGCCCAGCGAAATGGCCAACGGCTGTGGCTCAGCCCTCGGCACCGCCCGGCTGTACCATGTCCGCTGCGGAACCGGCGGACCGGCCGTTGTGGTGGGCGGGAATTCTTCCTCCAATCGGTTTGAGGTTTTGCAAGGCGGCGGATTTCCAGCCAGTCCGGCGGCGGTTCGAGTCAATGTCGTGGATCCGTCCAGCCAGACTCCGCAAACCGTCGAGGCCCTCGTTTCCGGCCCCCATGTGATTGGCGGACGCCCGTCGAGCAGCCAGCGCCAGCTGGCCTACTGGTACCGAGAAAACCTCGACTAAGGGCTCCTGTAAAGCCCACATCCTTCCTGATCGTCCGTAGCGACTGATAAAATTTTGCCTCGGAGAGGAATTTTTCCCACCACCCCCTGTCCTAGCACCGTCGGCGGACTCACGTTCCATCGACACAACTAAGTAACACACTAAGCGTTTTGGAGGTAAACATGGCTGCTATCAATGCAGGCAATATTGCAGTAGCGGACAAACCGCTGCTTGATAAAACTTGGCTGACCTTTGCGTTCGGCATTTATGCCGTCTTCTACATGTGGGTTCGCTGGTACGAAGGCGTTTACGGCTGGTCTGCTGGCCTTGACTCTTTTGCACCGGAGTTCGAAACCTACTGGATGAACTTCCTGTACACCGAAATCGTACTGGAAGTAGTCACCGCGTCTATCCTGTGGGGCTACATCTGGAAGACCCGCGATCGCAACCTGGCTGCGATTGAGCCGCGCGAAGAACTGCGTCGCAACATGACCCACGTTGTATGGCTGTTTGCTTATGCAAACGCTATCTACTGGGGTGCTTCATACTTCACCGAACAGGACGGTACCTGGCACCAGACGATCGTTCGTGACACGGACTTCACCCCGTCTCACATCATCGAGTTCTACCTGAGCTACCCGATCTACATCATCACGGGTTTCGGCGCATTCCTTTATGCAAAGACCCGTCTGCCTTTCTTCTCAGAAGGTCTTTCACTGCCTTACCTCGTGACCGTTGTTGGTCCGTTCATGATCCTTCCTAACGTAGGTCTGAACGAATGGGGTCACACCTTCTGGTTCATGGAAGAGCTGTTCGTAGCGCCGCTGCACTACG
>CAYFNI010000034.1:0-21156 GCA_964344495.1 uncultured Methylococcus sp.
CGGATGCATCAGCCCTTCGGGCGCAGGATGATGTGGCCGATTTCATTCTGATCCAGCCCGACTCCATTGACCCCGCGCAATTTGCCTTCGAATCCGTGAGGCGGGCGTTTGCAGTCTTCATGGAACAGCGTGCGGCATGAAGTCTGGCGTGTCTGTTCCGATACGCCAGAGTTGCCAGATGCGTCTGAACGTTGGCGTGAAGACGGGGCATGCTGCGCGGAGGAGTTGATCCAGTTCGCTGGGGTGGTACCACTGTCCATCCATGATTTCGTTCGCACACAACAGCAAGGCCTGATCATGGACCAGTTCATACACCTGGATGAACTCCCACCCGGTTTCGGCGCTCGCCGTCAGTTTGAACCGGGGTCTCAACGACGCGCATGCCGTGATGCCCAATTCTTCCGCTAATTCGCGGCAGGCAGCAGCCTCATACGATTCGCCGTGGTCCACATGCCCGGCGGCAGAGCTATCCCACAGTCCCGGATGAATATCCTTGCTCAGCGCCCGCCGCTGCAGGAACACATCCCCCTGACTGTTGAACAGCAGCATGTGGACCGCCCGATGTCTGAGTTGCAAACGATGCATCTCGGCCCGGCCACGGCGACCGATGACGGTGTCATTTTCATCGACTTCACTCAACCACTCATCATTCATCGTCTGTCCGATCGGGTTAGGGCGTGAACACCGGTTCCATTCCGTTGGGTGCGTCTTCGGGCGTCTGATAGATCTCCCAGCCACCGCCCAGCGCTTTGTAGACCCCGATCAGCGCGGCGGCTGTCGCCGTTTCGCTCTGCGCATATTCGCGCTGATCCAGCAGCAGACGGCGCTCAGTATCCAGCAGATTAAGGAAATCCTCGACCCCTTCTTCAAAGCGCACGTTGGCAATTTCATAGGCCTTGGTGCTGGCTGTCGACGCCGTTTTCAACAACGCCTGACGGTCCCGCAGTCGGTCATACATGACCAGTGCATTCTCGGTTTCTTCCAGCGCATTCAAGACCACCTGCTTGTATTGGGCCAAGTCGTAATCGGCCCGCGCTTCCGAGGCTTTGATCCGTGCGTAGACCTGCCCCAATTCGAAAGCCGGCCAGGTAATTCGGGGGCCAAAGTTATAGGCGCCCGATCCCGGTGCGCCCAGTCCGGTCAGCGAGTTTGATTCCAGATTGAAGGTGCCGACAAAACTGACCCGTGGGAACAGATCAGCAATTGCAACGCCCACCCGGGCGGTCGCTCCGGCGAGCGTGCGTTCGGCCATCCGGATGTCGGGTCGACGCCGCAGCAGATCCGCCGGCTTGCTCAGGTGGATGACGGGCGGTGCGGGCGGGATCGGGCCGGGCTGGCTCAACTCGGCCAGCAAGGCGGACGGAATCTGTCCGGTCAGTACTGAAATTCGATGGATGTCTTCGTGCACCAGGCTGTCCAGGGGCGGAATCAGGGCGAGTGTCGTGTCGTACTGTGCCTTGGCGCGCTGTGTATCGAACTCGGTGCCGATACCGGCCTCCTGTCGGGCGATGGTCAGATCCCAGGTGGCTTTCTGATTTTTGGCATTGCGCCGGTCAACCGCCAGCTGATTCTGGTGTCCGCGCAACTCGAAATAATTGCGTGCCACCTCGCACATGACGCTCAAGGTCAGAAATCGGCGGTCGGCCTCGGCCACTTCAACCTCGGCCTCGCGAGCCTGAATGTCGCGCCGGATTCGACCCCAGACGTCAACTTCCCACCACGCATCAAAACCCACGCTGTACAAATTCAAATCACGCGGTACGAAATTTCGCCGGTTGAGGGCATCCAGACTGCGTTGCAACTGGGTGTAATTGGCGTGCGAATTGACGTGAGGCAGCAGATTCAGCCCGGCATCGAGAAACATTGCCCGCGCCTGGCGCAGATTGGCCTCGGCCGCCTGCAGGTCATAATTGTTACGGACGGCCTGATTGATCAGGCGCGTGAGCGTCGGATCATGAAATTGACGCCACCAGTTCAGTTCCACTGGTCGCTCGTCATATTCCGGTTCGTTCTGGTTACCGTAGACTTTACCGGGGTCGACGTTGGGCAATTCGTAACTCGGTCCTACCGGACAGCCCGACAACAGCAAGGCCAGCAGACTGATAGCGAGCGATTGCCAAACGCGGGTCATGGCCTGCCAACCTGCATTGTGGCGCGGCGCCGTTCGACCACGGCACGGATCAGTACGAAGAATACCGGCGTCAGTAGCAGCCCGAAGACCGTGACGCCCAGCATACCGCTGAATACCGCCGTTCCCAGAATACGACGCACTTCGGCGCCGGCACCGGTCGAAACGGCGAGCGGAAAAACCCCCAGTATGAAGGCCAGCGAGGTCATCACAATCGGCCGCAGACGCAGCCGTGCCGCCTCAATGGCCGCCTCGCGGCGTCCGAGCCCTTCCTCCTGACGGCGTTTGGCAAATTCGACGATCAGGATGGCGTTCTTGCTCGCCAGCCCCACCAGTACGATGAAGCCGACCTGCGTGAAGATGTTGTTGTCCATGTTGCTTAACCACACACCGGCCATTGAGCTCAGCAGGCACATCGGCACGATCAGGATGACGGCCAGCGGCAGGGACCAACTTTCATACTGCGCCGCCAGCGCCAGAAACACGAACACGACACTGAGTGGAAACACAAAGGCGGCCGTATTGCCGGCCAGGATCTGCTGCAGGCTCAATTCAGTCCACTCGAATCCCATCGTTGGCGGCAATTCGCTCTTAAGTAATCGCTCCATGCGCGTGATCGCATCGCCGGTGCTGACGTCGGGGCGGGTGATGCCATTGATCTCCGCCGAGGGGTAGAGGTTGTAATGCGGAATCTTGTCCGGACCCGCTATGGCGGCAATGTCGGCCAAGGTGGCGATCGGCACCATCTCGCCGTCCTCGTTCCGCGTCTTCAGGGCGCCGATGGCCTCTGGTGTGGCGCGGTAGGCCGACTCTGCCTGGGCTGAGACCTGATAGGTGCGTCCAAACAGATTGAGGTCGTTCACGTACAAGGATCCCAGATAAATCTGTAGCGTCTGGAACAGCTCAGACAGCCGGACGCCCATGGACTTGGCCTTGTCACGGTCTACGTCGACAAACACCTGCGGCACACTGCCGCGGAAGGTCGTGAACACCCGCGCCATGCCGGGCAGAGCGCTGGCTTTGGCGATCAGGTCGTTGGTCACAGCGGCCAACATCTCCGGGCCCTGATGGGTACGGTCTTGGACTTGCAGCTTGAAGCCGCCGACGGTACTCAGACCCCGCACCGGCGGCGGGGCGAATACGGCAATGAAGGCATCGTCGATGACGGCCAGCCGTTTCTGCAGCAGCCCCACCAAAGCCTCCGATTGCTGCTCAGGGGCCCCGGCACGCTCATCGTGCGGCTTGAGGCGGGTGAACAAGGTGCCGGCATTCGACTGGTTTCCCCCGCCCAGCACCGAGAATCCGGCGTAGGCATTGACATGAGCGACCCCTGGGGTCCCGAGAATGATCGAGCTGGCTTCCTCGATCACCGCTTCCGTTCGATCCAGCGAGGCCGCATCCGGCAGTTGCGCATAGACAATGAGATAACCCATGTCCTGAGCCGGAATGAACCCGGTCGGTACGGCCGAAAACGCCAGCCAGTTGAGAGCGCACAGGCCGGCATAGAGCACCATGACCATCCCCCCTCGGCGAATCAATTGCCGGGTCAGCCGCACATAACGATCACTCAGCCAGCCGAAGCCCCGGTTGAATACCCCGAAAAAACCGCCGAGCAGCCGATCGACCATGCGCGTAGGCCAGTCCGGATTGTGGTGCTCACGATCCAGTAGCAGGGCGCACAGGGCTGGACTGAGTGTCAGCGAGTTGAAGGTGGAAATCAGGGTCGAGACTGAAATGGTCAAGGCAAACTGCTTGTAGAAGGCCCCGGATACCCCGGTAATGAAGGCGGTGGGGATGAATACCGCCACCAGCACCAGGGACGTAGCGATGATCGGGCTGGCAACTTCGGCCATCGCCCGCTGCGTCGCCTTCCGGGCGGTCATCCCAAGCGCCATGTTGCGTTCCACGTTCTCGACCACCACGATGGCGTCATCAACGACGATGCCGATCGCCAGCACCAGCCCGAACAGCGACAGCGTATTCAGGGACAACCCGAGGGCGGCCATGGCAGCGAAGGTTCCAATCAGAGATACCGGCACCGCCAGCAGTGGAATCAGCGTCGCACGCCAGGTCTGCAGGAACAG
The DNA here is from genome assembly GCA_964344495.1 of uncultured Methylococcus sp. Lineage (GTDB taxonomy): Bacteria > Pseudomonadota > Gammaproteobacteria > Methylococcales > Methylococcaceae > UBA6136. The sequence continues at coordinate 4,213 of CAYFNI010000034.1, forward strand.
CAACACCACGATCACCACCAGCAGGATGGCTTCGGCCAGTGTGGTGAGCACCTTGTCGATGGACTGCTGTACAAACACGACCGTGTCGTAGGACAGCAGGTAATCCAGACCATCCGGAAAGTGCTGTTTGAGTCGCTCCATCTCGGCAACCACGGCCTTTTTGGTGTCGATGGCATTGGAGCCGGGCATCTGAAAGATGGCCAGACCGACACTGTGCTCGCCGTCGAGCCATAGTTGGGCGTTGTAGTCCTTGGCGCCCAGTTCGATGCGGGCGACATCGCGCAGGTGCGTCACCTGACCGTCCTTGCCGGTGCGGACGATAATGTTGGCGAACGCCTCGGGATCGCTCAGCCGGCCCTGCGTCATCACCGTGTACTGAAAGTCACTCTGGCCTGCGGTCGGGGGGGAGCCAACCACGCCGGCCGCCACCTGGACGTTCTGCTCCCGGATCGCCTGTACGATATCGCCTGCAGTCAGCCGGCGCGCGGCGACCTTGGCCGGATCCAGCCAGATGCGCATGCTGTATTCGCGACCGCCAAACAGCGTGATGTCACCCACCCCCGGCACCCGCGCCAACGCATCCTTGATATGCAGCAGGGCATAGTTCGTCATGTAGACATTATCGAAACGCCGGTTGGGCGAGGTCAGATTGATGACCATGCTGAGGTCGGGGCTACGCTTGCGCACGATGATGCCCTGTCGCCGGACTTCTTCCGGCAGCCGTGGTTCGGCCAGCGCCACGCGGTTTTGCACCAGCACCTGCGACTTGTCCAGATCAGTGCCCTGCTTGAAGGTGATGGTCAACTGCATGACACCATCATTGGAGGACTGGCTGCTCATGTAGAGCATGTCCTCGACGCCATTGATCTCCTGCTCCAGCGGCGTCGCCACGGTTTCCGAGAGCACCTTGGCACTGGCGCCGGGGTAGGTGGTGCGGACCTGAACGCTGGGCGGGGCAATTTCGGGATACTGGCTGATCGGCAGGCCGATCACCGACAGCGTTCCGATCAGTACGATCAGGATCGACAGGACCGAGGCGAAGATCGGCCGATCGATGAAAAAGTGCGTAAAGTGATTCATGCGGCGTTCGGAATGCAGAACCAACTCACGGGCTGGCAGCCGGCGTCAGCGGTTCGGCCCTGACCTTCATGCCGGGACGCAGCTTGGCGATGCCACCGACAATCACGTTGTCATCGACCGTCAACCCCTGAAGGATGATCCGGTCGCGGCCCTGCAAGGCGCCGGGCGTGATGGTGCGGTGTTCGATGCGACCGTCGGCCAGGGCAACCCAGACATATTTGAGATTCTGATCGGTGGCGATGGCACGGTCGGGAACGGTCAGGGCCGGCTGAGCCGGCTCCCCGGTGATCCGGACCCGGGCAAACAGGCCGGAGCTGAGCAACTCATCCGGATTCGAAAAAATCCCCCGCACCCGCAGCGTGCCGGTGGACGGATCCAGCCGTGGGTCGACATAGTCGATGTAGCCGACATGCGGATAACCGGCCTCGTCCATCAGACCGAGTTCCGCGACGATGCGGGTCTGGTCATTGGCGCGTCGGCCCTCGGCCGCCAATCGCCGGTATTTGAGGACCGAGCGCTCGTCCGCGTCCAGATAGACATACATGGGATCGGTCGAGACGATGGTAGTCAGCAGGGTCTGATCGCTGTTGACCAGATTGCCGACGGTGATGAGCTCCCGTCCAATACGCCCGTCGATCGGGGAGCGAATCTGGGTGAAGTCGAGGTTGAGGCGCGCCATGTCCACGGCGGCCTCGGCGGCGTGCAAGGTGGCGGTCGACTCGGCGAGCCCCTTGCTGCGCGAGTCGTATTCCTCGTCCGAAATGGCCTTCGACTGCCGAAGCCGCTCGGCCCGCTTGAGGTCGTTCTGGGCCAATTCCAGCTTGGTCCGGGTTTTATCCAGTTCTGCCTGAGCACGCTTGAGATCCGTCAGATAGCTCCGCTGATCGATCACAAACAACAAGTCTCCCTTGCGCACGCGCTCCCCATCCTTGAAGCGGATCTGATCAAGATAACCGCTGACCCGGGAACGAATCTCGACGGTCTGGGAGGCCTCGACCCGCCCGGTGTATGCGTCCCAGTCGGTGACCTCCTGGAGGGTCGGGTGCACCACCGTGACGGGCAACGGCGGCATCGCCGTGTCGGCCTGACCGGCAGTTTCGGATCGCCCGCAACCGGTCAGGCCGAACAGGACCAGCAGGCTGAATCGGGCGATGCGAGCGGCGGACACGCTGATTCGCTGAGCAAACAGGGGGACGACCGTTGGACGTGCGTGCATGGAAGACGTGGTGCGGAGTTCGACGCTGGAAATGGTAATTATGATTATCATTATAAGGGTGACAGACATGCACGGTGCCACAGTGTTCCACCCCGATCATGAGACAAATGTCCGTCCCGGTCGTCCGCGCAAGCACGAGGGTGCCCAGCGCCGCGAGCAGCTGCTTGACCACGCGGTGCGCCTGTTTGGTCAGCATGGCTTCGGAGGCCTGCGGCTGGAAACCATCGCCCGCGAAGCACGGGTTTCGTTGAGTACCATTTATGCACAGTACGGGGGGAAGGCGGGCTTGTTCAGCGCGGCCGTGCGGCGCTACAGCGATGAATTTGTCGCCACCTTGCCGCTGGAGCCCTCGGGCCAACGGCCGGTCGAGGCAGTGCTGGTGGAATTCGCCGAGGCCTTTTTGTTCAGCTTGACGCGTCCTGAGCTGGTTCAATTACGCGCGCAGATCTTTGCTGAAGCCGGCCGCTTCCCTGAACTGGCCGAGGAGTTCTACACACAGGGCCCACAGCGAACGCTCGAAGGGCTGGCGCAGTATTTTCGCCAATGTCAGCGGATGAATCTGTTGGCACCCGGGGATTCGGAATTTCTGGCTGGACAGTTCCTGAATGCGCTGCGGGGTGAGCGTTTCCAGAGGTTGCAGTTGGGGCTGGAACCGACTCCGTCCGGGCGGGCGATAGGCGAATGGGCGCGGGCGGTCGTCAAATTGTTCCTGCACGGCTGTATTCCTGGATCCTCCGCCTAGCCTGCCCGGGGGGCGAGTATGACTTAATCCGGCTGACCGCTATAATGGCCGGCTAATTTGGCTCCCTCACACGAATCCTCTACCTCTCTCATGATCGAAAAGTTACGCAACATCGCCATCATCGCCCACGTCGACCACGGTAAAACCACACTGGTTGACAAACTGCTTCAGCAATCCGGAACGTTTGCCGCGCATGAGAAAGTAGAAGAGCGCGTCATGGATTCCAACGCCCTGGAGAAGGAGCGGGGCATCACGATTCTGGCCAAGAATACGGCGATTGACTGGAACGACTACCACATCAACATCGTCGATACACCCGGTCACGCCGACTTTGGTGGCGAAGTCGAGCGTGTCCTGTCCATGGTCGATTCGGTGCTGCTGCTGGTCGATGCTGTCGACGGCCCGATGCCGCAGACCCGATTCGTGACCCAGAAGGCGTTTGCGCTGGGCTTGAAACCGATTGTGGTCATCAACAAGATCGACCGGCCCGGCGCCCGGGCCCATTGGGTGCTGGATCAGACCTTCGACTTGTTTGACCGCTTGGGTGCAACCGAGGAGCAGCTGGATTTCCCCGTGGTCTATGCCTCGGCGCTGAACGGCTATGCCGGCGACAATCCCGATGTACGGGAAGGCAACATGGACTACCTGTTCCAGACCATCGTCGACAAGGTCCATCCGCCGGTGGTCAATCAGGATGGCGGCTTCCAGATGCAGATCAGCCAGCTGGACTACAACTCCTATGTCGGAGTGATCGGCATCGGACGTATCCAGCGCGGTAGCGTCAAAACCAATACGCCGGTGGTGGTCGTCAACCGTGACGGCAGCCAGCGCAATGCCCGCGTGCTGCAGGTGTTCGGCTTCAAGGGGCTGGAGCGGGTCGAAGTTCCGCAGGCCAATGCCGGCGACATCATCGCCTTCACCGGCATCGACGCTCTGGAAATCTCCGATACCCTGTGTGCGCTTGATGCCGTCGAGGCGTTGCCGCCGCTGACGGTTGACGAGCCCACGGTCAGCATGACTTTCCAGGTCAATAGCTCGCCCTTCGCGGGCAAGGAAGGCAAGTTCGTGACGTCGCGCCAGATCCGCGAACGCCTGCAACGCGAATTGCTCCACAACGTGGCCCTGCGCGTCGAGGATACGGTCGATCCGGACAAGTTCAAGGTATCCGGTCGTGGCGAACTGCACCTGTCGATCCTGATCGAGAACATGCGTCGCGAAGGCTACGAACTGGGCGTCTCGCGGCCAGAGGTCATTCTCAAGGAGATTGACGGCGAGCCGTGCGAGCCCTACGAATTTGTCACGATCGAGGTCGAAGAGGTCAATCAGGGCGCCGTCATGGAGAAACTCGGCGAGCGCAAGGGGGATCTGCTCAACATGGTGCCGGACGGTCAGGGCCGTGTGCGCTTGGAGTACATGATTCCCTCGCGCGGGCTGATCGGTTTCCAGACCGAATTCATGACAGCGACCTCAGGCACCGGCCTCTTGTACCATGTGTTCGATCATTACGGTCCGGTCAAGAAGGGCGACATTGGTCAGCGCGTCAACGGCGTGATGATTTCGATGGTGGCCGGCAAGGCGCTGGGCTACGCCCTGTTCAATCTGCAAGACCGGGGCCGCATGTTCATTGAGCATGGCACGGAAGTCTACGAAGGCATGGTGCTGGGGATTCACTCGCGCGACAACGATCTGGTCGTCAACCCGACCAAGGCCAAGCAGCTCACCAACATTCGCGCCGCCGGCAGTGATGAGAACATTCTGCTGACGCCGCCGATCCGCTTCAGTCTGGAGCAGGCACTCGAATTCATCGACGATGATGAACTGGTCGAAGTCACGCCCAAGACCATTCGCATTCGCAAGAAACTGTTGCTGGAACACGAGCGCAAGAAGGCCAGTCGCTCGGCCGCCGGCAGCGAGGCCTGAGCCGCCGGTCGTACCCCACTATTGGCATCGGCCAGCGGCGGGATGACGGACCGGGGAGGGCACTGATCAGGAAAAACTGTATTCCTGCTTCAGTCGCCAAAAACCCTGCGTTGCGTGTCCCCTTTTGGGGCGGTGGCGGCCATAATAGGGCGTTTACACCCGCGCCCTCGAAACGGCCGCCACTCAGGTTGAGGCAGCGGTTTCAGTTCCTGCGACGATCGTATTGCTTCAGACCATGCCATTGATTCATCACGCCTTATTTCTCAGCTTCCATCAGCCGCCCGGCAATCTTGAACACCTGCTGGCTGACAAGCCCTGGGAAGCCCGGGAGATACTGTACGCGTATGATCGTACGGCCCGGTTTCTCTGGGATTACGAGGACGTGGCCCGGGTGCATGTATCGCTGTCGGGCAGTTTGCTGGAGACCTTGTCCAGTCCCGATTTCCAGAAAAATGTCTATGGCATCGTCGATTGCGGCGCACTGCTGTGGCATCTGCAGAATCGTGCGATTCTCGACATCCTGGGCAGTGCCTACTACCACCCGGTATTGCCGCTGATCCCCGAAGCCGATCGGACCGAGCATCTGACCCGCTGGAAAGGCATCGCCAGTCACCTGTTCTGGCGTCAGGATTTTGCGGGTTTTTGGCCGCCTGAACTGGGCTTTTCCATGGCACTGATACCGCTGCTCAAACAGCACGGCTATCGCTATGTCCTGGTTGACAGCGCCCATGTGCGACCTGTCACCCCCATGACCCAGGCCGAGTTGCTCTATCGCCCGCACATCGCCCGCTTTGGGAAGGACGAGATCGTCGTGGTCGTGCGCGATCGGGAGCTGTCCGATGCCATGGTTTCGGGCATGGATTACCTGTGGTTCGTGCATGAGATTGCCCGTCGCACCGGTGAGTGCACCTTCGAACCCCTGGTCACGACCGGTTGTAACGGCGAGAACGGCAGCTGGTTCCGCAACACCCGGAACGAAGCCAACTTCTGGGGCGGTTTTTACCGTGAATTGCTGCAGGACACCCGTACCCGGGGCATCATCGCGCCCAGCTTCATTCACGACTACATTGATCGTCACGGGGTGTTTGGTGAAGTAACGGTCGATACCGGCGCCTGGAATACCGAATGGCACGACGGCAAGGACTTCACTCAGTGGACCGGTACCCCGACACAACGCGATACCCTTGAGCGGTTACGTCGCGTCAGCGCCGAAATCCATGAGGCCATGCAGGCTGCCGGGCAGCGTGAAATGGGTACTCAGGAACAGGCCGTGCTGGAAGAGGCTCATTGGCGTCTGCTGCGGGCGGAAACCAGCTGTAACTTCTATTGGGGCGAGGATTGGGTGGCGCGTGCGCATGCCGATCTGGATCAGGCGGAACACACCCTCAGTCGGTTTCGCGCCAAAAAATACCTGATCGATGCCGATCCCGGCTGGTATCTCGCGGATTTCGGTCCGACCGGCTTATTGCCCGATTAACTCGAAAGCATTGCCGTCGGGATCCTTGCAGAACACCACGGGCCGGCCGGATCGGCTGGCTTCGTAGGGGATACCGGCTTTATCGAGCCGCTGCTTCATGACCTCCACGTCCTGCACCCGCAAGGCAATGTGACGTTGCATGCCCGGATAGACCGCCGTCACCGGGGGCTGCAGAGCTTCGGGGCAGACCAGTAGATGAATCTGCTGATCGCCCACGTCATACCACACGCCCGGAAACGGCTTGTCCGGCCGCGCTGACGACCGGGTCAATCCCAGGATGCCCTCATAGAATGTGGCGGCAACGGCCAGGTCGCGAACGACCACGGAGGCGTGATGGATGTTGATGGTGCTCATACGGGTGGGAGTGTGTCGGTATCGGGGTGGAAACGACCGGCCTGATCGGCAAACTTTTCCTTCAGGAAGCGACCGTGCACCAGCAGGCCCGTCGCATCGTGCGCGAACAAGCTCTCGGTAAAATGTTGCAAGGTGTCGTCCAGCAGGCCGAGTTGTTCGGCCAGAGCCTGATCGGCCGTCTTTTCATGGTTCAGGCGCTGAGTCTGGGCACGTTCTGCTGGCAGACGAAGATATTCGTTCAGCGCATCTGGCAGGTATTCGAAGGCGATCTTATTGACCTCATACGGGCGCAGATCCAGCGGCTGTGGTGTCTGGTGCAGTCGCTCCAGCAAGAACATCAGTTGCTGCTCAATGCGGTCGAAACGGTCAATCACTTCGGGGCCGGCACGCCCCGGCAATTGCGCCCGGAGAGGACGCAAACGCCGGCGCCATTCTGCCACGACCTCCGACTGCGGGACATTCCGGCCAGAGGGATGGTCCTCGGACAGCCGCTCGGCCTGTTCCTGTACACCTTGCACCAGCGCCGTCTGAACCAAGTCCAGCTGGGCGAGCCACGCGTCAGCCCACGCCGAGCGTGGTTCGGCAAAATGATTGGGCGGGGCTGTGATCACGCGATCCAGCAAATCGGGGAAGCGCTGCAAGGCCTGCTCACGGAGCAGGCTGGCCGAGGGGTGCCGGCTACCCGCTTCAAGGTCCGGCGCCAGTTGCAGCACCAGGTCCAGCAGTTCCTGTGCGCGGTCGGCCAGGGCGTTGTCATGCCGCTGGTAAACCCGGCGTACCTTTCTCCGAAGTGTCCACAGACGGCCCCGCAAGCGCCAGGAAATCCCACTGATGTTTGTCGGCTCATGGGCCGGCAAGGCGACCCACAACGCCAGATACAGCGCCATGCCCAGGCCGCCGAACAGGACCGACGCGGCAAACAGAAAGCGGATCAGACTGACGTTGACTTGCAGATAATCTGCCAGACCGGCGCACACGCCGCCCAGACGGCGTCGGTAGGTATTCCGGCTCAGCCGGGTGCGTGCCCGCGCTCGGCTTTGGGGTGAAACGGATCGGGGCATGATGATGATACAGGCAACGGGATGGGTCGATTTTATAACGAATTCGATGAGCTGCCGGTGGGGGAGTCATCGCAGTTACAATGATGACATTCGGTTTGAGTGGCGACCATGAATACATGCATCACCTTCGAGGACCTGGCCTGTGCCTGTCTGTTCCAGCCTGAGGTCGACGCCAAGCTCGAGGCGACACGTGCGGCCGAACGTGCGCTTTCCGCTGGACGGCTGACGTTCGATTTCACCCGGCCACCGCTCCCCGCCACCGCTGTCTGCCTGCCTCAGACCCCCACGCTGGTCGATCCGCGCTCGCTGCCCCGGCGTTCCCTGCACACCCCCAAGGGATTGATGGCCTTCCTGCACGCCGTGGCGCATATCGAATTCACTGCCATTGTGCTGGCCTGGGACATGGCCTACCGATTCCGGGAGATGCCCGAGGATTTCCTGCGCAGCTGGCTGGGGGTAGCGATTGAGGAGGCCCATCACTTCGATGCAGTCTGCGCACGCCTTCGGACCTTGGGGTGCGAATACGGTGATCTGCCGGCGCATCGCGGTTTATGGGAACTGGCCGAAGAGACAGCGGACGATGTCCTGCACCGGCTTGCGCTGGTTCCGCGCTATATGGAGGCGCGGGGGCTGGATGTGACGCCGGCCATGATCCACACCCTCAGCGCCGTGGGCGACACCGACAGCGTGGCCATTCTCGAATTGATCCTGCGCGAAGAAATCGGGCATGTCGCCCTGGGCAGCCATTGGTTCCAGCGCGTCGCCGAAGAACGCGGGCTGGAGCCCGAAACCGCCTACTTTGCGTTGGTTGAACAGTACATCCGGGGCGGGGTGCGCGGTCCGTTCAATCGCGGCGCGCGGTTGAGTGCCGGATTCACCGCCTCGGAATTGCGGCGACTGGAGCAGATGGATGGCCATCGCCGGCGGCCCGAGGCTGCGCCGACATCCGATCAGCCGATCGGCACCTCTCGGTAACCCTCGGCATCGAACACCAGAAGCCATTCGCCGCCGTTCCATTCCGGCAGCACGAAGCGTTCGGCGATCAAGTCTGCGGCGGCCAGTTCAAAGCGTCCCGGACGATGCGTATGGCCGTGAATCAGCCGCCGCACGCCGTGCTGTCGAACCGCCTCGACAGCGGCTTCGTGGTTGATGTCCATGATGTCCAGTGATTTGCCGCTCTTGTCCAGACCGCTTTTGAACCGGTACCAGCGTGCATAGAGCTTGCGCATCCACAGGGGCTTGCCGAGTGCATAGGCGCGCCATTCGGGTGAGCGAACCCGGACCCGCGCTGCTTGGTACTGATGATCGTCAGTGCACAGCAAGTCTCCGTGCATCAACAGCGTTGGCGTGCCATGCAGGTCGATCACGGCATGATCGTCCAGCAGCGTCACCCTGGTCTGCTGCTCGAACGGATTGCCGAGCAGAAAATCGCGATTGCCGGGCTGGAGATAGACGCGGGTGCCCTGATCGCTCAGCGTGCGGAGTGCCGCCTTGACGGCGCTGAACGGCCAGGCCTGGTTATCGTCGCCGATATAGGCGTCAAACAGATCGCCGAGAATGAACAACCGCTCGGCGCCGCACACCGGCCCGGCGCAGGCAGCCAGAAAACGGCTGACGATCTCCGGCCGTTCTGCAGTCAGATGCAGGTCGGACATGAAGACCGTTTCCGGGCGCATGCACAACCGCTCGCTCAAGGGGCGTCTACGACGCTGGCTTGCTCGATCACGATCGTGGTTTTTGGCACATCGGACGGCATGGGACCACCGCGTCCGGTCGGGATATCTGCCATCTTGTCGACGACGTCCATACCGGCGACGACCTCACCGAATACGGCGTAACCCCAACCTTGCGGGGTAGGGCTCTTGTAGTCCAGGAAGGCGTTGTCGGCATAGTTGATGAAGAACTGGGCCGTGGCCGATTGCGGATCGGAGGTGCGTGCCATGGCAATCGTACCGCGCTTGTTTGCCAGCCCGTTGTCGGCCTCGTTCTTGATCGGCGCACGGGTGGGTTTCTGGTCCCATTTTTCGGTGAAGCCGCCGCCCTGTGCCATGAAGCCCGGAATGACCCGATGGAAAATGGTGCCGTCATACTGCCCCGCCTTGACATAGGTCAGGAAGTTTTCGACGGTGACCGGTGCCTTGGCGGCATCGAGCTTGAGGGTAATGTCGCCAAGCGAGGTGTGCAGTTTGACGTGTGGGGCGGAAGTGGTTTGGGTCACAGGTGATTTCTCCGGTTTCTTGGGTTTACCCGCAGCATGGCAGGAGGCTGCCAGACCAAGGGCGCAAAGGAAGGTGATTATCGATCTTTTCATGGAACTCCTCACGGTGCTATCGGGTGAAAGGGGGGATTTAGTCAATGTCCGGCACTCGCCCGGCGATGTTTTTCAATTCGACCTGAATCCGGTTTTGTGAGCAGCCTGCCACGAAGTCTTCGAGTGTTTCGATGATGTCCTGATCAATGAAGCGTGCACGGGTGCCGTCAATGATCACATAGCTGTCCTCCTCAATCTGGGCAAGCGCCTGCCGCAGCGGCGCCTTGTTGAGGAACGAGGCATCTTTCTGCAGACGCAATAGATAGTGCCGGCCGTGCTGGGTCAGTGAAATAGCCGAATGGAAGTTGCTGCGAATGACGAAATAGAGCCCGAAGGCCATGCCGATGGCCATGCCGATGAGCAGGTCCGTCAGCAGGATGGCGGTCAGGGTAATGACAAAGGGCAGCCACTGGCTTGCCCCCTTGGCATACATGCTGCGGAATACGCGCGGTCGGCACAGCCGATAGCCGGTCATCAGCAGGATGGCCGCCAGCGAGGCCAGCGGAATCTGGTTCAGGGCATGACTCAGAAACACCGCGCTGACCAGCAGCAGCACGCCGTGCACAAAGCAGGCGATGCGGGTTTTGCCGCCGGCCTGAACATTGGCCGAGCTGCGGACGATGACTGACGTCATCGGCAAGCCGCCCAACAGACCGGCGACGATATTGCCCAGTCCCTGCGCCTTGAGTTCCAGATTGGTCGGTGCGACCCGTTTGTAAGGATCCAGCTTGTCGATGGCTTCAAGGCTGAGCAGACTTTCAAGGCTGGCGATCAGCGCCAGCGTCAGGGCCAGTTTGTAGGTCAGCGGATTGTTCCACTGGCTGAAGTCGGGGCGCGCCAACTGGGCGGCAAACTCATCGAAGCCGATCAGCGCTGGCAAATTGACCATGTGGCTATCGGCAATCGACAGTTCGGGCAGATGCATCTGGCTGAACCATTGCCAGCCCACTCCCCAGCCGACCGCGACAAGCGGGCCGGGAATGACGGACAGCCAGCGTATGCGCCGCAACAGGCGGGTTTCCCACAACAGCAGGATGGACAGCGAGAGGCCGCTGACCAGAACAGCGCCGGGTGAAAACGACTGCAGTGAATACACCAGCTCCGTCAGGGTGGTGTGATCATCGCTCTGCAGGAAGGACTCATCACCCTCAAAGTCGGCGTCATAACCCAATGCATGGGGTATCTGCTTGAGGATCAGGATCAGTCCGATCGCCGCCAGCATGCCCTTGATGACCGCGGCCGGAAAATATGCGCCAATGGCACCGGCACGCAGATAGCCCAGCAGCAACTGAATCGCACCGGCCAGAATGATGACGGGCAAGAAAGCCGTGTAGCTGCCCAACTGTTCGATGCCGGAGGCGACAATCAGGGTCAGGCCGGCGGCCGGACCACTGACGCTCAGATGGGAGCCGCTCAGCCAAGAGACCATGATTCCGCCGACAATCCCGGTAATGATGCCCGCGTTAATGGGCGCGCCGGAGGCCAGCGCGATCCCCAGGCAGAGCGGCAGGGCAACCAGAAACACGACCATACCGGCGGGCAGGTCGTCCGCCAGATGGGCGAGGTATCGAGGCGATTGTCGCTGCGGCATGCTCAGACCATGCTCGGCTTACTTGTGGTTGCGACCCGGCACGGCCTTCCAGCTACCGTCATCTTCCTTGCAGAAGGCGATTCCGGTGATGCGGCGGTAGCCGCCGGCGGTGGCCACGATTTTCACTTCACGGCAGTCCTGTCCGTTGCGCTTGACTGATTTGAGAACGGTGAAATCACCTGATGCCTTGCTGGCCGGATTGGACCAGGCATTGGCCTCGCCATCTGGGGCTGTGTCGAGTGTTTTCTGGAGGGTGTCATCAAACAGTTTCCAGTCGGCATCGGTGAAATACTGTGAGGGCGTGTCCCAGAGGGTTGAACTGTAGGTGCCGAAATAGGACAAGGCATGGGCCGTCTGCGGCAAAGCCGGAAGCAGGAGGAGCAGGGCAAGGCCAAGCGGGCGGATGGGGCTGGAAGCAGTCATGGGTTTCTCCGGGATTGAGGCGTGGGGTCAGGGGTCCAGTGAAGATTGTGATTATGCGAGCTGTATTCAGGGTAGGGCCGAGTCAATATACTGATAGATGGACGCGATGGGATGATCCGGGGTCAGCGTGATCAGGTCCTTGATGAGACCGTCCTCAAGGCCATAGACCCAGCCATGCAGGGTGGGGCCGCGCTGGCTTTTCCAGGCATGCTGGATCACGGGGGTGTGGGCCAGCGTATGGATCTGCTCGATGATATTGAACTCGACCAGGCGGTTGATTCGGTCCTGCGGATTGGGCAGCATCTCGATGCTTTCCTGATGCAGGCGGTAGATGTCCTTGATATGCATCAGCCAGCTGTTGACCAAGGTCAGCTCGGATCGAAGCGGATCAAGGGCCGCCTTGACGCCGCCGCAGCCGTAATGGCCGCAGACAATGATGTGCTTCACCTTGAGCACCTGCACCGCGAATTGCACCACGCTGAGACTGTTGAAATCAGTCGTGATGATCTGGTTGGCGATGTTGCGGTGGACGAAGATATCGCCCGGCGTGGCGTTTACGACCAGTTCTGCCGGCACACGGCTGTCGGAACAGCCGATCCACAGAAATTCGGGAGTCTGATTTTTGGCCTGGCGCTGGAAAAAGCCCGGGTCATCCGCGATCTTCTCGCTTGCCCACGCCTTGTTTTCCAGTAAGAGTTTCTCGTAAGCCTGCATCTGGAGGAGTCCTTTCAAAAGCTGTCGGGCCTCAAGCCCTTGGCAGCCGTTAACGGATTGCGGTGGTGTACAGCCGTGAGGGCACGTATGGCGCTCATCGGTCGGCATGACAATTTAGCCGTTCAGACACCCTAAGCTGGTAATATCGTACCAGTATCCAAGGCGCATCGATTACCGGACATGACACACAATGTTTCGACTCCCGATCAATGAGCAAGGCTGGGGTTTGTTTACCCGGCTTATCAGGAATTTCCGGAACTCGCCTCAGGGTAGTGCCGCGTTCTCGCTCTTCATTGCGGTCATTGTTCTGCTGATAGGTGTCAACGGGCTGAATATCGTCAACAGTTACGTCGGACGCGACTTCATGAGCGCGCTGGCTGACCGCAATCTGGATGCGTTCATCCGGCAGGCGGTGCTGTATGCCCTGGTGTTTGCCGGCCTGACCGTGGTGGCCGTGATCCTGCGCTTTTGCGAAGAACGGTTGGGTCTGTTGTGGCGTGAGTTCATGACCAATGAATTCATCAGCCTCTACGTCACGCCGCCGACCTATTACCGCATGAATGACGAGCTGATCCGGCAGAGCGGCGTCGAGCATCCGGATCAGCGAATTGCCGATGACGTCAAGTCGTTCACGACCGTGACCTTGTCCTTCATCCTGATGGTGCTCAACGGAATCTTTACCGTCGTGGCGTTCTCGGGCGTGTTGTGGATGATCAGCCCCTGGCTGTTCGGCGCGGCGTTCTTCTATGCCGTCATGGGGTCGTATGTGACCATCCGCCTCGGCGGTCGGCTGGTCGATCTCAATTACAAGCAGCTCGACAAGGAGGCCGCCTTCCGTTCTGGCCTGATCCATGTGCGGGAAAAGGCCGAATCGATCTCGCTCCTGCACCACGAGGCGTTGATCAAGCCCCGGCTGCTCAGACTGTTTGGCGATCTGGCCGACAATTTCAGGATCATCATCGGCGTTAACCGGAACCTGGGATTTTTTACGACCGGTTACAACTACATGATCCAGATCATCCCGATCCTGCTGGTTGCGCCGCTGTACATGCAGGGTCGGGTTGAGTTCGGTGTCGTGACCCAGTCTGCCATGGCCTTCGCCATGCTGGTCGGCGCGTTCTCCCTGATCGTGACCCAGTTTCAGTCGCTGTCGTCGTTTGCCGCCGTGATCCAGCGCCTGATCAATCTCTGGTACGTGATTGAACTGGCTCAGACCGAAACCGTGTCCGGGCTGGTGGTGCGCGAGGAAGACGATGCGATTGCGTTCGAGAACCTGACCCTGTTCTCGAGCAGTGACAAGCGCACGCTGGTCAAGGATTTGACGGTCACCATCCCGCATGGGATGCGCGTGCTCGTGACCGGCGAGGATGCGGCCCGGGATGCCCTGTTCAAGGCTACGGTCGGCATCTACGACGCCGGCGCCGGGTTGGTCAAACGGCCGCCGCTGGAGTACATCCTGTTCCTGCCGGAAAAGCCCTATCTGCCGCCCGGCACCTTGCGACAATCGCTGGCACCGCTACGACCCGGAACCTGCTACTCCGACGACTGCATTCGCGAGAGTCTGGCCCTGCTGGGGGTGGCCGATGTGGTCGACCGTGCCGGCGGGCTGGATGTCGAACATGAATGGGATACGCTGTTGTCCGCCCATGAACAGCGACTGATTTCCTTCGCCCGCATCCTGCTGACCAGTCCGCGCTTTGCTGTCATGGCCAACCCCAGCCGCGACCTCGATACCGAGACGCGGGATCTGATCTTTCAGCGCATGCAGGCCCAGGACATCACCCTGATCACCATGGGCCATCTGGGCAAGCGCGATCGCGATGACCACGCCTCCAAGTACGACGCCATCCTGGAACTGGGCGACGGTGGAGAATGGCATTGGCGCAAGACCCAGGCAGCCAGTCATCGCAAGAAATAATCACCCATCCGACGGTTGCGCCGCTGAGGCGCCAGTTGCTAGATTGCCCCACCTGAACACGACTCCACCGCTCCATGAAGGCCAGTAAAACACGCTTCGCGCCCAGCCCGACCGGGCTGATTCATATCGGCAATGCCCGCACGGCGCTGTTCAGCGCACTGGCTGGCCAGACCTTCCTGTTACGGATTGAGGATACGGATCTGGAACGCAGCCGTCGGGCGTTTGTAGAGGCCTTGATGGATGACCTGGCCTGGCTGGGGCTTGCGTGGGATGAAGGCCCGCTCACCGCCGAGCCGGTGGCGGACTGGTTCCAATCCTGCCGCAGTTCGATCTACCGGCAGTATTACGTGGCGCTGGAACAGCAGGGCTTGGCTTACCCCTGCTTCTGCACGGCAACCGAGCTGGAAGTGTCGCGCAAGGTGCAACTGGCATCGGGCAAGCCGCCCCGTTACAGCGGCAAATGTGCGCACCTCGGCCCGGAGGAGATCGCGCGGCACACGGAGGAGGGCCGGCAGCCGACCTTGCGCTTTCGGGTCCCCAGGGGTGAGGTCATTGCCTTCAGCGACGGCGTGCGCGGGCTGCAAAAATGCCTGACGGATGACATCGGTGATTTCATCATCCGACGCGCCGATGGCACCTCCGCCTTCTTCTTCTGCAACGCCATCGACGATGCGCTGATGGGTGTGACCCAGGTCGTCCGCGGCGAAGACCATCTGACCAATACGCCGCGCCAGATCATGATTCTTCAGGCGTTGGGCCTGAATGTGCCCGAGTATGCGCATACGGCGCTGATTCTCGGTGATGATGGCGCGCCGCTGTCGAAACGGAACGGCAGCCGCAGCATCCAGCAGTTGCGCGAAGAGGGCTATTTCCCGATCGCGCTGCTCAATATGATGGCCCGGCTGGGGCATTACTACGAGCAGGAGACGCTGATGGATCTGCCGGAACTCAAGCAGCGATTTGCCTTGAGCCATCTCGGCAAGTCGCCGGCCCGGTTCGATCCGGTCCATCTGCAACACTGGCAGTCGCTGGCGATCCGCAGTGTGTCGGACGCCGAACTGGATGCCTGGATGCGAACAGAGACGCACGCCGTCGTTCCACCGGAACGCTGGGCAGATTTTCGCGAAATGGTTCGCAGTAACTGCCTGTTTCCCGAGCAGGCCGACCGCTGGGCCCGGATTTTGTTCACGGATGAAGCGCTGGTACTGGAAGCGGATTCCGCCACCGCCGCCCAGGCCGCCGGTGAGTCCTACTTTCTGGCGGCGCTGGATGCGAGCGACCGGGCCGAAGGGGACTTCAACCGCTTCCTCACCGCGCTCAAGACAGCCACCGGCGCCAAGGGCAAAGCCTTGTTCCTGCCGCTCCGTGCTGCGCTCACCGGCCGCCACGACGGACCGGAGCTGGGATTTCTCTACCGCATCATTGAGCCGCACCGCCTGCGCATGCGGCTGGCCGAATTCACCTACCCCTCAAAGTAATGCTGCACATCTACAACACGCTCACCCGTCAGAAAGAACGCTTCGTCCCCCTCGTCCCCGGCCAGGTCCGCATGTATGTCTGCGGCATGACCGTGTATGACTACTGCCACCTGGGTCATGCCCGCGTGATGGTGGCGTTCGATGTGGTGGCCCGCTATCTCCGTCATCTCGGCTATCAGCTGACCTATGTGCGCAACATCACCGACATCGACGACAAAATCATCCAGCGCGCCAGCGAGAACGGCGAACCCATGGCCGCTCTGACGCAGCGCTTTATCGATGCCATGCACGAAGACGAGCGGGCGCTCGGCGTGCTGCCGCCGGACCTTGAGCCGCGCGCCACCCAGGCCATCGACGACATCATTGCCATGATTGGCCAACTCGTCGAGCGCGGTCTGGCCTATGTCGGCGGCAACGGCGATGTCTTCTATGCCGTCGCGCGCTTCCCCGGCTATGGTCGCCTGTCCGGCAAGCAGCTGGACGATCTCCGTGCCGGCGAGCGCGTCGATGTCGATACCGCCAAGCGGGACCCGCTTGATTTCGTGCTCTGGAAAATGGCCAAACCGGGTGAGCCCGCCTGGCCATCGCCCTGGGGCGACGGACGGCCGGGCTGGCATATCGAGTGCTCGGCCATGTCCACCTGCTGTCTGGGGGATCAC
>CAYFNI010000034.1:21166-22433 GCA_964344495.1 uncultured Methylococcus sp.
GAGGGTGCGACGGGCAAACCCTTCGTCAATGTCTGGATGCACAATGGCTTTGTGCGCGTGAACGAAGAAAAAATGTCCAAATCGCTGGGCAATTTCTTCACCGTGCGTGAAGTGCTCAAAGCTTACCGGCCCGAGGTAGTACGGTTTTTCATCCTCAACAGCCACTACCGCAGCCCGCTGAACTACTCGCAGGAGAGTCTCGAAGAGGCTCAGGCCGGGCTGACCCGGCTCTATACCGCCCTGCGTGGCGTGGACGTGTCGCCGATCGAGGGTTTTCCGGACTCAGAACCGGCCCGACGTTTCAGTGCCGCCCTGGATGACGATTTCAATACCGCCGAAGCCGTCGCCGTTCTGTTCGAACTGGCGCGCGAGATCAATCGGTTCAAAACCTCCGACACCGCCCAGGCCGAGCTGCTTGCACAATCCCTCAAACGGATGGCGGCGGTGTTGGGCTTGCTGCAGGACAGTCCGGACGCCTTCATGAAGAGCGCCGGCGGTCACGCCGACGGATTGTCGGATACCGACATCGAGGCCCTGATTCAACAACGCCTCGCGGCCCGGGCCGACCGCAACTGGGCCGAAGCCGACCGCATCCGCGACCGGCTGAAGGAAGAGGGCGTGCTGCTGGAGGATGCCGCCGGACAGACGTTGTGGCGGCGGGGGTAAGCGCGCGGAAGAGGCGGCATTCCGTCACCCCCCACCCGCCAGCATGGCGGAAAAGCCGACGGATTGTCTTAAAAGGCGGTAGCTGCGGTCACGGATGACGCGCCCGCCCCATCGGGGCTCTTGCCCCGGATCTTACTGCGTACAGGTGAAGGTGCTGGTTCCCTGACTGTTCACCATGATGCCATTGACCAGCATCATCAGGTTGATCTTGGCCGTCCCCTTGTAACGCCTATCGCCCTTGGTGACTGTGGCGTTTGATTTCGCAGTGGCGCCAACAAATATGCAGCGGCTGCCTGTCAGCGAACATCCATACAAGGCATCACGGGCCTGATCATAAATATCGGGGGCCATGGATAGTCTTCGGCCCCGCTGGGACCACGTACCATGCGATATGTATGGAGAAATTGGAGCCGTAGACGCATAATTCCCGTTGCTATCAAACGTGACTATACTGCTCGCATAAACCATTCTGCTGATCGACCGCCCATTCGCCTTGGCCACTGTGTGAAGTTTGGATTGGCAGGCGAAAGAACCTGATACCGTAGCCTGGGCAGTTAATGGCACCGCAAAAGCCAACATAATAAAAACTAATCTCATATTG
>CAYFNI010000034.1:22443-23371 GCA_964344495.1 uncultured Methylococcus sp.
CGAACATCCATACAAGGCATCACGTGCCTGATCATAAATATCGGGGGCCATGGATAGTCTTCGGCCCCAGTGTGGCTTGAGGACTAATCGGAGGCTGAGGGTCACTACCAGCAATTTGTTGTGACGGTATTTCCCGAGCCTGTGCTCGTGCAGGTGCGCTGTTTCATCTGCTGAATTAACTGCTGCTCCCTAAAGAAGTTTGCCTGATTGTTCAGATTCTGCTCGATACTGTTCCACATTGCATTATCTCGCCGGCTGAGTTCAGCCTGATACGCCTGCTCGCGCAGTAGTTGTTCCTTGCGTTCCTCCCTTCGGGAAGCATCCTGTTTTTCCTGCCTGACCTGCTCTTGCTCAAGCTCCCGACGGTCAAAATCCTGCTGCTTCTTCAAGAGCTGTAAAGCACAGTTGGCATTATCTGTAGATTCATATTTAAAACCCATTTGGGCGCAGGCTTTCTTCAAATCAGAAATGTCAGCGTTCAGTGGCTCCACTAAACCGAGAGTGAGAATGATGCTGCTTGCGATCCAGATTCGCATAATTGGTTACTCAGCTATTTTTAGGACACAATCTCCAAACTGCTTTGTTCCTTCCTTGAATCCTAGCTCTAAACACTGCCCTTTTGCCTTAACAAGATTAACTTCAAACCCACTGCGACTTGTTTGAGCAATCGGGGGAACAGAGGTCTTAGGGCCTATGCTAATATCTTTACCGATTGCGTTTAGGGTATTCCGCAACGCTGCATCGACCAATTGATAGCCAAGCTCTCCGCAGGTATTGAGCGCTGACGGAATTGTGATGGGGGCAGGCAAGAACAACAAGAATCCCGTGATAAAGCCCATTGCCGTCACTGATCCGGGGGTTGCGAAATCAACTGGTGCGACTTTCTCGTATGACTGTATTAGTCGCCGTGATAGAGTTTCATATATGT
>CAYFNI010000035.1:0-7768 GCA_964344495.1 uncultured Methylococcus sp.
GGCCTGTTCCTGCGCATCGGTCAACTCATGAAAGCCGTTACCCAGCTCCATGCCGGCAAGAAAGACCTCGGCACGCTCGACCCAGCGCGGATCGTCCTCACTGACGCGGGCCAGCGAGGGCATGAACGCCGGGTAGCGATAAATACTGGTGAGGCGGTTGATGCCCAAATAGGGCTGAACAAAATAGCTGAACAGGAGATCCAGCCAGACACCGCGATCCTCGCCGCACAGCTCCCGTGCCTCGCTCAGCCCCCGGGCCTCGGCAAACGCTGCAAACGAAGCGAGGCTGTCACTGATGGGATGCAATCCCAGATAACGCAGACAGGCAGCCTCATAGGTCAGCCGTTCAGGTGGATCCAGCACCAGCAGGTCGGCTGCCAGCACATTGATGAGGGCTTCGACTTCATCCAGCAATGCCGCCAGATCAAACCCGGTCCGGTACCACTCGAGCAGGGTAAACTCCGGGTTATGGCAGCGGCCACTTTCCTCGTTCCGGAAGGCCTTGCCGAGCTGGTAAATCGAACCACTACCGGCTGCCAGCAGGCGCTTCATGGCAAATTCGGGCGAGGTTTGCAGGAACAGGCGGGTTCCCGTCGACTGGCCGGGCAGGCGGAAGATTGTCTCGAACGGGTGCAGTGCGGGATCGGTCACGGTCGACCGCCCCAGCAAAGGGGTTTCGACCTCGAGGACCCCCCGATGGGCAAAGAAATCGCGAATGCGGGCGTTCAGGCGGGCCCGCTGCAGAAGCAGGCTCTGTGAGCACACCGGCTGCCAGCCGACGGAGGTGGGGGAAGACATTCGAGCGGCGGTGCAAGGGGTAACGGGCGATCCTTGAGCAACCGCCCGAACCGCCGGTCAGACCTTACTTGACGCGCGAAACATACTCGCCGTTGCGCGTATCGACCTTGATAACCTCTTCGGTCTGGATGAACAGTGGCACGCGGACTACGGCACCGGTTTCCAGTGTCGCCGGCTTGCCACCGCCGCCGGAGGTGTCGCCGCGGACGCCCGGATCGGTTTCGACGATCTTGAGTTCAACAAAATTGGGCGGCGTGACGCCGATCGGGTTGCCGTTGTAGAGGGTGACCTGGCAGATGTCCTGCTCCTTGAGCCACTTTTGGGCATCGGCCACAGCCGCCGCATCGGCAGCATACTGCTCGAAAGTCTCGACCACCATGAAATGCCACATCTCGCCGTCGTTATACAGGTACTGCATATCGGTATCGACGACATCGGCAGTTTCCATGGTTTCGCCGGACTTGAACGTCCGCTCGATCACGCGGCCGGTTTTCAGGTTGCGCAGCTTGACCCGATTGAAGGCCTGGCCCTTGCCGGGCTTGACGAATTCGTTTTCGAGGATGGTGTACGGATCGCCGTCCATCATCAACTTCATGCCGTTCTTGAAATCGCTGGTGCTGACTGTCGCCATTCGTGCCTCTACGCTGTGATGAGCTCAGGAAAAGCTGGCCATTATAATGGACTCCCCTCCGCTAATGAATCGTTCATTTCCCCTCATGCAGTCATCCTGGCAAACCGAGCTGGCCGAGTCCTTTACCCGTGTGTCGGATCTCCTGTCGTTCCTTGAACTCGACCCGGCGGCCCTGCCACCGACTGCGGCAGCGGCTGAACTGTTCCCCTTCAGGGTGACACGCGCCTACGCCCAACGCATCGAAAAACGGCACATTGATGACCCACTGCTGCGTCAGGTGCTGCCACTGCCGGCAGAGTGTCTGGATGCCGAGGGCTTCAGCGCCGATCCTGTGGGCGACCTGGCAGCCCTCACCCAGCCGGGCCTCCTGCATAAATATCAGGGTCGCGTCCTGCTGATCACGACCGGTGCGTGCGCCATCCATTGCCGTTATTGTTTTCGGCGAGAATTTCCCTACCAAAGCCAGCAACTGGCCAGAAGCCGCGAGGAAACTGCCCTGGAGGCCATCGCACGTGATGATGCCATCCACGAAGTCATCCTCAGCGGCGGCGATCCGCTGGTGCTGAGCAACGACCGGCTGGGCGAACTGGTCCGGTCAGTGGCCGCCATTCCGCATGTCCGGCGATTGCGGTTTCATACCCGCCTTCCAGTGGTCCTGCCGAGTCGAGTGGATACAGACTGCCTCGCCTGGCTTCGGGCGACCCGTCTGCGCCTTGTGATGGTGATTCACGCCAACCACGCTCGAGAAATCGACCATGATGTGAAAAACGCCCTGCTTGCCCTGCGTGACGCCGGCGTCACGCTGCTGAATCAGGCGGTGCTGTTGCGAGGCGTTAATGATGACGCTGAGAGCCTGGCACGGCTGAGCGAACAGTTGTTCGACGCCCAGGTGTTGCCCTATTACCTGCATCTTCTGGACCGCGCCCGTGGCACGGCCCATTTTGAGGTCGACGAAGGCCGGGCCCTGGTTCTGATGCGCGAGTTGCAACGGCGCTTGCCCGGTTATCTGGTCCCCAGGCTGGTTCGGGAAACGGCGGGCGCCGCGCATAAACTGGCTGTTTACTGAAGCTGGAACGGTCCGGACAAAGAAAAGGGGCGAACCTGTCGCCCCTGTTCCTTGATCCGGAAGGCCGGCCGATCACTCGTCGGCTTCAACTGCCTTCATGCTGAGACGGACGCGACCCTGACGGTCGATTTCCAGCACCTTGACCCGAACGATGTCGCCCTCTGCCAGCTTGTCGCTGACCTTTTCGACATGCTCGTCGGAGATCTGCGAGATATGCACCAGACCGTCCTTGCCGGGCAGGACCGTCACGAAAGCACCGAAATCCATCAGACGCGCAACCTTGCCTTCGTAGATCTTGCCGACCTCGACCTCGGCCGTGATGGCCTCGATACGGCGACGCGCTTCATCACCGGCTTCCCGATCGACCGAAGCAACCTTGACCAGACCGTCATCGCTGATGTCGATGCTGGCACCCGTTTCTTCGGTGATGGCGCGGATGGTCGCCCCACCCTTGCCGATGACATCACGGATCTTGCTCGGGTCGATGCTGAAACTGATGATGCGCGGCGCGAAGTCGGACATTTCCTGACGCGGTGACGGCAGGACCTCGGACATCTTGCCAAGAATGTGCAGACGACCGGCCTTGGCCTGCTCCAGCGCCTTGCGCATGATCTCGGCGGTGATGCCGTCGATCTTGATATCCATCTGCAATGCCGTGATGCCGTCCTCGGTCCCGGCTACCTTGAAGTCCATATCTCCGAGGTGATCCTCGTCGCCCATGATGTCGGACAGAACCGCATAGCGGTCGCCTTCCTTGATCAGACCCATGGCGATGCCGGCCACCGGCGCCAGCGTCGGCACACCGGCATCCATCAACGCCAGGCTGGAACCACAGACCGATGCCATGGAACTGGAACCGTTGGACTCGGTAATTTCCGAAACTACGCGGATGACATAGGGAAATTCATCCGGATCCGGCATCACGGCCTGCACGCCGCGCTTGGCCAGACGCCCATGACCAACCTCGCGCCGCTTGGGCGAACCGATCATGCCGATTTCGCCGACACAGTAGGGCGGGAAGTTGTAATGGAACAGGAAGGTTTCCTTGTATTCGCCTTCGATGGCGTCGATGACCTGTGCATCGCGGCCAGTGCCGAGCGTGGCCACGACCAGCGCCTGCGTCTCACCGCGGGTGAACAGGGCCGAGCCATGGGTACGGGGCAATACGCCGGTGCGGATGGTGATCGGACGGACAGTTGCAAGATCGCGACCGTCGATGCGCTTGGCTTCATCCAGAATCTGGGCGCGCACCGTGTTGTATTCGAGATCTTCGAGCAGCGTCTTGATGACCTTGGGGGAATGCTGACCATCGGCGCCCAGCGCTTCGACGGTGGCTGTACGCGCTGACTTCAGGGCCTGCTGACGCGCCTGTTTGTCGGCTATCTGGTAAGCCGAGTGCACGGCACCAGCTGCGTGGCCCTTGACGGCCTCGATCAGCGCAGCATCCTGTTCGGGCGCGGTCCAGTTCCAGGGCGTAACGCCCACTTCGTCGGCCAGCTCGCTGATGGCACGAATGACGGCCTGCATCTGCTCATGACCGAAAATCACGGCGCCGAGCATTTCCTCTTCGGACAGCATGTCGGCTTCGGACTCAACCATCAGTACCGCCTTCTCGGTACCGGCCACCACCAGATCAAGCAGGGAGTCGTCTAACTCGCTGGCGGTGGGGTTGAGGACATACTTTTCGTCGATGAAGCCGACCCGGGCAGCGCCGATCGGACCCTTGAAAGGAATGCCAGACAGCGTCAAGGCTGCCGAGGCACCGATCAAAGCCGGGATGTCTGGGTCAATCTCGGGATTGAGCGACATGACCGTGGCCGTGATCTGCACTTCGTTGGTAAATCCTTCGGGGAACAGCGGTCGCACCGGACGATCGATCAGTCGCGCGGTCAGGGTTTCTTTTTCGGACGGACGGCCCTCGCGCTTGAAGAATCCACCCGGAATCTTGCCTGCCGCATAGGCTTTTTCCTGGTAATCGACCCGCAGCGGGAAGAAATCGACATCGGGCGCGGCATCCTTTTTGCCAACCGCCGTCACCAAAACCACGGTGCCGGCAATATCGACCATCACGGCCGCATCTGCCTGCCTCGCGATCTCGCCCGTCTCCAGACTGACCAGATGTTCGCCGTACTTGAACTGTTTCCGGATTGGATTCACAACTTTAACCTTCGATTTCTTGATTAGCGACGCAGACCCAGTCTTTCGATCAACGTCTTGTAACGATCCACATCCTTGTCCTTCAGATAGTCGAGCAGCTTGCGGCGCTGATTGACCAGACGCAGCAGACCCCGGCGGGAATGGTGGTCCTTCTTGTTCTGGACGAAGTGCGGTGTCAGGTGGTTGATACGCGCGGTCAGCAGCGCAACCTGCACTTCAGGGGAACCCGTATCATTGGCGGCACGCTGAAAGTCTTTGACAACAGCGCTCTTTTCGGTCGCGGTATAAGGCATGTTTGACTCCTATGAAAACTCTGGCTTTTGCAAAACAGGTGATTTTACCGGTTTCGGCCCTTGCTTATCAAACAAAAGGCTTGTGGATTCCAGAAATCACACCTGACTATGGACTGACCTGGGACGGCCAGCCGATCATCTTGACGGGCCCGACGGCAGATTCATGATCCGACGAGGGCCGATACGGCCATCCTCAAGCACCTCCCCCAAGCCGATGAACCCGGTGCCACGGCCATAGAGCCGGACCCACCCTTCCAACGGGGCATTGGGGACAAACAGCGGGTTGCCCTGCATCATCAGGATGCTCATCGAGGCGTTCAGTTCGACCACCGGCAGATGATTCACCAGGACATCGAGCGGCAACAGACACGCATCACGCGCCCCCATCTCCATGACCTCGAGCTGTTCGACAGTGTGCGCGGCCGAGAGATCCAGCGCGCCGACCGCCGTCCGCCGCAGAACCTCCACATGGCCGCCGCAACCCAGCGCCCGGCCGATATCCTCGGCCAAGCTCCGGATGTAGGTCCCCTTGGAACAATGCACATCCAGCTCCAGCGACCCAGCATCAAAACGGATGAGGCGCAGCTCATGGATCGTCACAGGCCGGGCCGGGCGTTCGACTTCGACCCCTTTTCGGGCAAGGTCATACAACCGCTGGCCCTGATGCTTGAGGGCCGAATACATGGGCGGGACTTGCTTGATCTCGCCGCGAAACGGCGTCAGTACAGATTCGATCAGCGCCGCGTCGAGCGCTGGCACCGGCCGGACCAACGTCACCTGCCCCTCGATGTCGGCCGTGTCCGTCTCGGCTCCGAGCCGGATACGGACCTCATAGCGTTTATCGGTATTCAGCAGATAGCTGGACAGTTTGGTCGCTTCGCCCAGACAAACCGGCAACAAGCCGCTCGCGATGGGATCAAGGCTGCCGGTATGACCGGCCTTTTGGGCCTGAAACAGGCGCTTCGCCTTCTGCAGCGAAGCATTGGATGAATAGCCACTGGCCTTGTCCAGCAACAAAACGCCATGAACTGGCCGTTTTGGCGGGCGTGGGACATCCGTCATTCCGCCGCGTCACCCGTATCGTCCGGCATCGGGTCATGCACCAGGCCCTGCAGCAGCGTATCCATGTGCATACCGCGTTCGATCGAATCGTCGAAGATGAAGCGCAGTTCAGGCAACACCCGGATGCGAATCCGCTTGCCCAATTCGCGCCGCAACTCCGGAACTCGCTCCATCAGGCGCTTGACGCACTGGGTCGGTTTCAGGGTCGGCGCCAGAAAACTGACATACAGCTTGGCCACCGCCAAGTCGCGGCTCAACTCCACGTCACTGAGCGTGATCATGCCCAATTCGGGCTCCCTGACCTGAGTCCGGATCAGGTCGGCCATTTCACGCTGAATCTGCGACGCGACCCGATCGCTGCGGCTGAACTCTCTGGGCATCAGTGCGGGACCTGCACCTTCTCGAACACTTCGATCTGGTCACCGACCTTGATCTCATTGTAGTTTTTGACGCCCATGCCGCATTCCATGCCCGCCTTGACTTCGGACACGTCATCCTTGAAGCGGCGCAGCGAATCGAGCTGTCCCTCAAAGATGACGACGTTGTCGCGCAGGACGCGGATCGGCAGATTGCGCTTGACGAAGCCCTCGGTAACCATGCAGCCGGCAATTGCGCCGAACTTGGGGTGACGGAAGACATCGCGCACCTCGGCGTTGCCGACGATCTGCTCGCGGAATTCCGGCTCCAGCATGCCCTTGAGGGATTTCTTGATCTCGTCAATCGCCTCGTAAATGATGCTGTAGTAATGCAAGTCGACGCCGCGCTCCTCGATCAGCTTGCGGGCACCGGCATCGGCACGGACGTTGAAACCAATGATAATGGCGTTGGATGCCAGCGCCAGGTTGGCGTCCGACTCGTTGATGCCGCCCACGCCGCCGCCGATCACCTTGACCTTGACCTTGTCCGTGGACAAATCCGTCAGCGAACCGCGCAGTGCCTCGAGGCTGCCCTGCACATCGGCCTTGATGATGATATTGAGATCCACGCTCTCGCTGCTGCTCTCCATGCGGGCAAAGATGTTGTCCAGCTTGAGCGCCTGCTGTTCCGCCAGCTTGCTGGTGCGGAGCTTTTCCTCGCGCTGCATGGCGATTTCACGCGCCTTGCGTTCGTCGGCCACGACGATGAACTCATCACCCGCATTCGGCGCGCCGGACAAGCCCAGCACTTCAACTGGGCAGGACGGACCCGCCTCCTTCAGCGGCTTGCCGTTTTCATTGAACATCGCGCGGACGCGACCGAACTCCATGCCGCAAAGCAGGAAATCGCCCTTCTTCAGCTTGCCTTGCTGGATGAGGATATCGGCCACCGGTCCGCGTCCTTTTTCCAGCTTGGACTCCAGCACCACGCCGGTAGCCGGGATCCCGTGCGCAGCCTTCAGCTCCAGCACTTCCGCCTGCAACAGGATGGCGTCCAGCAATCCGTCGATGCCTTGACCGGTCTTGGCCGAGACTTCCACGAACTGGCAATCGCCGCCCCACTCCTCGGGAATGACGTTGAAATTGGTGAGCTCCTGCTTGACCTTGTCGGGGTCGGCTTCGGGCTTGTCGATCTTGTTGACGGCCACGACCATCGGAACACCCGCCGCACGGGAGTGATCGATGGCCTCACGGGTCTGCGGCATGACGCCGTCATCCGCCGCCACCACCAGTACCACGATATCGGTCGCCTGCGCCCCGCGGGCACGCATGGCCGTAAACGCGGCGTGGCCCGGTGTATCGAGGAAGGTGACGGCGCCATGATCGGTCCTCACCTGATAGGCGC
>CAYFNI010000035.1:7778-22339 GCA_964344495.1 uncultured Methylococcus sp.
CCGATGTGCTGGGTAATGCCGCCGGCCTCGCCTGCCGCCACGCGACTTTTGCGAATGTAGTCGAGCAGCGAGGTCTTGCCGTGATCGACGTGGCCCATGATGGTGACGACCGGTGCACGCGGAGTCTGTTCAGCCTGCGAGGCCAGGCTCAGGGTAGCTTCGATTTCGGCTTCCAGCACGTCCTCGACTTGCGGAACGGCGGTATGCCCCAGTTCTTCGATCACCAGAATCGCGGTGTCCTGATCCAGCATCTGGTTGATAGTCGCCATGACGCCCATTTTCATGAGGGTCTTGATCACTTCGGTAGCCTTGACCGACATCCGCTGGGCCAGATCGGACACGGTAATGGAGGCCGGCACCGGGACCTCGCGCACAATCGGCCCGACCGGCTTTTCGAAACCATGACGGGACTCTGGCATGACGGCAGCCTTGCCGGATTTGAGCTTTTTCTTGGGTTTCGGCCGCGCCTGCAGGCTTTCCAGATGCCCTTCGGCCTGCGACTTTTCCCGCTCGCGCTTCTTGCCGCGGCGTTCATCTTCGGTCGCCGTACTCTTGGGCGGCTCGGGCGGCCGGACCTGGGGCTTCGGTCTTTCCTTTTCGCTGACTGCTGCCGCCTCGACACGTGCGGGCGGAGCCTCTTCGACGGTGGCAGATTCGGCGACCTCGACCTCGTGGGTATCACGCTGGGCAGCAGTCTGCAGCCGCTCGGCCTCCAGCTGGCGCTGCTGTTCGGCGGCAATGCGTTCCATTTCCTCGCGACGCAGACGCTCCAGTTCCTGCGCCTTGCGCTGCTCATCTTCCTGACGCGCACGGCGCTGGGCTTCCAGTTCGGCATCCCGGCGTTGCTGTTCTTCGAGTGCCTGGCGCGCCTGTTCGACTTCGTGACGCTGCTCGCTCAATTCCGGCAACTCACTGCGCTTGACGTAGGTGCGCTTCTTGCGGACTTCAACGCTGATGGTCTTGGTCGTCTTGCCCGGTGCCGGCTTGCCTTGTTTCAACTCGCTGACGGTGCGTCGTTGCAAAGTGACTCGCTTCGGGTTGGTCAAGTCCTCACCCTGCGCCTTGCCGTGACTCTGACGCAGGAAGGTCAGGAAGTGGAGCTTCTCGTCATCGGTCAGAAGTTCATCCGCCCCGCTTTTCTCGAGCCCTGCCTCGCTTAACTGGGAAAGCAGGCGCTCCAGCGGAATGCCGACTACTTCAGCGAGTTGCCGTACTGTTAAATCGCTCATACTTAAGCCTCTGCTCTTCCGAATTCGGTTAACTTTCCGCGAACCAGGGCCGGCGGGCAATCATGATCAGTTGCCCTGCGCGCGCCTCGTCCATGCCCTCGATTTCCAGCATTTCGTCGATGGACAGTTCGGCCAGATCTTCCACTGTCGTCACGCCTTTGGAGGCCAGCGCCAGGGCGGTCTGCCGATCCATGCCTTCCATGTCCATCAGGTCCTGACTGGGCTCGGTCGATTCCAGCTGTTCCTCATTTGCAATCGCCTTGATCAGGAGGGTATCGCGGGCCCGATTGCGGAGTTCCTCGACCAGGTCTTCATCGAACTCTTCGATTTCCAACAGTTCCTTGGCCGGCACATAGGCCAGTTCCTCGACCGTTGAGAAGCCCTCACGCACCAGAATCTCGGCCACCCCTTCATCGACCTGCAACTGGTCGATAAATGACTGCATCAGCGTCTGGGTTTCCATTTCGCTCTTTTCTTCGGCCTGCGTCTCGCTCATCACGTTGAGCGTCCAGCCGGTGAGCTCGGACGCCAGCCGCACGTTCTGACCGCCCCGACCGATGGCCATGGACAGGTTTTCGTCGCTGACGGCAATATCCATGGAGTGCCGATCCTCATCCATGACGATGGAGACGATTTCGGCCGGGGACATTGCATTGACGACGAACTGGGCTTCGTTTTCGTTCCATAGAATGATATCGACGCGCTCGCCGGCCAGCTCGTTCGAGACCGCCTGCACGCGCGAGCCGCGCATGCCGACGCAGGCGCCGACCGGATCAAGGCGCGGATCCTTGCTGCGGACAGCGATCTTGGCGCGGACACCGGGATCGCGCGAGGCGCCCATGATTTCAATGATCCCCTCACTGACTTCCGGCACTTCCAGACGGAACAGGGCAACGATGAGGTCCGGCGAGGTCCGGGAAACGAACAACTGCGGCCCGCGCGCCTCCTGCCGAACTTCCTTGAGATAGCCGCGCAGGCGGTCGCCGGAACGCACCGCTTCACGCGGGATCATTTCTTCGCGCGGGATGAATGCCTCGACGTTATTGCCCAGATCCAGAAAGACATTGCCCCGCTCGACCCGCTTGATGATGCCGGTAACCAGTTCGCCGACACGGTCCTTGTAGGCTTCAACGATCTTGCGACGCTCGGCATCCCGCACCCGCTGGACGATGACCTGCTTGGCAGTCTGCGCTTCAATGCGTCCGAAACCCATCGATGGGATGGCTTCCTGCACATACTGGCCGACCTCGGCCTGGCCAAATTTCTGACGCGCCTGATCCAGCGTCAACTGCAGTTCGGGGTTGAAGGGTTCGTCACCTGTGGCTGCTTCGGATTCGACCACCAGCCAGCGGCGGAAGGTTTCGTAGTCCCCGGTCTTGCGGTCGATGATCACCGACGCATCGATGCGGTTTTCATGGCTCTTGATGGTCGCCATCCGCAAGGCATCCTCAATCGCCGCAAAGACTACCTCCTTCTCAATATCCTTCTCGTGAGAAAAGGCATCCACTACCAACAGGATTTCTTTGTTCGCCATCGCGTTGCCCTAGGAAAATTAAGTATCAAATTCAGGCGACAGCCGCGCCTTATCAATCAAGTCGAAAGGAATTCGAAAAGTCTCTTCGGCCTCGGCCAGAATCACATCCTGACCTTCGACACCCTGCAGCCGCGCCTTGAAGCGCCGGCGCCCTTCCAGCGGGCGTGACAACTGCAGCCGGACCATCGCACCCTTGAAACGCTCGAAGTGCTCAAGCGTGAACAGCGGCCGGTCCATGCCGGGTGAGGACACCTCAAGCTGGTAGCGTCCGGGGATCGGGTCTTCCACATCGAGCACGCCGCTCACCTGGTAGCTCACCGCCGAACAATCATCGACCGTGATGCCTTCGGGACGGTCGATATAGACCCGGAGCACCCGCTGATGGCCGTCGAACTCCATACCCACCAGCTCGTACCCCATGCCTTGGACGACCGGCTCAAGCAATTCAACCAGACCATCACGCGCTCTCACGCATCACCTCACACAGCTTCAAAACAAAAAATGGGCACTAGGCCCATCTCCTCACACCGTCCCCCAAAAACCAAAAACGCCCCTGAGGGGCGAATTTCGTACGGAGCGGTCACTCACACCAGCCGGGCCGGTTAACCCGAAAAACAAACGCATAATAGCATGTCATTGAAGCAAATGGGAACAACGACTTGCCGTCAGCAGGGTAGTCACCGTCAGCCCGCTTCTAAGCGCCATGCGCGTTTGGCGCGGCCCTCGGGCCACACGTGCCATGCAGGCCAACCCGGACCGACAGAACGCTCAATCCCGCCACTGCAGCGGAGACAAACCCACGCCCGCCCCGTAATATGATGACCAGTCCCGATACCTTTCAGCCAGACGGAGTTACCCGATGCCCCTCTCCCCCATGGATCTTGTTGCCGCTGCCAAGCAGAACATCCGCGAAGTCAGCGCCGACGAAGCCCGGTCGATGATCGGAACCGCCAGGCTGTTGCTGGACGTCCGCGAACCGGCGGAATTTGCCGCGGGGCATCTGCCGGGCGCCGTGAACATTCCGCGCGGCGTCGTGGAATTCCAGATCGGCGCTCATCCGACCTTCGCTTCCGCGCAGGCAGAACCGATCCTGGTCTATTGCCTGTCGGGCGGGCGGTCCGCGCTGGCGGTCGAAAACCTGCAGAAACTGGGCTATACCGGCACCGTCAGCCTAGCCGGCGGCTACAAGGGCTGGACCGAAGCCGGACTTCCGACCGAAGCCTGAGACGCCCCACGCCGATGTCGCGCCCCCACCCCTCAGCCGAGGCAGCCGCCGATCCGCGCATGCGCCTCGACAAATGGCTGTGGGCCGCACGCTTCTTCAAGACGCGTCAACTCGCCATTGAAGCCATCAACGGCGGCAAGGTGCATGTCAACGGTCAGCGGACCAAGCCGGGCAAGGAAATTGCCGTCGGGATGCGGCTGGAGATCACCAAGGAACCCTACGCCTGGGACATTACGGTGACCGCTCTGAACGCCCAGCGCCGTCCCGCCGATGAAGCTGCCCAGCTCTACACCGAAGCCCCCGAAAGCCGGGCACGGCGTGAGGAGGAAGTCGCTCGCCGCCGCGAGGAACGCGCGCTCGGCATCCCGACCGAGAATCGGCCCAACAAGCGCGAGCGCCGCATGATCCATCGCTTCAAGCGCGTTGACGGATGATCCGCGAGCAGACTGCCCGCTACACAGTGACCGGACCGACCGACACACCGGCGGTATACACGGTTTCGCGCCTGAACCGCCTGTGCCGTTTCCTGCTGTCCGAAACCTTCGGCAGCATCACCGTGGAAGGTGAAATCTCGAACTTCACTGCCGCCAGTTCGGGCCACCTGTACTTTACCCTGAAGGACAGCGACGCCCAGGTCCGCTGCGCGATGTTCAAGCCGCAGGCCCGCCTGTCACCCCATCGCCCCCAGAACGGCGACCATGTCCAGGTGAAGGCACAGGTTAGCCTGTACGAACCCCGCGGCGATTATCAGCTGATTGTCGAACGGATCGAGCCGGCCGGGGACGGCGCCCTGGCGCTGGCATTCGAACGGCTCAAGCAAAAGCTGGCCAGCGAGGGCCTGTTCGATCAAGCGCACAAGCAACCCCTGCCAGCCCTGCCAAGGACCGTTGGCGTCATCACCTCTCCCAGCGGGGCTGCCATCCGCGACATTCTGAGCGTACTCAAACGCCGCTTTCCCGCCATCGAAGTCATCCTGTTCCCGGTCAAGGTCCAAGGAGCCGAAGCCCGTGACGAGATCGTCCATGCCCTGCGGCTCGCCAACCGGCTCAAAGCCTGTGATGTGCTAATCGTCGGCCGTGGCGGCGGATCAAGCGAGGACTTGTGGACATTCAATGAGGAAGCAGTCGTGCGAGCCATTTACGCTTCGCAGATTCCCGTCGTGGCGGCCATCGGGCACGAGATCGACATCACCCTCAGCGATTTCGTCGCCGACCTGCGGGCACCGACGCCCTCGGCCGCCGCCGAGGCCATCAGCCCGGACCAGACCGAATGGGGGCTGCGTATCGAGCGACTGGCAGCGCGCCTGGCTCGGACAGTCCGGCAACGGCTGGCGCAAACCCGGATGCGGACAGAGCATCAAGAAAAAAGACTCGGCCAGCTGCACCCCGCCCAGCGGCTGCACACCCAACTGCAGCGCCTGGATGAACTGGAACTCCGCCTCAACCGCAGCACTGCCCAGCAGCAGCACTTTCGCCGTCGGCACATCACGGAACTGACCAACCGACTGCTCGGCACACGACCGGAGCAGCGCCTGCACCACCTCGAGCTGCACTGCACGCAACTGGAGCGCCGCCTGGCAACGGTCTGGCGACGACAGTTCGAGCAGGGGCAACAACGGGTTCTGCGACTGTCGCAGACACTGCATGGCGTCAGCCCGCTGGCCACACTCGCCCGCGGTTACAGCATCACCCGCCGCGCCGACACTGGCGCCGTACTTCTATCGAGCCAGCACTGCCCACCCGGCACCCGCCTTTTGACCCAACTGGCCGATGGCGAGCTACTGAGCACCGTCGAAGCACCTCCCGACACCCGCTCAATCTGAAAGACGGGCGGCTATATCGACATCGGACAAGGCTGTCGGCATAATGCCCGGCTGTTTTGAACCCGATACCGGGCCGCCTTCGCACCCGGCATCCCAACCTAGACGGGAACGCCCGATGAACCAAGCCAGCCAAGACCTGATCCAGAATTACTATGCGGCCTTCAACGCCGGCGACATGGATAACTTTCTGAACCTGCTGACCGACGACGTTGTTCACGACATCAACCAGGGTCCGCGCGAAACCGGCAAGGCTGCTTTCCGCGCCTTCATGGATCGGATGAACCGCAATTACAAGGAACAACTGGTCGACATGGTCATCATGACCAGTAACGACGGCACCCGCGCCGCTGCCGAATTCGTGGTACTGGGCGAATACCTGGTCACGGATGAGGGCCTGCCACCGGCCAAGGGCCAGACCTACCGTCTGCCGGCTGGTGCGTTTTTCGATATTCGCGACGGCAAGGTGGCCCGTATCACCAACTACTACAATCTGGAAGACTGGATCGCTCAGGTCAGCGCCTGATCGAGCCGGGCAAACTGCTGACCCGCATGAGCGCGCCGCTGACCATCCGCCGATTCAACGGCACCGACCCGGAACTGAAGGCCTTTTTGCCCGATCTGGCCCAGTTGCGTATTCAGGTGTTTCGCGACTTTCCGTACCTTTATGACGGCACGGTCGAG
This sequence comes from uncultured Methylococcus sp., assembly GCA_964344495.1. Lineage (GTDB taxonomy): Bacteria > Pseudomonadota > Gammaproteobacteria > Methylococcales > Methylococcaceae > UBA6136. Next base: position 14,270 of record CAYFNI010000035.1, read on the forward strand.
TATGAAGAAAAATACCTGGAAACGTACACCCGGTGCGCCGAGAGCATTGTCGTGCTGGTTCTGGAGGGCGATCAGGTCGTCGGCGCCACCACGGGTCTGCCGATGGAGTCCGAAACCCCCGAATTCCAGCGGCCATTCATCGAGCAGGGTTACGACCCCCGCCGCATTTTCTACTGTGCCGAATCCATCTTGCTCAAGGCTTACCGTGGGCGTGGCGTCTACCCCCGGTTTTTTGCCGAGCGCGAAGGCCATGCCCGCGCACTGGGTCGGTTTGACCTCAGCTGTTTTTGCTGCGTGCAACGCCCCGAGAACCACCCCTTGCGGCCGACCGACTATCAGCCGCTGGATGCGATCTGGCGCAAGTTCGGCTATGTCCAGCACCCGGAACTGGCCACGAGCTATACCTGGAAGGATGTGGACGCACCTGACGAGTCACCCAAGCCAATGATTTTCTGGCTCAAATCCCTGCGGGAGGACAACTGATGTCCGCAGCCTTCCGCATCGCCAGCGCCCAATATGACATCGGCACCCTGACGGATTGGGCGGCGTACGCAAGCAAGATCCGGCGCTGGGTCAACGAAGCCGCCGAAACCGGCGCCAAGCTGCTGGTGTTCCCGGAATACTTCAGCATGGAGCTCGCCTCGCTGTTCCCGGAGGAGGTGTACCGCTCGCTGTCGCGCCAGCTGGATGCGCTGCAGGAACTGTTGCCGGATTTTCAGCGACTGTTCGCCGACCTGGCCCGCGAGCGGGGCGTCCATATCGTGGCCGGCTCCTACCCCGTGCGGCAGCCGGATGGGCGTTTCCACAACCGCGCTTTCCTGTTCCGGCCGGATGGGCAGCTGGACTTTCAGGACAAGTTGCAGATGACCCGCTTCGAAAACTAGCAGTGGTTCATCACCGGCGGTGCAGAACTCAAGACCTTCGACACCGAGCTGGGCCGGATCGGCATCAACATTTGCTATGACAGCGAATTCCCGCTGCTGGCCCGGCATCAGGTCGAAGCCGGCGCCGATCTGATCATAGTGCCGAGCTGTACCGACACCACCGCCGGCTACTGGCGTGTGCGCATCGGCTGTCAGGCACGGGCGCTGGAAAACCAGTGCTATGTCGTCCAGTCGCCGACCGTCGGCCTGGCGCCCTGGTCCGAGGCCGTGGACGTCAATATCGGCGCGGCCGCTGTCTACACGCCGGTCGATTACGGCTTTCCCGACAACGGTGTGCTGGCCATTGGCGAACTGAACGCCACCCAGTGGGTCTACGCGGAGGTCGATCCGGCAGCGATCGGACGCATCCGTCAGACCGGGCAAGTGTTCAATTACCGCGACTGGCCAACACAATACCGCTGCCTGCCGTCGCCGACTCGTCCCTGATCGTCCAACCATTCCGGCCGCCAGCATGTCATCACCATCCCATCGGGTTGAGCTTTTCGATACCACACTGCGGGATGGCAGCCAGACCGCAGGCATTCATTTCTCGGTCGAGGACAAGATCCGCATTGCCGACCGCCTGGCCGAGTTCCAGATCGACTGGATCGAGGGCGGTTGGCCCGGCGCCAGCCCCAAGGACAGCGCCTTTTTCGACCAAATGCGCCAGCGCCGATGGTCCAGAACCCGGCTGATCGCTTTCGGCAGCATGGCCCGCCCGGGCAAGGCCGCCAGTGAAGATCCGGGCCTGCGCCATCTGATCGAAAGCGGCGCTGATGGCGCCTGCGTGTTCGGCAAGAGCTGGGATCTGCACGTCACCAAGGCGCTGGGGATCAGCCTGCCGGAGAATCTGGATCTGGTGCATGAGTCGGTCAGCTGGCTGAAGGAGCATTTGCCGACGGTGTTTTTCGATGCCGAGCACTTCTTCGACGGCTACCGCGACAATCCCGAGTATGCGCTTGAGGTGTTGAAAGCCGCCCATGCTGCCGGCGCCGACGGTCTGGTCCTGTGCGATACGAATGGCGGCAACATCCCTTTCACCGTGGGCCAGACCGTGGCCGAGGTGTTGCGCCAGTTTCCGGAGTGCCTGATCGGCATTCATGCTCACAACGACAGCGAACTGGCGGTTGCCAACTCAATCGCCGCCGCCCGGGTCGGCGCGCGCATGATTCAGGGCACGATCAACGGCATCGGTGAGCGGTGTGGCAATGCCAATCTGGTTTCGATCATACCGACCTTGCAACTCAAGATGGGCATCGACTGCGGTATTGATGCGAGCCACCTGAGACAGCTCGGTTCGTTATCGCGTTTCGTCAATGAAATGGCCAACCGCCTGCCCTGGCAGCATCAGCCGTATGTAGGCCTGAATGCGTTTGCGCACAAGGGAGGCATTCACGCCTCGGCAGTGCGCAAGGAATCCCGGTTGTATGAGCATATCGACCCGGAACTGGTCGGCAACGAGCGGTTGATCCTGGTCTCCGATCAGGCCGGCAAGAGCACAGTGCAGCTGAAAATGATCGAGATGGGGCTGGGTACCGATCTCAACGCGGATGATCCGGCTGTCAGGACAGCCATCCAGCGGGTCAAGGAACAGGAAAATCGCGGCTTTGCCTATGAGGGCGCCGAGGCCTCGTTCCAGCTGCTGCTACTGAAGGCCATGGACCGCTTCCACCCGTTCTTTGAACTCGACAGCTTCCGCGTCATCGACGAAAAGAGCGGCCATGATGATGAGCCGGTGTCCGAAGTCTCCGTCACCCTGCGCGTGGGCCAGCAGAGCACGACCACCACCGCGCGCGGCAACGGTCCGGTCAATGCCATGGACAACGCCTTGCGGGATGCGCTGATTCCGTTCTATCCCAGTCTCGCCGACATGCGGCTGACCGACTTCAAGGTCCGGGTACTGACCACCCAGCAGGCGACTCGCGCCACGGTACGGGTCTTGATCGACTCGACCGACGGCCACTCAAAATGGGGCACGGTCGGTGTCTCCGCCAACATGGTCGAGGCCAGCTATCAGGCTCTGGCCGATGCGGTTCAGTACAAGCTGATGCTCGACAGGGCAGAACCGCCGGAGGCCCGCCAATCTGAGGCTGGCAAGGTATCCGGATAGCCTCTGACAGGCCATTTTTCTGCCCCGTGTGGCGTGTTGATTTCACCCTGACCGCCACGTATACTTGATGCCGAGCTTGAAAAAGCGTGGCCACAGAACAACGAACCAACCTTTTGGAGGATGACCGAATGAGATGGGAAAAACCGAGCTACAACGACATGCGTTTCGGCTTCGAAGTGACCATGTACATCTACAACCGTTAATCAACGGCGTGTGAGATCACGGGGCTCCGCAGCAATGTCGAGCCCCGTTTTCATGTCCAGTCCCTGACCCATCCCGCATTCAACCCCATGAAAGTCCGTGTTCTTGGCGCCGGCGCCGGCGGCGGTTTTCCGCAGTGGAACTGCAATTGCCACAATTGTGCCGGCGTTCGCTCAGGCAGCCTGAATGCCCATCGACGCACCCAATCCTCCATCGCCGTCAGCACGGATGGCGAACGCTGGGTGCTGTTCAATGCCTCGCCCGACATTCGCACGCAACTGGAGCAGTTTCCAGCCTCGCACCCGCGGCACGGCCTGCGCGACACCGGCATCAAGGCGATCATCCTGATCGATAGCCAGATCGATCACACCACCGGGCTACTGATGCTGCGCGAATCCACCCAGCCGCTCGAGATCTACTGCAGCCAGATGGTCAAGCAGGATCTCAGCACTGGCTTTCCACTGTTCACCATGCTGTCCCATTACTGCGGCGTTCATCATCACGATGTGCCGCTGGATGGCAGCGCCTTCACCATTCCGGGCTTCGACGACCTGCGGTTCTACAGCCACTCTCTGAAAAGCAAGGCACCGCCCTACTCGCCACACCGGCATGACCCGCATGACGGCGACAACATCGGCGTGATGATCGAGCAGGTGTCGACTGGCAAAAAGCTCTATTACGCACCGGGGCTGGGTGAGATCGAAGCGCAGGTTGCCAGTGCCATGGCGGCGGCCAACTGCGTTCTGGTGGACGGCACCTTCTGGCAGCATGACGAAATGGAGCGCGCCGGCATCAGCACGAAACGCGCGCTGGACATGGGCCACCTGCCGCAATCCGGTGCAGGCGGCATGATGGAACATCTGGCACCCCTGCAGGCCCGCAAAATACTGATTCACATCAATAATACCAACCCGATTCTGGACGAGGATTCGCCCGAGCGGCACCGCCTCCAGACGGCGGGCATCGAAGTGGCCTGCGATGGCCTCGAAATCGACTTGTGAGAACCGCCATGACCGATTCAGCGCCGTGGACACGTGAAGCCTTTGAGGCGCAACTGCGCGCCAAGGACATCTACTACCACATCCACCACCCGTACCATGTCGAGATGGCGGCCGGTCGGCTTTCCCGGGAACAAATACAGGGCTGGGTGATAAACCGGTTCTATTACCAGATCATGATTCCGGTCAAGGACGCCAACATCCTTGCCAATTGTCCCGACCGCGAAACCCGCCGCCTCTGGATTCAGCGCATCCGCGACCATGACGGCGATGGCACGGATGCCGGCGGCATCGAGGCCTGGACCCGCCTGGGTGAAGCTGTGGGCATCGCCCGCGAAGATCTCTGGTCGCTCAAGCATGTCCTTCCGGGCGTCCGGTTTGCCGTTGACGCGTACGTGAATTTTGCCCGCCATGCCCCCTGGCAAGAGGCAGCCTGCTCATCCCTGACGGAAATGTTCGCTCCCACCATCCACAAACAGCGCCTGGCCGGCTGGCCCGACCTCTACCCGTGGATTGATCAAGAGGGTCTGGCCTATTTCCGCAAGCGCGTGAGCCAGGCCAGCCGTGATGTCGAGCATGGCTTGGCCATTACCCTTGAGCACTTCCGCACCCGCGAACAGCAGGAGCGCGCCGTCAGCATATTGCAATTCAAGCTGGATATTCTCTGGACCATGCTGGACGCCATGTGGCTGGCCTACATCGACCAGAAACCGCCCTACTTCAACGTTCCGAACACCTGATGTCTTCCTCCCTCAGCGGTACCACACGTCTGGCCCTTTCCGCGCTGCACCGGCTGCAGTGGGAAGAGTCCCAGCAGAACTACGTCATTCTGTATCCCGAAGGCATGGTCGAGCTCAATCGGCCCGCCGCCGAGATTCTCAAGTTGTGTGATGGCACCCGACCGCTGGACCTCATTGTGGACGAGCTGGAACGGGCGTTCGAAACCACCGGCCTGCGTGATGACATCTGCGAGCTGATTGAATCAGCGCTTGAGAATGGCTGGTTGCGCATCGTTTCCTAGCGGGACGCCCCGCTGGCTGCTGGCGGAGCTGACCTACAGCTGTCCGCTGCAGTGCCCGTACTGCTCGAACCCGATCGATTACAGCGCACACAGCGCCGAACTGAGTACCGAGGAGTGGAAGCGGGTATTCACGGAAGCACGCCAGATGGGTGCCGTGCAACTGGGGCTTTCCGGCGGTGAACCGCTGACCCGGCGCGACCTGCCCGAACTGGTGGCCCATGCGCGAGCGCTCGGTTACTACAGCAACCTCATCACGTCCGGATACGGCCTCACGGAAGAGAAAATCGTCGCGCTCAAGGAAGCCGGGCTGGATCACATCCAGATCAGCATTCAGGCGCCTGAAAAAACCCTCAATAACTATCTGGCGGGCGTCGACTCCTACGAACAGAAAAAGGCCGTCGCGCATCTGATCAAGCAACACGGTTATCCGATGGTGCTGTGCGTGGTCATCCACCGGCACAATATCCACCTCATGCAGGACATCCTCGAGATGGCCATTGAGCTGGGGGCCGATTATCTGGAACTGGCCAACACCCAGTACTACGGCTGGGCCTTCCTGAATCGCAACCAGCTCATGCCGAGCCGTGAACAGTTTGCAGAAGCCGAATCGATTGCTCAGGCCTACAAGGAAAAGCTCAAGGGTCGGATGAAGATCTACTATGTCGTCCCGGATTACTATGAAGAGCGGCCCAAGGCCTGCATGAATGGCTGGGGCACGACCTTCCTGACCATCGCGCCCGACGGCATGGCCCTGCCATGCCATGAGGCACGTATCCTGCCCGGCCTCGACTGCCCGAATGTGCGCGACTTCAGCATACGCCAGATTTGGGAAGAATCTGAGGCATTCGGGCGCTTCCGCAACTTCGAGTGGATGCAGGAACCCTGCCGGTCCTGCCCGGAAAAAACCAAGGATTTCGGCGGCTGTCGGTGCCAGGCCTATCTGCTGACCGGCGACATGAACGCCACCGATCCGGTTTGCAGCCTTTCACCCGACCGACCCCGCATTGCGGAGGCCATCGAAGCGGCTCGTCTTGCTGCCGATGCGGCGGGTCATGCCGAGCCGCTGATCTTCCGCAACAGCCGTAACTCCAAGGCTCTGAGCAAGTCCTGAAACCGCCCTGCTTCAGGACTTGATCCCTTCCCAGGGCTCATACAGCCCCTTGACCTCGATCCCGGCCAGCGACAGCACCCGCCCGACCGTCTCGTCAATGAGCTGCGGCAAGGTCTTGGGTGGCCCATAAAAGGCCGGCAACGGTGGATAGATAATGCCGCCCATCTCGGTCACCGCCGCCATGTTGCGGATATGGACCAAGTTCAAAGGGGCTTCCCGCGGCACCACGATCAGACGGCGGCGCTCCTTCAGCACCACATCCGCCGCCCGGGAAATCAGGTTGTCGCCAAATCCATGCGCTACGGCAGCCAGGGTTTTCATCGAACACGGGGCGATGATCATGGCCTCGGTCCGGAACCCGCCGCTGGCGATCGTCGCCGCGACGTCGTTCACCGGATGGACCACATCCGCCAAATCCTGCATCTCCTTGCGCTTCAGCCCCAGCTCATGCTGGATGTTGAGGACGCCAGCATCCGAGATCACCAGATGCGTTTCCCAGTCGCCGGTAGCCCGCAGCACCTCCAGCAAGCGCTTGCCGTAGATGGCACCGGTGGCACCGGTCATGCCGATAATCAGACGTTTCTTCATCCGGAAGACTCCATTCGCTCCAACAGAAATTCAGTCGATCGTATCAAGGCATCAATCATAGCCTCACCTGAGGCCAGATGCCCGGCTTCAGGCAGCACCTCCAATGAAGAAGCCGGCAATCGCTGATGTAATTCGAAGGCCGCATCGGGCGGACACACCAGATCACGCCGGCCATGAATCAAACAGACCGGTATGCCCGACAAACGCTCGCAGTGGCGGAGAATTTGATCTTCTTCAATGAAGTAGCGGTGAACAGCATAGTGCAGCTCAATGCGCGCCTGCTGCAGCAAGGTATTGGGTGTTGCATCGGACGGATGCGCAGGGTCGAAGTCTGACCCCAAGAGGATCTGACTGCTCCAGTCGTGCCATGCCCGCGCCGCCCGCACTTGCCCGAGTTCATCGGCCGTATGGAGTTGTTGATGCAGAAAAGACAGGGGATCGCCCGTCATACCGGCCGGCAGGTGGTTAAGCAACCGCTGCCAGGCTTCCGGGTAAATACGGCGCACTCCGCCCTCGCCGACAAACCAGTCAAGGTCTGATTGCCGCGCCAGAAAGGTACCCCGCAGGACCATGCCCGCCACCTGGGCCGGAAATCGTTGCGCATACAGCAAGGCCAATGTCGCGCCCCAGGAGCCGCCGAACAGCAGCCAGCGATCAATCCCCAGGGTGTGGCGCAGGTCCTCGATATCGCTCAGCAGATGGTCGGTCGTGTTGAGTTCCAGCCGACCGTATGGCGTCGACCGGCCCGCTCCGCGCTGATCGAACAGGACAACACGGCAACGCTCTGGATCAAACAGTGACCGGTGGTAGGGCCTGCAACCTGAACCGGGACCACCGTGCAAAAACAGCACGGGCAGACCCTCCGGTCGCCCGCACTCCTCGACATAGATCTGATGACCTTCCCGCTCCAGATAGAAGCTGCGGTAAGGTTCGATGTCCGGATAGAGGGTTCGCATCACCATGGCCTCGCACTGAAAAGGACGTTCGCCGGCACCTGCCACACGCCGACATTCACACACAAAAAAGGGGCCCGTAGGCCCCTTTTTCTAAACATCGGGAAGGGCTTAGAAGCCGATACCGATGTAACCACCTGCGGTCAGACCCTGGGTCGGCGTCTG
>CAYFNI010000036.1:0-20653 GCA_964344495.1 uncultured Methylococcus sp.
GACGACGGGCGGCCATCCAGTTGATGTTGCCGCGCAGGGTGTTGATCTCGCCGTTATGGGCGATCATTCGGAACGGGTGCGCCAGATCCCAGGTGGGGAAGGTGTTGGTGGAGAAACGCTGATGCACCAGTGCAAGCCCGGATACCAGCCGATCGTCGGTGAGATCGCGGTAGTACACGCCCACCTGATCGGCGAGCAGCATGCCCTTGTAGACCAAGGTGCGGGAGGAGAAGGACGGGATGTAGAACATCTTGCCCTCGTCCATCCTGAGTTCGCGGATGTGGTTGTCGATCTGCTTGCGGATCACGAACAGCTTGCGTTCGAAACTGTCCTGGTCCGGACAGTTGGAACCCCGGCCGACGAACAACTGACGGATGCAGGGCTCGATCAGCTTGACGGACTCGCCCAGGCCTTCATTGGCCACCGGCACGTCACGCCAGCCCAGCACGACCTGACCCTCGGCGGTGATGAAGTCCTCGATGATTTTTTCGCAGACCACGCGGTGTTCGGCGCTGCGCGGCAGAAAAATCATGCCCACACCATACTGGCCCGGCTGCGGCAACTCGACGCCGGCATTGGCCATCTCGGCGCGCAGGAATGTGTCCGGTATCTGAACCAGGATGCCGGCGCCATCGCCAGCCAGCGGGTCGGCGCCGACGGCACCGCGATGGGTGATGTTCTTGAGAATTTCCAGCCCTTTGCAGACGATATCGTGGCTTTTGTGGCCTTTGATATGGGCGATAAAGCCCACGCCACACGCATCATGCTCGTTCGTTGGGTCGTACAGACCCTGCTTTTCAGGGAGGGCGTTAAAACTCATGAGATACCTCGGTCAGAAACCTACGGGGCGCATCACTGCCAGGGACCTTGTGAGATCCCGGCGCAATAGCGCGAATTTTTTCCATGGAGCACTGGTTTTTCCGTGCGCACCTGATGCTGTGTGCAGGAAGCACGGGCAAAACCCAAACAAAATGGCGAGAAAATATAAAGAATAAGGGTCGATTTATCAAGCCGGTCAACGCAACCCGGGGTAATCCCAAAGCCCTGCGATGCGGGGGTAAAGGCCTTGCCAATGGCTCAGTCCAGCCCGATCAGTGCCAGCGCCAGACTCAGGTCGCGCTCATCCAGGGCGGCATCGGCCTGTTCGCGGACGATGGGTTTGGCATCGAAGGCAATCGACAGGCCGGCAGCAGCCATCATCTTCAGGTCGTTGGCGCCATCGCCGATGGCAACGGTACGGCTGATCGGGGTTTCGGTGGCGGTTGCCCACTCGATCAACGCGCCGGCCTTGGCTTCGGCATCGACGATATTTCCCAAGATCCGGCCCGTCAGGCGGCCTTCGACGACTTCGAGCCGATTGGCGCGCCAGAAGTCCAGTCCCAGCGCTTCTGCGAGCGGGTCGAGTACCTCATGGAATCCGCCCGACACGACGCCGACATGACCGCCAGCCGCCTTTACCCGCTGAATCAGGGTCGGGACCCCGCGCGTCACCGTGACGCGCTCCCGCACGGTCGCGAAAATCGTGTCCGGCAATCCTTTCAGTGTCGCGACGCGGGCCTGCAGGCTCTGGGCGAAGTCGAGTTCGCCGCGCATGGCCCGCTCGGTGATGTCCGCGACCTGTGGCAAGGAGCCGGCTTCGGCCGCGAGCAATTCGATGACCTCGTTTTCGATCAGGGTGGAGTCGACGTCGAGTATGACGAGATAGGCAGTAGACATGGCGGGAATGAAGTGTAGGGCGGTTCGATCAGATGCCGGCGCCGTGTATGAATGTTTCCTGGCGCGCCTGCACCTGGGTGATGTTGCTGTCCGGCGGAACACTCCGCGTCAGCCAGACATTGCCGCCGATGGTCGAGCCGTGGCCGATGGTAATGCGCCCCAGAATCGTCGCGCCGGCATAAATCACTACATCATTCTCGACGATCGGGTGGCGGGCGTTGCCCTTGATGAGCAGGCCGTTTTCATCCGTCGGAAAGCGCTTGGCGCCCAACGTGACGGCCTGATACAGCCGGACCCGCTCGCCGATGATCGTGGTTTCTCCGATCACCACGCCGGTACCGTGATCGATGAAGAAACTGGGTCCGATCTGGGCGCCCGGGTGAATGTCGATGCCGGTGCTGGAATGGGCGATTTCCGCAATCATGCGCGCGATCAGCGGCAGATTCAGGCGGTAGAGTTCATGCGCCAGTCGATGGTTGATCATGGCAGCAATGCCGGGGTAGCAGACCAACACTTCATCGACGCTGTGGGCGGCCGGGTCGCCCTCGTAGGCGGCCTGCAGGTCACTGTCCAGCAACTGTCGAATGCGGGGCAGTTGCTGCACGAAGGCCCGGACTCGCCGGATCGCTTCCTTCTGGATGGCCTCCGGATCAGGGTGTTGTTCGCCCGCCTGTTCGGCACTGAACTGTAGCTCGCGCTGGATTTGCCTCAACAGCAGCCGCAGTTTGTCATCCAGTGTGTGTCCCACGTAATAGTCGATGCCTTCCCCGGTCTGTTCCCCGGCACCAAGACGGTTCGGATACAGCACCGTGGCCAGCCCCTCGACGATCTCCTTGAGAATCCGGCGAGAGGGCAGGCGTGGCGGTCGACGGTCCCGCTGACGCTGTTCCAGCGACTGCTGGCGCAGAATCCGCAAGGCATCCACGATCGGATCAATATCGAGCTTCAAGGTGTGTTCGGTTGACATGCCGTGATGTGAGTCCATGCCTGTCGGGTGATCAGATTGCCAACCCCTGCGCGTCGAACAGGCCGTCGAACAGGGCGGTGCTCAGGTAACGCTCACCGGAGTCGGGTAGCACAACGACGAGGGTCTTGCCCGCGTATTGCGGCAGCTTGGCCAGTCGCAGGGCCACGGCCGCCGCTGCGCCACAGGAAATACCGGCGAGGATGCCCTCTTCGCGCGCCAGGCGACGGGCGGTGTCGATGGCTTCTTCGTTACTGACGCGCTCAATGCGATCGACCAGATTGAGGTCGAGGATGTCCGGAACAAAACCGGCTCCGATGCCCTGAATCTTGTGCGGTGCCGGTTTGAGCGGCTCGCCGGCGCGGGTCTGGGTCAGGATTGGACTGGCTTCGGGTTCGACCGCCACCGATTCGATCGGCCTGCCGCGGGTCTGCTTCAGGTAGCGCGTAACCCCGGTGATGGTGCCGCCGGTGCCGACGCCGGCGATGAACACATCCACCTGCCCGTCGGTGTCGTCCCAGATTTCGGGGCCCGTCGTCGCTTCATGGATGGCCGGGTTGGCGGGGTTCTTGAACTGTTGCAACAGGACATAGCGCGAGGGATCCGAGGCGGCGATGTCCTCGGCCTTGGCGATGGCGCCGGGCATGCCCTTGGCACCTTCGGTCAGCACCAGCTTGGCGCCATAGGCAACCAGCAGCTTGCGCCGTTCGAGGCTCATGGTCTCGGGCATGGTGAGTGTCAGGGGGATGCCTCGGGCGGCGGCGACGAAGGCCAGCGCGATGCCGGTGTTGCCGCTGGTGGGTTCCACGATTTCCTTGCCCGGACCGAGCAGCCCCTTCTGCTCGGCATCCCAGACCATGGCGGCGCCGATGCGGCATTTGACGGAGTAGGCCGGGTTTCGGCCTTCGATTTTGGCCAGTACGGTGGCGGCGGCGCCATCGGTGATGCGGTTGAGTCGGACCAGCGGGGTGCGGCCAATCGAACGTGAGTTGTCTTCGAACCAGTGCGCCATGTGTCTCTCCTTCAAATACCGGAACGGTGTTTCGTTGCGGGCCCATGCCCGGACGGGGGCTGCAGGCCTCCAGCGGCCCGGTCGCCGAGCAGCCGTTCTGTCGGTTGTTGGTCTGAATCGGTTTGAATGGCCCCTGGGGTGCCCCCAGGGTCAAGGCCGTACATGGTAAAGAAATCCCGCTGGAATGTCCCCAGCGGGGTTCTGGACTCCATTTGGCGCAGCCGTCCGGAATAGCGATGAGCCCGATCTGCGCGGTCCTGGCGGGGGCCGGCCACAGGTGGACGCGTCCGGTTAGCCCGTATTGCGCATGCCGGCGGCGATAGCGTTGATGGTCCGCAGCAGGGGTTTCATCCACGGACTCGCCGACGGGTCGTCAAGATCCGCCTCCCGCACCCGGCGCAACAGGCTGACCTGCAGATAATTCAACGGCCCCAGATAGGCATCGCGTCGCTGCAGGGAGGCCGCCAGCGTCGGGTTTTCCGCGACCAGGCGGTCGATGCGGGCAATCTGCAGGATCCAGTCGACACTGCGTTGATACTCGCTGGCGATCTGGTTCCAGATACGCTCGCCGGTGGCTGGATCGGCGCACAGGCTGGCGTACTCACGGGCAATGTCCATGTTGGATTTGCACAGCGCCATCTGCGCGTTGCTCAGCAGGTTGCGGAAAAAGGGCCATTCCCGGTACATGTCGCGCAGGAGTTCGAGCCGTTCGGGCTGCTGTGACGACCAGGCTGCCAGACTGGAACCAATCCCGAACCAGGCGGGAAAGGTCTGGCGTGACTGCGCCCAGGCGAAGACCCAGGCAATTGCGCGGACCGATCCCTTGGAGCGGTCTTTTTTCTTGCGGTGCGATGGCCGCGAGCCGATGTTCAACTGGCCAATCTCGCCCACCGGCGTGGCTTCGTAAAAATAGTCCAGGAAGCCGGGGGTATGCTCGGTCAGGGTGCGGTAACTCTGTTCGCCGAGGCGGGCCAGTTCGCCCATGACTGCCAGGTGTTGTGGTGCCGGTTGGGCGACCGGCTGGATCAGGCTCAGGCTGGCTTTCATGAGGCCGGTCAGGCCCATGGTCAGTTCGTAGACGGCCGTTTCCATGTTGTTGTAGCGGTAGAACAGCACCTCGCCCTGTTCGGTGAACTTGATCTGGCCGCGGACGGTATCCGGCGGTTGTGCCAGGATCGCCTCATGGGTCGGACCGCCGCCGCGACCGACCGTGCCGCCGCGGCCATGGAACAGCCGGCAGCGAATGCCGCGCTTCTCTGCAATCGCGATGACCAGCTGCTGGGCGCGGTAGAGGCCCCAGGCCGAGGCCAGGATGCCGCCGTCCTTGCAGGAGTCGGAATATCCCAGCATCACTTCCTGACTTTCGCCCGAGGCGGCCAGCATGGCGCGATAGACCGGTTGATCAAGCAGGTCGGACAACACCTCTTCGATCCGATTGAGGTCGTCGATGGTCTCGAACAGCGGGCTGATGCCGATGTGGCAGAACCACTGTCCGCCCAGTCGGCCGGCGAGCCCGGACTGGACCGCAAGCAGCAGCACTTCGAGAACATGGCTGGCGTGATGGGTCATGGAGATGACGTATTTGCCGAAGCAGTCACCGCCAATCTCGCGTCGCATGCGGGCCATGGTTTCGAACAGGGCCAGGGTCTCGCGGCTCAGGGGCGTGAGGGCGGAGCGGTCGAACATCAGACCGCCGGGGGCGGCGATGGCTTCACCCAGCACCTGCAGCCGTTCGGCCTCGTTCAGGGCCAGATAGTCGATGCCGACCGCGTTCCGCAGGACATCGGCCACGGCCTCGCTGTGGCGGGTGGATTCCTGCCGCACATCCAGCTGCATCAGGTGGAAACCGAAGGTGTCGACCAGCCGGATCAGGTCATGCAGTTCCTGGCTGGCAATATCGGCATCATTGTGGCTACGCAGCGAGGCATCGATCAGCTGCAGATCGGTCATGAATTCGACGGCGGAGGGATAGGCCTGGGTATCCGGCGGCTCGTTTTCGCCCGCAATCAGCAACTGGATGCGACGCAGCGTGCGCTGCATGCGATATTTCATCAGGACCAGCTTGTGTCGGTAGGGCTCCTGCAGATACGGTCGTTCCAGTTCGCCAACGACCGAGCCCAGTGCCAGCCGATCAGCCTCCAGACTGGCGGTGAATTCGGTCGAGAGTTCACAGAATCCCCATGAGTGGGACAACTGGCCGCGCAGGTCCTCCAGCCGCTGCAGGTATTCCTGCAGGATGGTCTGGGACTGCAGCCGGACCGCCAGGGCCGTGGTATCGGCCGTGACGTTCGGATTGCCGTCGCGGTCACCGCCTATCCACGAACCATAGCGCAGGAAGCTGGGCACACGGATGTGCCGGGCGGCGGCCTCGCCGTAGATGTCGCTGACGGACCGCTCGAAATTGCGGTAGACCCGCGTGGTAGCCTTGAACAACGACAGCGGGAAGTAGAACAGGCCGGTATCGATTTCATCGGCCACGCCCATGCTGCGCGCCCGCACTTCGTCGGTTTTCCACAGCAGCTGGATCTGCGATTGCAGCCGTTCGATCGCCTCTTCGCGGAAATAGCCCTTCAGACGGCCGTTGGCGAGGGCTTCCTGCGACACGAAGACATTACGCAGCGCGCCTTTGACGGTGCGCCGTTTGGCTTCGGTCGGGTGGGCGGTCATGACCGGCAGATACAGCAGTTGATCAAGGAGCAGCTGCAGCTGGTCGGGCGCAACACCGCCTTGGTGAAGCAGCATCAGGGTGTCGTGAAACGACCCCGGCCAGTAATGCCCGCCCTGTTCCGACTGCCGGCGTCGCTGACGCAGGTAGTAGGATTCCTCGGCGATGTTGAGCAGGCTGAAGTAATGGTTGAATACCCGCACGACTTCGCCCGTGGTTTCTGGATCGAGTTCGTTGAGCGAGTCGAGCATCTGTTGATGCTGGACCGGGTCCGGTTGGGCGAGCAGGGCCGCAAAACGGCGCTCGAGTCGTTCGACACGCCGGGCAATGTGGCTACGCCCCTGTGTTTTCAGAACGCGTGTCAGAACCGTGTTAAGCAGCCGGACGGCGCTTTGCAGTTCTTTTTCATCTTGGACGGTCGACATCGGGAATCCTCGGTCAGGATGAAGTGGAGTCGGAAGTAACGGCAGGCAGCAGGCCGGCGCGGAGACTGGGCCCAGGCCGCTTGGGCCGGGTCCGGCGCCAACGGCTTGCTAACTTTCAGGCAAATCCCATGCCTCTGGTCGCAAGAGGCCGGCGAGAGTCAGCGATTGGCGATCCCGCGCTGGTGGGGCGCGGCCGGTTGGCTCGGGATTGGATGAAATCCGGCTCCACCCGCGCACCGTTGCCCAAATGCGGTGCGTGCGCGGTTACCTCTGGGGGCGATTGTCGGCCGGAATGAACGCCTGGCAGCTTGGCAGTCGGAGCCCGACGGGCTTAGATGCCGCCTTCATGGTCACGGACGTACTGGATCATCAAGTTCACCAGACGCCAGGTGGCATACAGCATGACAGCATAGATGGCCCATTCCTCAAGTGAAACGCTGGTACGGTCGTTGTCGAGAATGGCCATGCCCAGCGAACAGGCAACGATCATGGCAATGTAGTTCAGCATGTGAAGCGCCTCGTCGTGAGAGTAAGGGTTTAAATCTGCAACCGCCGTGTATTTTAGCCGATCAGTTACTCGGGTCGGGAGCCTAACTGAGGGCCAGCAGCAGGTCGCTTTTGGTGATCTCGCCGCACAAATGGCCCTGCTCATCCACGACCGGCAGCCGATCCGACTCGTGTTCGATCAGCAAGGTCAGGGCTTCGGTGAGGGCCGCCCGGGGGGTGACGCTCGGCAGATCCTCTTCCATGAACACTGCGGCGGCGTTCAGGTGCTGCAGATTGGCGTCCCCCATGAAGCGTTTCAGCGTGTTCAGCGTGATGACCCCTTCATAATGGCCCAGATCATCGACCACCCAGATGCTGTGGGTGGTCGAGCGACAGAAGATTTCGCTGATCTGGTCACCCTTGGCCTGACGGTTGACCACGGCCGATGGCGTCGTCATCAATTCGGTCACGTGCATGAGAGCCGCAATCGGCGTGTGGACGTCGCCGAGGGCTTGACTGTAGACCGAGCGTGGCCGGATCAGTGCGGTCAGGTAACGCGCCACAAGGGTGACGACGATCAGTGGAAACAGCAGGTTGGCGTCCAGCGTCATCTCGAAAATCATCAGTCCGGCGGTCAGCGGCGCCAAGGTGGTTCCCGCCAGAAAAGCACCCATGCCGAGCACGGCAAAGGCTACCGGGTCAAGCGCCACATCGGGCAGCCAGACCGGCAGCCAGTGGCCATACAGCCAGCCCATGCAGGCCCCGATCATCAAGGTCGGAGTAAACACACCGCCCACGGTGCCGGCGCCGACTGCTGCCGCCGTCGCCAGCACTTTCAGCCACAGCAAACGGACGATGAACGCCTGGGTTGGCGCTCCGTTGATCAGAATTTCCGTCACCTCATAGCCGTTGCCCCACACCTCCGGTGCGACCAGTGAGAGGGCCCCGACGATCAGTCCCCCGAGGCCGAGACTCAGCGGCAAGGGCAGGTGCAGTGGCTGGAACAGGCGGCGGGCCAGATCCAGACTGGCCAGAAACAGCGGGGCCAGCCCACCCGCCAGCACGCCGAGTCCCAGCAAGGGCAGCAGGTCGATTCGGGTGGGCATGCTGAAGTCGGGCGCAGACAGGATGGGCTCAACCCCGATCCAGTGTCGAATCACCAGCGTGGCGGTGACGGCGGCGACGATCAGCGGGCCGAGGGCTTCAATCGCCAGTGATTGCAGAACGATCTCGGCGATAAACAAGGCGCCCGCGAGCGGCGTGTTGTAGGCCGAAGCGAGTCCGGCCGCGCCGCCGCACGCCACCAGCAGACGCAGGCGTGGGCGCGAGAGGCCAAACAGCCGGCCGAGACTGGACGCGACCAGCGCAGACAACTGCACCATGCCGCCTTCACGCCCGATCGAGGCACCGGAACTGATCGACAGCAGCGAGGACAGCAGCCGCGCGAGCGTCGGCTTGACCGATATGACGCCGTCCCCGAGTCGGATGACTTCAAGATAGTCCTGCGCTCGCAGGCCCCTGAAAAGTCGGCTGCCCAGCCAGAGTGTGAACCCGGCCAGCAGTCCGCCCAGGGTGGGTATCCACAGGCGATCGGCCGGCGTGAGGCTCTCCGCGATGGCGATGATGTTGCCCGATTGCCCGGTCAAGCATTCCTTGAGCGCTGCAATCGCCGCACGGAAGGCGGCCGAGGACACGCCGCCGGCCAGTCCGGCGAGCAGCGCCCAGAACAGCATCGTGTCCATGCCGGAGGGTCCCAGGGTTGCGGTCAGACGCAGACGCAAAGCCAGAATCCAGCGGATGGGAACACGCATCATGAAGGGGGTGTCGGTTGTGGGCAGGTCGGGATGCGGAGCGCGATGCGGCCGACGGGGCCGTCCCGACTCCACCGGGTCGTTCAACTGCCACTGTGCCAGACAGCGGGGTCAATGGAAAGGCAGGCACACATCCGTGAATATCGCTTCGCATTCCTTGCGGTCGCGGACCTTCAGGGCCTGATCAATCAGGTCGTGGCCGAGATGCGGCGCGAACATCTTGATGAAGTCATAGACGAACTCCCGCAGATAGGTATCGCGCTTGAGCACGACCTTGGTGGTGCTGCGGGCGAACAGGTGATCGGCTTCGAGTGCCACGAGATCGGCATCGACGACGGGGTCGTAGGCCATGTGGGCGACGATGCCGATGCCCAGACCCAACCGGACATAGGTCTTGATGACGTCGGCATCGGCGGCCGTCAGGGCCAGTTGCGGATGCAGGCCGGCCTGCTCGAAGGCACGATCAAGCTGCAGCCGGCCGGTAAAGCCGAAAGTGTAGGTGATGATCGGATACGCGGCGATGGCGGCCAGCGTCAGCGGTGTCTGTTCGAGCAGGGCATGACCATGGGGGACCAGCACGCTGCGATTCCACTGATAGCAGGGCAATGTGACCAGATTCTCGAACAGGTCAGTCGATTCGGTCGCGATGGCCAGATCCACCTGGCCGCGCGATACCTGTTCGGCGATCTGTGCCGGCGTACCCTGGTTGATGGTGAGCTTGATGTTCGGATAGCGCTGAACGAACTGCCGGATGACTTCCGGTAGCGCGTAGCGGGCCTGCGTATGCGTGGTTGCGATGGCCAGCTGACCTACCTCCTTGTTCTGATGATCCGCGGCAATCTGGCGAATGTCGCGCACCTTGGACAGGATCTCGCCCGCTACCGCGACGATTTGACGCCCGGCGGGTGTCAGCCCGGTGAAGTGTTTGCCGGTACGGGCAAAGATATCAATGCCGAGTTCGTCCTCCAGCAAGCGGATCTGCTTGCTGATGCCCGGTTGTGACGTGAAAAGCGAGTCGGCGGTGGCCGTGACGTTCAGTTCGTTCTGAGTGACTTCCCAGATGTAACGCAGTTGCTGGAGCTTCATCGCAGACTGGCAGGTTCCTTACAGCGTGTCGACTGCCCGAATCAGGATGCGGGTTCAGACCCGGATAAGCGGGGCATGAGGCAGCCTGGAGATGTCCGGCAGACAAGGCAGGCTCCGTCGCTGACATCAGTGCGGGGTCTCATCAGGAGAACCGGACCGGGTCAGGGCCGTGTAAGCCTGGTCGGTGATTGAATTATGCAGTCTGACGTGCGGGAGCAGAAGTTACCAAAAGTTATGTGCTTATAACGTTGGCGGGGGTGGCTGTTATTCTGCCGGAAGCGGTTGATTCGCTCCCACCCTGCGCGTTGCAGGGTGTGCCTACCGGTCGCCGCGGCCGAGGATTCGCCCGGGTAGCTGCGGAGCTTGGAGGAGCGCGTCGCCTAGCGGATGCCAAAGGAAATCGACATGGCCACCAGATCAGCCAATGATCCCGCACACAGCTTTTCCATTACCCGGCTGCGATGGATTTCGGCCGTCCGGGGGCTGATGGTCAATGCCCGGCCGATTTGTTTGGCCGTCAGGCCCCGGGACAGGTACCCCATGATTTCTCTTTCCCGCTTGGTCAGGCGTGAAAAGCGGGCGCTCAGTTCCTCATGTTGCAGGCGGGCTTCGCGCCGCTCTTCGGCCATTTTCAGCGCATCCCGGACGACGCTGATCAGCGCATCGGGTGAGACGGGTTTCTCGAGATAATCGACGGCTCCGGCTTTCAGTCCGGCCTTGGCCGACGAGACATCGGCATGTCCGGTCATGAAGATCAGGCAAAGATCCAGTTCCCGGGACAGTATTTCGTGTTGCAGGTCCAGTCCGGACATGCCGGGCATCATCAGGTCGGCGATCAGGCAACCATAGGTGTCCTGGGTGACGGACTCCAGAAAGGATTCAGGACTGAGAAATCCTTCAGCCAGAAGGCCTTCTCCACGGAGCAGTTTGACGACTGTTCCGCAGACATCGGGATTGTCATCCACGACAAAGACCGATGCCGCATTGACGTTTTTTGGCATAAGCATGACCTCGAAAGTGTATGCGATGGTTATGGAATTCTATATTGAAAACATCAATATGACTGGCGCGTTCTATTGAATATCTAATTTTCCCGGCTATCGGATGCAACGCTGTCATCCATGCTGGCAGCGCTGATTTTCTCGAAGGCAGTTTCCATGGGCAGTCGGGAGACAAAGTCCTGTAACGAGGGCCGGCCCAACGAATGCCAGTACTGAACCAGCAGGCGGGTAAACTCGCCCTCGAAATGGTTCGTGTGCAATTCGGGTTCTGAAGTCATATTTTTCAATGGTGTTATGGGGGGAGTCACCTTGGTGACGACGGGCCAGCCAAGTATTAACGGTTTCATCGTAGCTTTTGCCATGCATGGTTACGATACGTATCGTTACACATGAGTACCTGAAGTCACGTTGTTTAATCGATATGACGGGCTGCCTATGCTCTTTGGGTTGAGCATATCCGATGGTCGTGGAGCCGACGGGGCTGATACCCAGCACAAGGGGTAGTCTGCCATTCTGTTCATCGCACTGACATCAATAGGACGAGAAGGCTTGCTTGAGTCTGTAATAAGACGGTTTGAGACGCTCATGATAGGTGGGCAAATCCCATTCTTTGAGGCGATAGGCGCCCATTTTGATCGGCGTGATCAAGTCGCCTTGGGGCGATTCGATCCCGGCGCCGGCGAAGATGTGTTTGATCGTCTGGGTCGGAACGCCACGGACAGTCCCATTTGGCGGCGCATAGATATCGGACATGACTTGACGGGTCGATGGATCGGCAAAATTCAGCAGCTGCCAGGGGATTCGGATTTCAAAATGACCATTGTTATAAGCGTAGTCGGTCAGAGATTTGAAGGACGGGCTTCTCGGGTTGCCATTACCGGCTTGAAGCAACCCTGTTTCATAGTACGAAAACGGCAGAGTCACCCGGTCGACGGGCAGGTAAAGCGCCCTGTTCAGCGCGAGATTCATGCGGCTAAAAAGTCCGGATGAAAAAAGCTCATAGGCGCCATTCAAGGGGAGTTGGTGCAATGTGTGTGCATAGAGGCGATAGAAGGAATCATAGTGTGCGTCAACCATGATTCTTGATTCTTTTGCCGGTTCGATATGGATCAGAAAATCGGCTGCCCTGCTGAAGGTACGGTGATGATTAACCGAGGAATAGTTGCCTTGATTGGGGAGGGTATCGACCGGGATAAGCAATGTGTCCTCATCTGGATTGAATCCGGGTGCATCGACCCTGAAATACACATATTTCTCATCGCTTTTCATGAACAACCGGGTGCCGTCCTGAGTGGCCACAGCCGCTTGATCGGCCCATTCGTCCAAGCGTCCATCGACCAGACAGACATTCCGCTTTCCGGGATCAAATGCGAGGAGCCCGAATTCCTGCTCATTTGTTTGCGGATTGGACCAGAAAGGTCGACGGTCCGGTAAATCGAAGTCCATGTTGTTCCAGGTTCGCTTGAACCATTCGTCCTGCCACGAAAAAACCAGACCCCCGGCGTACCCTTCGGCATGGATGTCTTCCAGCAAGGAAGCATCGATCATGCCCTGCTCGGTTTCATCGATCTGGCCCTGGTCGTACCCGCGGTGGAGATCCCGATGTGCAGCGCCTCTTGAGGCGGGTACGCCGAATTCCGATACCAGTACCGGTACCTGATGACGTTGCCGCAGTTCCCGAAGATAGGCTCTGTAGGTATTGATCTGGCCTTTCTCATCTATGAACTGGCTGTAATCCTTCTGGTAATTGAGAAAGTCCGGGTAATAGGGGTACACGTGGTAGGAGGCGAACAGCCCGGCAGAAAATGATGCTCCGGCTTTGACATGTTCGGTGTCGACCACTGACATGTCCTCCTGCTCCATCGGTTCGTTCGGATGCGTCAGTGGATCGGTGGTCAGCCAGTTCACGAAGGCCAGGGGCCGCTGCATGCCATATCGGTCCTGTTCATAGCGGATGACCGCATCGCCGACTTCGGCCAGAAATATCTCGAACGGCGAGGCACCAGAGGTGTAGAGGTACTGGCCCACAAACTGTTCCCGATGGGCATTCCGGGTATTGGTGTCCTGCACAAAATACGGATCCCATTCCACGCCCAGAATCCAGCCGATGACATACTTGGACACATCACGGGTATAGCGACCATAGGCATGTCCCGGTTTCTGGCGGACGAAGCCCTTGCCATGCAGGATATCGATAATGGTTTTGGCGTCCTGAATAAACGTGTCCTTGATCTTGGGGTGGTGCGCATCGGACAGCGTTGCCATGTCTACTTCATCGACCCAGACACCATGGATCAGATAGAGGGGTTTTGGAGCTGTCCGGTTGAATTCCGCGAGTGCCTCATAAAAAGCTGGCATCAACGTGGTGTAGACGCGGATGGTATTCGCGTTCATTCGCGCAATCTGCTTGAACCAGCGCCGGTACATGGCTTTCGTGATGCCCAGTTCGCCCGGAAACTTGCTGGGCATTGCGGCACCGATGTTGACGCCCGTGATAAAAATCGGGTTCCACGCCTGCTGTGACCCTTGCGTATAAAACGTCCGGTCATCGACCTTGTAAAGCATCGAGGTGGCGGCCCCCGACACCGTTCCGCCATGAATCATGAGTGCCAGTGCCGCAGTCAGGCAGAGATGTTTACGGATCGTCATGGAGGTTTCCTTCTCAATTCTGCTGTGTAGATTGACAGCGAG
Organism: uncultured Methylococcus sp.; assembly: GCA_964344495.1. Lineage (GTDB taxonomy): Bacteria > Pseudomonadota > Gammaproteobacteria > Methylococcales > Methylococcaceae > UBA6136. The sequence continues at coordinate 13,858 of CAYFNI010000036.1, forward strand.
GATACGTATAGCGGGACGAGCCACCATCCGCATGATTGCCTAGGCGTGCCCAATGGATTGTGCCGCGCTGGCTGCAGGACTTACCTCGCGCCTGCCCATCTGCGATGATGCCCAGCACATCAATCAAGACTTCACCCCCGTTCACCCCTGCCGCGCCGGATTCACATTTAGCCTTCGCATGATGACTCACCGTGCACTCACGTCTGTTGGGCCCAGTGACGCTGCTGAAGCAGCCATCTGGCTACCGGTTCCGAACGAATTGTTCCAGCGGCGGGCGCGACGTTTCGGCGTTTTGGCCGCCACTCAGCCAGCTCTGGAGGGATTCCTGACGCTCATGGCCGAGATCGGCGAACTGCAGACGATCGCGGCGCGGCAGGCTTTGGCGGGCCCTCGGGCAGACTCTCTCGATTGGCGCGCGCTGTTGCGGGCTTGGTGTGAGGAGGCTCGCCTCTCTGCACCCTGGGCGTTGAGCGAGGCGATGCGGGAGACACGCTCAGTCACCGATGACGAATTGGACCAGTGGGCCGATGGCGTGATGCGAGGAACGCCTGCGCCGGCCGTGCTGGCCATCCTCCCCTTGCTTGCGGCTGCCCTCCAGGTGGACTTGACTCTCCGGGCCGCCAGGGCCGATCAGCCTGCCCCGGTATCGGACGTCGCCGCCCCCGTGTGTCCGACCTGTGGCGGCTGGCCGGTGGCCGGTGTTTTGCACCATCAGGGGGATCGACAGGGCGCGCGTTATCTGCATTGCGCCTGGTGTGCCACGGCGTGGTTGCAGCCCCGGATTCAATGCGTCCAGTGTCGAGAGACGCGGGCGGTTGCCTATCAGTCCATTGAGGGCACGGAGGCAGTGGTCAGGGCAGAGACCTGTGATGCCTGTGGCACTTACCTGAAGCAGGTGTATCTGGGGGTATCGCCGACAGCCGATCCCGTTGCGGATGATCTTGCCAGCATGGCGCTCGACCTGCTGCTGGCGGAGCAGGGCTACCGGCGACTGGGCAGCAATCCGCTGCTGGGGTTGACCGGTGAGCCCTTGCGGGGGTGAGTGGACAAGGCCGGGTTCAGAGCTCTGCCAGCACGGCCTCGACACTTGAGACGCCAAACTGACCCGAGCCCTCGACGCCCAGGTAGCGAACCACGCCATGATCGACAATCATGGCAAAACGCTGCGAGCGGATCCCCATGCCATTGGCACTCAGGTCGCGCTGCAGACCCAGACGGGTCACGTAGGCGGCGCTTCCATCGGCCATCATGCGAACCTTGCCCCCGGCGTGCTGTTCCCGTCCCCAGGCGGCCATGACGAAATGGTCATTGACCGAGAGACACCACACGTCGTCCACACCCTTCTGTTTCAGGTCAGCATAATGCTCGATGTAACCGGGCAAATGCTTCAAAGAGCAGGTGGGGGTAAACGCACCGGGCAGGCCGAAGATGACGATCTTTTTGTCCATGATCAGCGAGCGGACATCATGGGTCTGAGGATTGACCGGGCAACCTGTGGCCGGATCGAACTCGGCGCACTCGATCAGACTGCCTTCCGGCAGGGAATCACCGACTTGAATGGTCATGCTGTACTCCTTGGATTGACCGTTGCAGAGGTCACAAGGATGGCCGAACCCAGACGCCAAGTCAAAGACGCCAAGCCGGAGTGAGTCATTTAAAACCCTATCAAAAACAGGGGGATGGGCGGCGGCGTCTCAGTCCTCGCGCCGGTATTCGCCCTCGATGATCGAGTCGGGGGCTGACGCCGGTTCTCCTGCCAGACCCGCTGTAAAGAAGCGACTGGCCATCAGGCGATCCGCCAGCCGATTGCGCACGGCGGGTATCAGACAGGGTAGGGCCAGCAAATCGGTCAGGGGGCCCGGTATGACCAGCAAGACCCCGCCAATGACGCCGATGCCGGTGCGGATCACATCCGCGGCGGGCAGTTCACCGCGTGCCAGTGCTTGCTGAGAGCGAAGCAGGGCGGTCATGCCCTGATAGCGAATCAGGCTGATGCCGACCGCGGCGCCGAGCAGGACATACAGCAGGGTGGCCAAAAAGCCGAACAGGGCGCCCAGGCGGATAAGCAGCACAATTTCGAGCAGCGGCAATGCCGCCAGAACAAGGAAATAGGGTCGGCCAATGTTCATTGAAGGTCTACCGGTTTAGAATCGCGCCACTTTTTAAGTCGTGCTTTGTGCCATGCCGGTCGATTACTGTCTAGCTTTGTGTACATGTCCCGATGCAGAATCGGCCCGCACCGTCGCGATGGTGTTGGTGGAACGGCGGCTGGCCGCCTGCGTTAACATCCTGCCGGGCCTGACCTCCATCTATGCCTGGCAAGGTGATATTGAAACGGCCGACGAACATCTGCTTTTCATCAAGACCCGGACGGAACAGTTCGACGCCCTCGAATCAGCGATCAAACATCTGCACCCTTATGATATTCCTGAAATCGTCATGCTCCCTCTGCTGCAGGGCAGTGCGGATTACCTTGCCTGGATCAGCCAATGCGTAGGCCCGGCAGTCCGATGACGATCGTCGGGTTCCGCCAGTGGACTGCATGCCTGCTGGGGGCGCTGCTTTGCTTGCTCCTGCCGGGGCAGGTGTGTGCTGTCAATCCGGCCGACCTGCTCTCGAATGAACAAGCCTTCCGGCTGTCTTCCCGCATTGAGAAGGATGTGGTCATCCTGAACTGGGACATCGCCGATGGTTACCATCTTTACCAGAAGCGGTTGAAATTCACTTCCAAAACGCCCGGTGTGGGTTTGGGGGAAGCCCTGATGCCCAAGGGCGAGACCAAGCATGACGATGCCATGGGCGTCATGGAGATTTACCGCGGGCATGTCCAGATCAAACTGCCACTGCGACGAGAGGCGCCGGGTCCGGAGGCGATTCAGATTGAGGTTAGCTGGCAGGGTTGTGCCGATGCCGGGGTTTGTTATACCCCGGTCAGGCAGGTTCTGACGCTGAACTGGCCGACAGGGGCCGCTACCAAGCCGCCCGCCGAAACCAAGGGGACCCGCATGGCGGATGTCTTCAGCGCGTTGGGTCTGAAGCCGAAAGGCCAGGGTGATCTGCTGCCGCCGGATCAGGCGTTCCGGTATGCGGCCGAAGTCAAGGATGGCCACACGCTGTGGGTCAGCTGGCGCATTGCTGACGGTTATTACCTGTACCGGGAAAAATTCGGCTTTGCCTTGAACGGGCCTGACGGTGTCGCGTTGGCCGCCTACCAGATTCCTCATGGCGAGCCCAAGCAGGATCCGGAATTCGGTCCGGTCGAGATTCTCCGCGGGGATATCGGTTTTGCGCTACCGTTGCAGCGATCCAGCGAAACACCGCTAAAAATCGAGCTGAAGGCGGCGTTCCAGGGGTGTGCTGACCGCGGAGTCTGTTACCCGCCGATGGAGAAAGTCCTGAGTTTCGATCTGCCTGCCGCTGCGGCCGGGGTCGGGCAATCGGTGGTATCGGAAGCGATCGAACCGGCACCCTTGGGCGAATGCGAGATCGGCCCGGCCACCGGGTTCGTCGAGACTGATCAGCGCTCCGAGCAATGTGCGATTGTCGATGGGCTCAAGCAGGACACCGTCTGGTTGACCGCGGCGAGCTTCCTGGGCATGGGTCTGTTGCTGGCCTTTACCCCCTGCATCTTCCCGATGATTCCAATCTTGTCCGGCATCATTGTCGGGCACGGACACAAGATCACCACCGGACGCGCCTTCGCGCTGTCGCTGAGTTACGTGTTGGCATCCGCTCTGGCCTATACCGTATTCGGGGTGCTGGCCGCCCTGTTCGGACATAACCTGCAGGCGCTGCTCCAGGAGCCCCGGGTCATCGTGGCGTTCAGTGCCGTCTTCGTCCTGTTGGCCCTGTCGATGTTCGATCTGTTCACTTTGCAGTTGCCGGGCTTCATCCAGAACCGGATTGCCAGCCTCAGTCATCAACAGCATGGCGGTACCCTGACGGGCGCGGCGGTCATGGGGGCACTGTCAGCCCTGATCGTCGGACCGTGCGTGGCAGCGCCGCTGGCGGGTGCCCTGATCTATATCGGTCAGACGGGGGATGCGCTGCTGGGCGGCATGGCTTTGTTTGCTCTGGGGCTTGGCATGGGGATCCCGCTGCTGGTTATCGGTGCATCCGCCGGCAAACTTCTGCCACGCGCCGGCATCTGGATGAACGCAGTCAAGGCTGTATTTGGCGTCGGCCTGCTGGCGATTGCCACATGGCTGCTGGAACGGGTCTTGCCGCCGGCTGCGACCCTGCTGCTATGGGCCTTGCTGCTGATTGTGCCGGCCATCTTCATGGGGGCGCTCGATACCTTGCCCGAGACGACCTCCGGCTGGCGGAAACTGTGGAAAGGGCTCGGCATTGCCATGCTGGCCTATGGCATCCTGCTGCTGATCGGCGTGGCCTCCAACAGCACCGATCCGCTTCAACCGCTGCGGGGCGTCATGGCGGTGACTTCGCCCGGCGGCGAGCATGGGCAGGCCAAACGGTCCCTGACCTTCGAGCCGGTGAATTCCGAGCGCGATCTGGACCGAGCGCTGGCCGAAGCGGCCGCGCGCGGGCAGCGAGTGATGCTGGACTTCTACGCCGATTGGTGTGTGTCCTGCAAGGAAATGGAGCGCTATACCTTCACCGATCCGGCCGTGATTGATGCCTTGAGCGGATTTCGACTATTGAAGGCAGATGTCACTGACAACACGGCCCAACATACGGCGCTCATGCAGCGGTTTAGTCTGGTCGGACCCCCGGCAACCTTGTTCTTCGGCCCGGATGGCCAGGAGTTGAAGTCGTTGCGGGTGATCGGTTACGTTGAGGCCGACGATTTTCGAGCCCATATCGGCAAGGTAGGTCCATGATGCGTCGAGTGCTGTTGCTGGTCTTTGTGGGTCTGATCGCCGCCCTGGCGGGCTTATTGAGCTATCGTTGGTGGAGTGCCGTCCCGCCGCCGGCATTGCCGGAGCCGATGCTGGTGGATCTGGACGGCCGCGCTCACGCTCTGGCGGACTGGCGCGGCAAGGTCATCGTGCTGAACTTCTGGGCGACCTGGTGCCCGCCCTGCCGCGAGGAAATGCCGGCCTTCGCCGAGTTGCAGCAGTCGCTGGGGGACAAGGGCCTGCAAATGATCGGTGTGGCCATGGATGACCCGGCGGATGTGCGTGGCTACCTCGCCGAGCATCCTGTCAATTACCCGATTCTGGTGGGGGATGCCAGCGTACCGGCATGGGCCGACAGTCTGGGCAATGAAATCGCTGCCTTACCCTTTTCCGTCGTGCTGGATCGGCAAGGTCAAGTGCGCTATGCCCATACCGGTGTGTTCCGTCGCGAACAGGTTCTTGAACACGTCATGCCCTTGCTGGGCGAGTCACAATAGCCATGCGTCAAACCGGACGATTCGTGGACATTTAGGCGACGTTTCGGCAAAATGGCCGCGCTTTTTACCGTTTTTGGAGCGTTGTCGACCCTACATGGCCAGCATTCTTGTTCTCAATGGTCCGAACCTTAATATGCTGGGTGTCAGGGAGCCGGGGCTCTACGGCAGTCTGACGCTGGGGGACATCGAATCCCGATTGAATCAGGTGGCGCAGGAAGGCGGGGTCGCACTTGCCTGTTTCCAGAGCAATGCCGAGCATGAGTTGATTGATCGCATTCATGCCGCCTATCGGGAGGGTGTTGCATACATCCTTATCAATCCGGGCGCGTTCACGCACACCAGCGTGGCGCTGCGGGATGCCTTGCTGGCCACCCGCATTCCGTTCATCGAAGTGCATCTTTCCAATGTCCATGCGCGGGAGCCGTTCCGCCGGCATTCATACCTGTCCGATATCGCTCAGGGCGTCATCTGTGGTCTGGGCGCGCCGGGGTACGAACTCGCGCTCAGAGCCGCCATGAACGCCATTACTTCACATCAAGGTCAATAACACGATGGATATCCGCAAAATAAAAAAATTGATCGACATGATCGGCGAGTCCGATGTCGCTGAAATCGAGATCCACGAAGGGGAAGAATCGGTTCGCATCAGCCGTCACAGCTCCATTCCGGTTGCCGCACCGATTTATGCGCCGGCGCCGATCATGGCCGCGGCCGCACCCGTGGCTGAATCGGCACCCGACACCTCGGTCAAGAAAGGCGATGCAGACCCCCTGACGGGTCATGTTGTCCGTTCACCGATGGTCGGTACCTTCTACCGCTCGCCGACGCCGGGTGCCAAGGTGTTTGTCGAGCTCGGCCAGCGGGTCGAGTCCGGCCAGACGCTGTGCATCATTGAGGCGATGAAAATCCTCAACCAGATCGAAGCCGACAAGTCGGGCAAGGTTACGAAAATTCTGGTCGAGAACGGGCAGCCGGTGGAATACAACCAGCCGCTGTTCGTCATCGAGTAATCACGATCCACCGCGCCACTTCACGACCGGATAATCGAGCTCACACATGATCGGTAAAATCCTGATTGCCAATCGGGGCGAAATCGCCCTGCGTATTCTGCGTGCCTGCCGCGAACTCGGCATCAAGGCCGTCGCCGTCCACTCCGAGGCGGACCGCGACCTCAAGCATGTCCGGCTGGCTGACGAATCCGTCTGCATCGGTCCGGCGGCGTCCAGGGAAAGCTACCTGAATGTTCCTGCCATCATCAGTGCTGCGGAGGTCACCGACTCCGAGGCGATCCATCCGGGTTACGGATTCCTCTCCGAAAACGCCGATTTTGCCGAGCGCGTGATTCAGAGCGGCTTCATCTTCATCGGCCCGAAACCTGAAACCATCCGCGTCATGGGTGACAAGGTGGCGGCCATCGAGGCAATGAAAAAGGCCGGCATC
>CAYFNI010000037.1:0-20406 GCA_964344495.1 uncultured Methylococcus sp.
TGCGCCGATCTGTCGGGGCTGGTCGCCCGGCTGCTGGAGGCCGGTGTGGAACTGCATTGCCTGCGCGATCTGACCCGGGGCGGGCTGGCCAGCGCCGTGATCGAGATTGCCGAGGGAGCCGGCGTCGGCATCACGCTGGAGGAGTCCGCGATACCGGTGCGAGAGGACGTGCTGGGCGCCTGCGAGATGCTGGGGTTCGATCCGTTGCAGGTGGCCAACGAGGGTCGGCTGGTCGCGTTTCTGCCCGACGCTCAGGCTGACCAGGCGCTGGCGTTGATGCGGGCGCACCCGCTGGGGGGTGCGGCCGCGCTCATCGGCCGGGTCACGCCTGCGACCCCGCCGGTGTCGGTACGCGTCCGCACCGCCTTTGGCACGGAGCGCATGCTCCTGCGCCTGAGCGGCGAGCAGTTGCCGCGCATTTGCTGAACGCAGCCGCCGCGCGGCGGCTGTCTACTTGACGTGGCGGATCATGCGCCGCCGCTTTCTGACCTGTCGCTCGGTCAACGTGTTGCGCTTGCCCTTGAAAGGGTTCTCCGAGGTGCGGAATTCCAGCTTGATCGGCGTCCCGGTAATGTCCAGCGCTTCACGGAAAAAATTGATCAGGAAGCGCTTGTAGCTGCCGGGAATGTCTTCGATCTGGTTGCCGTGAATGACGATGGTCGGCGGGTTGGTGCCACCCTGATGGGCATACTTGAGCTTGATGCGGCGCCCGCGCACCAGGGGCGGCGGATGACTGGTCACGGCTTTTTGCAGCAGCCGGGTCAGGTGGGAGGTGCCCATCTGGGTCATGGTCGAGGCATGCACCTGCCCCACGGCATCGAACAGGTCGCCGACGCCGGTACCGTGCAGGGCCGAGATAAAGAAAATCTCGGCAAAATGGATGAATTGCAGTTTGAGATCCAGCTGACGCCGGGTCTCGTCCTTCTGGTCGGGCGTCATGCCGTCCCACTTGTTGAGCCCGACGATGAGGCCACGGCCGATTTCCAGCACCATGCCGAGCAGGTTGGCGTCCTGATCGGTCACGCCTTCGCGCGCATCGACCAGATAAATGACCACGTGGGCTTTCTCGATGGCCTGCATCGCCTTGATGACACTGAATTTTTCCACCGTTTCAGCGATACGGCCACGACGGCGGATGCCGGCGGTATCGATCAATGTATAACGCTGGTCACGGCGTTCGAAGGCGATTTCGATGCTGTCGCGAGTGGTGCCGGGCGCATCGAAGACCACCACGCGCTCTTCCCCCAGCAGCCGGTTGACCAGCGTGGATTTGCCCACGTTCGGGCGTCCCACGATGGCAATGCGGATGCCCCCCTCCGCTTCGCTTTCCGGCGTGTTCGCCTTTGGCAACAAGGCCTCGACGGCGTCCAGCAGGGCACCGATGCCCTGGGCATGCGAGGCGGAAACCGGATGCGGCTCGCCCAGGCCGACCGCATGGAACTCCGAAGTGGCGACAGTGAGGCTCGCCTGATCGATCTTGTTGGCCGCCAGGACCACCGGCTTGCCGGTCCGGCGCAACTGTTGGGCAATCGCTTCGTCGCCTACGGTCAGCCCGTCACGGGCATCAACCAGAAACAGGATGACATCGGCTTCCTTGAGCGCGATCTGCACCTGTCGCATGGCCTGTTCGTCGATCCCCGCTTCCGTTTCGACGATGCCGCCGGTGTCGACCACGAAGTAGTCGCGCTGGCCACGCCGAACGCGGCCGTACTGGCGATCACGGGTCAGGCCGGGGTAATCGGCCACCAGCGCATCGCGGGTGCGGGTCAGGTAATTGAACAGGGTCGATTTGCCCACGTTCGGGCGGCCCACCAGGGCGACGACAGGCAACATGATTCAGTTGATTCCGATGGCAGCCAGAACGCCGCCCGAGGTGTAAATGTAGAGGGTTTCGTCATACACGACCGGCATGGCGCGGATCGGCTCGTCGTCGATCTGCAGTCGGCCAACCAGACTGCCGTCATCGGCCGACAGCACATGCAGATAGCCTTCGAAGTCGCCGACGATCAGCCGGTTGCGAATCAGGGCCGGCACCGTCAGCCGGCGCTGGTGCAGGGCATCCTGTTTCCACAGGTCGGCGCCGGTGCGCAGATCCAGTTGCCAGACATCGCTGTTGGCATCGCTGATGAACAGCGATTTGCGTCCGAGCACCATGCCATGACTCGAAAAGACGTTCGGCTGCCGCCATTCGATATCACCGTCGGCGAGGTGGATGGCTGTCACGCCACCCTGGAAGCCGGTGATGTAGACCGTTTCATCCCTGACCAGAGGGTCGGCATCCAGCTCGACCAGCCGCTCGACTTCAGACCGCCCGCGTGGAATGGCGGCCGTGGTTTCCCACAATGGCCGGCCATCGTCCAGTTCCAGCGCAATCAGCTTGCCGCCGCCGTAGCCATCCAGCACCTTGTCGTCGTGCACCGTCGGCGAGCCGAGGCTGCGCACGGACAGCGGCTGGATACCGCGTTCGTGGGTCCATTTGATGGCGCCGGTGCCGGGATCGACGGCCGCCAGTCGGCCATCGCTGGTGCGTACCACGACCCGGTGGTGGCTGGCCCGCGGCAAGGCGAGAATCTCGCTGCTGAGCGACGTTTTCCAGATCAGCGCCCCATCACTGATGCTGACAGCCACCAGTTCGGCGTTACTGGTGCCCAGCAGCAGCTTGTCGCCGGCCACGACCGGTCCGGCGGAAATTTCCAGCCGCGTCTCGGCGGACCAGAGCTTTTCTCCATCGTGACGGTTCAGCGCTTCGACCAGACCCTGACGATCGGCCACATAGACGGTGGTGGCGGTCACGGCGGGCACCAGGTTGACGATCTGTTCGGCGTAGCCTTTGCCGATGCTGGTTTTCCACAGCACGTCCATCTGCACGCTGGGCTCCAGATCTTCCAGTTCCCGCGGTGGTTCCGAGTTGTCGTTGCCGCTGATCAGGCCCTGAATCGACGAGCCCAGATTCTTGACCGCCTCAAACTGGGTACAGCCGCCGAGCAGAAGCAGACCGAGCAGCAGAAGAACTTGACGCATCAGGGATTGGCCGGCAGGTCGTTGAGCTTGAGTTCGAGCAACGGCGACAGATTGCCGAGTTCCTTCGCGCGGGCGTAGGCGGCGCGGGCCTCGGCCGGGCGTTTGGCGGCGCTCAAGAGATCCCCGCGCAGTTCTTCAGACAGGGCGGCAAAGGCGCCGCTGGTGTTGGCCTTGGCCGGTTCGATCAGCTTCAGGGCTGGCTCCAGCTCACCCTTGGCCAGCAGGACGCGGCCAAGGCGCAGCCGGGCCAGCTCTTTCAGTGCGCTGTCATCAGACTTTGCATAGGCGTCCTCGAGCGCCTTTTTGGCGCCATCGAGGTCATTGGCCGCCAGCTTCAGCTTGGCCGTGATGAGGCGGGCGAATTCGGCGTAGGTCGTGGCGGGATATTGCTGGATCAGTCGCTCGCTGAGCATCAGGGCCGATTCGGTCTGCTTGGCTTCCACCGCCTGGGTCAGCTGGTGATAGGTCTGCGACGCCTGCAGGGCCTTCTCTGTCTGGTGGCCCTGCCACATTTTCCAGCCGGCAATCACGGCGAGTCCCAGCAGCAGGCCGGCAAACAGCGAGGATTTGTTGTCTTTCCACCAGCGTTGCAACGCTTCAAGACGCTCTTCTTCGGTCAAGTAGGTTTCCATGCAGTTCTCTCAGTCAATCAGGGTATTCAAAAAAGCGATCAGTTCGGATTCGGTCAGGGTTTTCTGGCCTTCGTCGCGACGCAGCGACTTGACGCTGAGGGTCTGGTCGCGGGCTTCATCCTCGCCGAGGATCAGGGCCACTTCGGCACCGCTCTTGTCGGCGCGCTTGAACTGGCTCTTGAAGCTGCCACCGCCACAGTTCAATTGCAGGCGCAACTGCGGGCGGGCATCGCGCAGATTCTCGGCCACCCGGCTGGCCTTGCGTTCAGCCAGTTCGCCCACGGCAATCAGGTAGGCATGCGGGGCGGCCGCCGCATCGTGGCGTTCGGGGGCGTCCAGCAGATCAATCAGCCGCTCCATGCCCAGCGCAAAGCCCACCGCAGTGGAGTCCTTGCCACCGAGTTGCTCTATCAGTCCATCATACCGCCCGCCGGCGCACACCGTGCCCTGCGCGCCAAGTTCGGAGGTGACCCATTCGAAAACGGTCCGCGAGTAGTAGTCCAGGCCGCGTACCAGTCGGGGATTGACCACGTACGCCACACCGGCGTCATCCAGGCGCTCACGCAGCGACATGAAGTGGTCGCGCGAGGCCTCGTTCAGCTCTTCGGTGAGGACGGGGGCTCCGGCGATGAGTTCGGCCAGGTCGGGGTTCTTGCTGTCAAGGATGCGCAAGGGGTTGCTGTCCAGCCGGCGGCGGCTGTCTTCGTCGAGACGGTCGATGTGGCCGCGGAAGTAGTCGACCAGTTGGGCGCGGTAGGCGATGCGCTCTTCGCTGGTACCGAGCGAGTTGAGCTGGAGTTCCAGCTTGTGCTCGATACCGAGCGCCCGCCACAGCCGGCGGCACAGCAGGATAAGTTCGGCGTCGATGTCGGGGCCGGGCATGCCGTAGGCTTCGACACCGAGCTGGTGGAACTGGCGGTAGCGGCCCTTCTGCGGCCGTTCATGCCGGAACATCGGGCCCATATACCAGAGCCGCTGGGTCTGATTGTGCAACAACCCATGTTCGAGACAGGCGCGCAGACAGCCGGCGGTACCCTCGGGGCGCAGTGTCAGCGAGTCGCCATTGCGGTCATCGAAGGTGTACATCTCCTTTTCGACGATATCGGTAACCTCGCCGATGGAGCGTTTGAACAGCTCGGTCTTTTCCACGACGGGGAGCCGGATTTCGCGGTAGCCGTAGCTTCCCATCACGTGCCGCAGCATCCGCTCGACGTACTGCCAGCGCGGCGTGTGCTCGGGTAGGATGTCGTGCATCCCGCGGATGGCCTGAATTTTGTCACTCATGGTTCGCGTGTCTTGGCGGCGGTGAGGTGAATGGGATTTTATGTTATTGGCCGAGCCTTTGCCGGGCCTGCATGACCTCGGTGGCATCGGGGAAGCGGGCATGCAGGGTGTTCATGTACTCGGCGGCCGCCTGGGTGTTGCCGAGCCCCATCTCGATTTCGATGCCCAGCAGGAGTGCGTCCGGCGTCGGGCCGGCGGTGCTCAGATAGCGCTGCAGAAACCCGCGCGCGGCCATGGCCTGACCGGTGTCGCGGCTGAGTCGGGCCATCGCCAGCAGGGCCGGCGGGAACGTGGGGTTGGTTTCGAGCGCCTGACGCAGGAAGCGCTCAGCCTCGGTCTTCTGGCCGACCGAATGGGCACAGAGGCCGGCGTTAGTCAGCGGAATCCACGGTTGACCGTACAGTTTGGTGCTATAGACGGTCTTGAATTGTTCGAAGGCATCGGCGGCATGGCCGGTGTCGCACAGGAAGCGGCCGTAGTTGTTGCGGGCGGCATAATTGTCGGCCTGCAGGCGGATGGCCTTGCGGAATTCGCTGTCGGCCTGAGCCGGCTTGTCGATGCGACGGTAGAGTTCACCCAGCGCGTTATAGGCTTCGCTGTTGTCATCGTCGAGTTCGACGGCTTTCTGCAGATCCTGCAGGGCAATTTCGTACTGCTCGGCGTTCAGGTATTGCACGCCCTTCTCGACAAAGATCCGCGAAGCCTGTTCGGGGCTGAGCGGCTCCTTGCCGGCCATGGGTTCGGTCTCCTCCGGCAGCGAGGAGCAGGCGGCCAGGAGTGTGGCGAAGGTCAGCGCGATCAGGCGGGCGGCGTTCATTCAGGAGGCATTCACCAGCCGCAGAGTGCGCCGGGTCCGGTCCGTGACCTTGCCCACGAGTTGTCCGCAGGCCGCATCGATGTCATCGCCGCGCGTCTTGCGGGTCGTGGTGATCAGGCCGCCGGCCTGCAGGATTTCGCTGAAGCGCTGGATGGTGTCGCGGCTGGAGCAGCGATAGTCCGAGCCCGGGAACGGGTTGAACGGGATCAGGTTGACCTTGGACGGCACAGTGCTGAGAAGCCGTACCAGTTGGCGCGCGTGGGCCGGGGTGTCATTGATGCCGTCGAGCATCACGTATTCGATCGTGACCTTGCGGCGGGCATCGCGGCCGACATAGCGCTTGCAGGCCGCCAGCAGTTCGCGGATCGGATACTTGCGGTTGATCGGCACCAGTTCGTCGCGGAGTTCGTCATTCGGGGCGTGCAGCGACACGGCGAGGCTGACCTCGCTGACCTCGGCCAGCCGGTCGAGGGCCGGTACGACACCGGAGGTGCTGAGCGTCACGCGTCGCTTGGACAGTCCGTAGGCATGGTCATCCAGCATCAAGTCGATGGCAGAGACAACGTGATTGAAATTCAACAGCGGTTCGCCCATCCCCATCAGCACCACGTTGGTGACCGCGCCGATGCCGAGCTCGCGCTGTGCGACCCAGAGCTGGCCGATGATTTCGGCCGTGCTCAGGTTCCGATTGAAGCCCTGACGGGCAGTGGAGCAGAACGAGCATTCCAGCGCACAGCCGACCTGTGACGAAACGCACAGGGTGCCGCGGCCTTCTTCGGGGATGTAGACCGTCTCGATGCGATTCTGTGCATCGGTCTGGAGTACCCATTTGCAGGTGCCGTCACTGGAGATCTGTTCGTGGACGATCTCCGGCGGGCGGATCTCGCAGCTGGCTTCCAGTCGGGTCCGCAGCACCTTGCTGAGGTTGGTCATCAGGCCGAAGTCGCCGACGCCGCGCTGGTGAATCCATTGCAGTAGCTGGGAGGCGCGGAACGACTTCTCGCCCTGCTCGACGCAGAAGGCCTCCATGGCCTTCCGGTCAAGCCCAAGCAGATTGATGCGGTCGCCCGGATTAACGGGTTCTGGCGCAGAGTTCATTCGGCTGGAAGAAGTAGGCAATTTCCTGGGCGGCGGTGTCCGGGCCATCGGAGCCATGGACGGCATTTTCGTCGATGCTGACGGCAAAATCAGCGCGGATGGTGCCAGGGGCTGCGTCCTTGGGGTTGGTGGCACCCATGACATCGCGATTGCAGGCGATGGCGTTTTCGCCTTCCAGCACCTGCACCATGACCGGGCCGGAGATCATGAAGCTGACCAGATCGTTGAAGAACGGACGCTCCTTGTGCACGGCGTAGAAGCCTTCGGCCTGTTCACGGGACAGGTGAACCATCTTGGCTGCGATGATCCGCAGGCCCGCCTTTTCAAAGCGGCTATAGATTTCGCCAATGACGTTCTTGGCTACGGCATCGGGCTTGATGATGGAAATGGTGCGTTCGATCGCCATGGAAACTCCTGAGTATGCGATGGGAGGCGGGGCGTCAATGGCTGCAGCCCCTGCCAAAAGAAAACCCGCCATACAAGGCGGGATTAAGGCGCGGAATTTTATAGGAAAAGGGCGCCGGACGTAAGCGTCGACGGTGATCTAGACGGCAAAACTTTCGCCGCAACCGCACATGGCCTTGATATTGGGGTTGTCGAACTTGAACGCTTCGCTAATGCCCTCGCGCCGAAAATCCACCGTCAGCCCGTCCAGAAAGGGGAGTTCATCCTGATGGACGATGACCTTGACGCCATGGTGTTCGAACACGGCATCGTCCTCGCCGATGAGGTCGGCATAGTCGATGATGTAGGCATAGCCGGTGCAGCCGGACTTTTTGACGCCCAGCCGCAGGCCGACGCCAGAGCCACGTTTTTGCAATTGAGTGGCCACCTGGCGGGCGGCCGGTTCCGTGAGATGAATCGACATATCGTAAATCCTCGTTGAAAGATGGATGGACGCCTCAGTGCGCGCCGATCAGTGCAGTCAGCGCCGCGAGCAACCGGTCCACGTCGCTGTCGGTGTTGCCCTGACCGAGGCTGACACGGATCGCACTCCGGGCAAGCTCGGCCTCGATCCCCATGGCCAGCAATACCGGGCTGGGTTCCTTGCCGCCACTGGCGCAGGCCGAGCCGCTCGAGAGGGCAAATCCAAGACGGTCCAGCTGCATGACCAGAGTTTCACCGTCGTAGCCCGCCACTCCGAATTGCACGGTGTTCGGCAAGCGGGGTGTGTCCGCGGCAAACAGGCTCAATCCGGGCAGGGCCAGCAGGCCGCGTTCGAGTCGTTGCCGCAGGGCCAGGGTATGCTGCCGGCGCGCGTCCAGTTCGAGGCGGGCCAGTTCCGCCGCCTTGCCGAAGCCGACGATAGCGGGCACGTTTTCGGTACCGCCGCGGCGATTCTGCTCCTGCCCGCCGCCGTGCAACAGCGGTTCAATGGGGGCTGTGCGGCTGACGATCAAGGCGCCTGTGCCTTTGGGACCATTCAGCTTGTGTGCGGACAGGGTCATGCAGTGGGCGCCGGTGACGGCAAAATCAACCGGGATTTTTCCGGCCGCCTGGACCGCATCAACGTGCAGAAAGCCGCCGGCCGAGCGCATGTATTCGGCCAGGGGTGCGGTGTCATGGATCACGCCGGTTTCGTTGTTCGCCAGCATCAGGGTCGCCAGTTTCATCGCTGCCGATCCTGCAGGCGGCAGGGTCGACAGGTCGGGCCGGCCGTCTGCATGGATGTCCAGCGTCCGGATGCGCCAGCCTTGACCGGCGAGAAATCGGAGGGGTTCGCTGACCGACGGATGCTCGGTGGCGCCGCTCAGGATGTCGCAGCGTCCCAGGGCGAACGCGAGCCCCTTCAGGGCAAGGTTGTTGGCTTCGGTGCCGCCGCTGGTGAAGATGACTTCGGACGCCTGAGCGCCGACCAGGGCCGCCACCTGTTCGCGCGCGGTGTCGATTGCCCCCCGGCTGAGCCGGCCCAGCCGGTAGAGTGCCGAGGGGTTGCCGTAAAAGGTGCGGAGGTACGGCTGCATCGCCTCCACCACGCGCTCATCCGGCGGGGTGGTGGCATTGTGATCAAGATAGATCATGCCGAAGGACGGGTTTCAGGGACTGTCGCCCCGGAGTTTGGCGCGTTCGAGGTAGAGTTTGGTGGCGTGCTGGTCCTGACGCTCCGCAACCAGGCGAACGCTTTTCCGCAGCAGCACGTCTTCCAGGGTGATGGAGTCGAGGTATTGGCGGATCTGATCGCTGAGCCCCATCCACAGATCATGGGTGAGACACGGCTGTTCGTTCTGGCAGTTGGCCTTGCCGCCACAGCGGGTGGAGTCGAGCGTTTCATCCACGGCGGCGATGATTTCGGCGATGCTGATCTGATTGGTCTTGCGACTGAGCTGATAGCCGCCGCCCGGACCCCGTACGCCTTCGACCATGCCTGAACGTCGCAGGCGCGCAAACAGCTGCTCCAGATAAGAGAGCGAGATCTCCTGGCGCTTGGCGATGTCGGTCAGGGTGACCGGTCGTTTTTCGCTATGATAAGCCAAGTCCAGCATGGCGGTGACGGCATAGCGGCCTTTGGTCGTCAATCGCACGATGGGCCTCCTTGAGCAGGGTGGTTGGCAGTCCTCGGAGAGTCACATATCCCAGCAAAATAGTCAATTATTCCGCGCTTCGCCCGAGGTCGTGTTGTATGGGTTCGAGTTCCACCGCTTCTGGCTGGCAGTTCTGGATTGATCGCGGCGGGACCTTCACGGACATCGTTGCCCGCTGTCCCGACGGGCGTCTGATCACTCACAAGCTGCTGTCCGACAACCCCGAGCGTTATGCCGATGCGGCCTTGCACGGCATCCATGAGTTGCTGGCAGCCCATCCCGCCTGGGCGGCGCAGGCGGTGGATGAGGTGAAAATGGGGACAACCGTCGGCACCAACGCATTGCTGGAGCGCAACGGCGCACCGACCGTGCTGGTGATCAATCGGGGTCTGGGTGATGTATTGCGGATTGGCTACCAGAACCGGCCGGATCTGTTTGCGCTGGCAATCCAGCGGGCGGCGCCCGTGTATGAACATGTCATTGAGGCCGACGGACGGCTTGATGCGCATGGCATCGAGTTGATCCCGCTGGATCTGTCCCAGCTGAGGGAGGATTTGCGCGCTGCCCATGATCGGGGCTACCGGGCGCTGGCGATCGTGCTCATGCATGCCTGGCGGAATCCCGTGCACGAACGGGCGGTGGAAGACCTGGCACGGTCCCTCGGCTTCACCCAGATTTCTGTGTCCCATCGCTGCAGTCCGGCAATTCGGCTGATTGGTCGCGGCGATACGACGGTGGTGGATGCCTACCTCTCGCCGGTGTTGCGGCAGTACGTCGATCGGTTCAATGCAGGGCTGACATCCATCATGGCGTCCGGAGGTCGGGTCAGATTCATGCAGTCCAGCGGTGGTCTGATGGACGGCAGCCAGTTTCATGGCAAGGACAGCATTCTTTCCGGCCCCGCAGGCGGCATCATCGGTGCCGTGGCAACCGCCAGACAGGCCGGATTTTCCAAGATCGTCACGTTCGACATGGGCGGCACGTCGACCGACGTTGCGCATTATGCCGGTGAGCTGGAGCGAACCGAGGAAACCTCGGTGGCCGGAGTGCGCTTGCGGGTGCCGATGCTTGATATCCATACCGTGGCGGCAGGGGGGGGATCGATCCTGCATTACGACGGGCTGCGGTTCCGGGCCGGCCCGGATTCGGCCGGCGCCAATCCCGGACCGGCGTGCTACCGGCGGGGCGGGCCGTTGTGCGTAACCGATGCGAACGTGCTGCTCGGCAAGCTGCAGCCGGATTTTTTCCCGCACCTGTTCGGCCCCGACGGTGATCAGCCGCTGGATACCACTGTGGTCAGGGCCGGTTTCGAGGCGCTGGCTGCGGCCGTGCAACGGGACACCGGGCAGACGCTTAGCGCCGAGGCGGTGGCCGAAGGCTTTCTGGCGGTGGCGGTCGAGGAAATGGCGGCGGCGATCAAGACCATTTCGCTTCAGCGCGGCCATGATTTAAGCGACGATTACAGTCTGTGCTGCTTCGGGGCGGCGGGCGGTCAGCATGCCTGTCGGGTGGCGGAGCGACTCGGTCTGCAGCGGATTCTGTTGCATCCGCTCGCAGGGGTGCTCTCGGCCTACGGCATGGGATTGGCAGAGCATCGGGTGCTGCAGAGCGAGGCGGTCGTCGAGCCGCTGGAAGAGGGCTTGATGCCGCGGCTGGAGTCGCTGCTGACACGGCTTGAAGCGGCCGGGCGCGAGGCACTGGCGGCGCAGGATCTGGCACCGCACCCGGCGCGGGTTCAGTGCCGGGTGGCGCTGCGTTATGCCGGTTCGGACACGCAGCTGGAAGTGCCCTTTGCGGGTCGCGAGTCGTTGCACTTGGCGTTCGAAACCCTGCATCGCCAGCGCTTCGGTTTCATCTATCCAGGCAAGCCGCTGGTGGTCGAGCAGGCCAGCGTCGAGTTGGTGCTGCCGGCGCAGACATGGATCGAGCGGCCGCCGCTGCCAGCAACGGACAGTCAGCCGCTCCCCTTGACCCAGGTACGGCTGTTCACGGGCGGTTCGTTTCATACGGCGCCGGTCTATCGGCGAGCGGCGCTGGGCTTGAACAGCCGCATCGATGGTCCCGCCCTGCTGCTGGAGCCGACATCGACCACCCTGATCGAGCCGGGCTGGCAGGGTGAGATCGTGGCTGACGGCCATCTGATCCTCACCCGGATGGAGGCGGCGACGCCGGGTCAGGCATCGACCCAACGCGATCCAGTGCGGCTGGAAATCTTCAACCGGCTGTTCATGTCGCTGGCCGAGGAAATGGGCTACACGCTCCAGAATACGGCCCACTCGGTCAACATCAAGGAGCGGCTGGACTTTTCCTGCGCCCTGTTTGATGGCGCCGGCGAACTGGTCGCCAATGCGCCGCATATTCCGGTTCATCTGGGTTCCATGGGCGCGAGCGTCAAGGCGCTGATTGGCGGGCACGGCGCCCGTTTTCGCCCGGGCGATGTGTGGCTGACCAATTCGCCCTATCACGGCGGTACCCATTTGCCAGATATCACGGTCATCACGCCGATGTTCGATGCCACCGGCGAATCGGTTTTGGCTTATCTGGCATCGCGCGGTCATCACGCCGATGTCGGCGGTATCACGCCGGGGTCCATGCCGCCCGGTAGTCTCCGGATCGACGACGAGGGTGCCCTGACGGACGGTCTGCGCCTGGTTGCGGGCGGCTGCTTTCAGGATGAGGCGGTGCGTGCCTGGCTCGGGGAGGGCGGCTGGCCGGCGCGCAATCCGGAGCAGAATCTGGCCGATCTGCGGGCGCAAGTCGCGGCCAATCAGCGCGGTGTGACGGAGCTGGCCCGGTTGATCGGGCATTATTCGCTGGCCACGCTGCGTGCCTACATGGGCTATGTGCAGGATCATGCCGAGGAGGCGATCCGGCGAGCCATCAGTCGGCTGCGGGATGGGAGCTGCCGGGTGCCGATGGATTCCGGTGCCGAGATTCGGGTGACGATCCGCGTCGATCAGATCCGGCGTTCAGCGCAGATCGATTTTACCGGCACCTCGGCGCAACAGGCGGATAACCTGAATGCGCCGGCGGCCGTGTGTCAGGCGGCGGTGCTGTATGTGTTCCGGACCCTGGCGGGCGAGGCTATCCCGCTGAATGCGGGGTGTCTGCGGCCGCTGGAGCTCATCATCCCCGAAGGATCCCTGCTCAATCCACGCCCGCCGGCAGCGGTCGTGGCCGGGAATGTCGAAACGTCCCAGCACGTGGTGGATGCTCTCTATGGCGCGCTGGGGGTGATGGCCGCCGCGCAGGGTACGATGAATAACCTCACCTTTGGCAACGCCGAGCATCAGTATTACGAGACCATTTGCGGCGGTACCGGCGCCGGCGCGGGTTTCGAGGGGGCAGATGCGGTGCAGTCGCATATGACCAATTCGCGCCTGACGGATCCGGAAATTCTGGAGTGGCGGTTCCCGGTACGGCTGGAGCGCTTTGCCATCCGCACGGGCAGCGGCGGCGCGGGTGAGTGGCGTGGGGGAGACGGGGTGATCCGGCAACTGGGTTTTCTGGAGCCGATGACGGTCGGCATCCTGTCAACCCGGCGCCTGACAGCGCCGTTCGGTCTGGCTGGTGGCTCGCCTGGCCAGTGCGGACGAAATTGTTTGCTGACGTCGGAGGGCGCTTTGATGGAGCTGGGTGGACGGGTCGTGTTGCAGGTGCGGGCGGGTGACAGTGTTGTCATCGAAACGCCCGGGGGCGGCGGTTTTGGCGCACCGTGCTCCCGGGAAGATTGAGTCCGCTGTGGTCGCTACCGGTTCGGCTAGCCTTCGCCCGGGAATAAGCCGACCGATCCCGGCTTCAGCCGTTTGCATGTCACCCGCACATCCTCCAGATGGCATTGAGCGCGGCCGGGTTGGCCGTCGCAGTCGTTACAGATGAGCCGGCCGCTATCCTTGACGGCCGCAACATGCCAGCCATAGCCCTGGGTTTCGCAGAAGACCTTGACGTATTTGTCGAGCGTGTAGGATTCGCGAGCTTTGTTCTGGGCAGAGGTCTGTTCGGAGCACTTCTGCGGGTCCAGCGTATTGCCCAGCAGGTCGCGGAACTGGTACTCGGCCGAAAAGCCTGGTGTCGAACTCAGCCAGATTCCGGTGAACAGGCAAACTAACCCGACGCGCCGCGACAGGGATGATGTTTTCATGGCGGTTTCTCCGGTCTGAAAGGCTTACTGGACGACCCGGATGTTCATCCGCGCCATCTCCTCGTGTTGCTGTTCGATGATCGGCTGGTACTTGTCATTTTCGTTCAGCTTCACCATCAGGATGACGCTCACCAGGGCCACTGTCGCTCCGGCTACATAGAGCCAGAACCAATCTTTTGTGTTTTCTGAGTCATGGGACATGGTTCTCTCCTCCGCGTGTTGAGTCGTTATCGAGCGGAACCCTGACGAACATATTTAATGTATCGCTACGGAACTGTTCCGCGTCGATACTGTAGGCGCGGGGGTGTGTGGCTGTCAACGGCCAAAATGCACAGTCCGGTTGCTGCGGTTGGGGTCGAGCGGGCGTGAAGCGGCTCTGGGTGGCCGGGAGAGTCGGAAGCGTGCGGAGGGCTGAGGCCAGTCGCCGGGCGGATGAAGCTCGACGGCTGGCGGTGTGATGTCGGGGGTGAAGCGTCGAACTCAGGGGCGGCAGGCGCCGCAGGCCGCTTTTTGGAAGTTCTTGTCCGCCAGCAGGGCCATGAGGGCGCGATCCAGCGCGTGGTTGACCGTTTCCTGATAATTGATGGCGCTGCCCGAGTGGCCGTAGTTCTGGGCCAGGCCGGCTTCAGTATCGTTCCAGCATGGCTGGCCTTGGGCATTCAACAGCGTGGCATCCAGCGTCACGCGGCCGTTGTAGCCGGAGTTCACATAAATGTTTTCACTGACGGCGATGTCGGTCAACTGAAGTGTCAGGCGAGGGGCGGAAGGATCTTGCGTATTGAAACCGGCACGCCGGAACATTTCGGTCGCCGAGGCCCGGACCCAATCGGACAGGTTGCCAGTCATGTGGATGGCCTCGGGCGGCTTCTTGTGATTTTCCAGAAACCGCTTGCCGACCAGCGTGTTTTCCAGCCCGTTTTTGTAGGTTATGCCCGAAACCGCCACGCAGCGTTTGGGCAAGACCGTTTCCTGGGGCGCCAGCATCGGCTGATAGGCCGATTGAAAGCTGGCGGGCTCGATCGTGGTCTGGGCGCAGGCGCTGAGTGCCCCGGCAAATCCGAGCATCTGCAGGCGGATGCGTGTGTTCATGGTGTGCTCCTTCTGGTGTTGTTATGAGGGTGAGGATGCCGGAGCAGCTTAGCGAAGCGACCGCATCGATACAAACCGGACGAAGCCTCACCCGTCGCCGGAGGTGCCCGATCAGGCGCGTCGCGTCTGTTATCCTCCTGCGAACACTCACCTGTGCCGATGACCGCCTGAGCCCCATGAAAGCGACAAATCAGTTCCCGTTCCGCCGCCTGTGTGTCTTTTGCGGTGCCCGTCACGGCCGCCGGCCAGCCTATGGCGAGGCGGCGCGGCAACTGGGGGCGCTATTGGCCATGCGTGACATCGAATTGGTTTACGGCGGAGGCAACGTCGGCCTGATGGGGGTGGTCGCCGATGCGACCCTGATGGCCGGCGGACGCGTCACCGGCGTCATTCCGCAGGCACTCGTCGGGCTTGAGGTGGAAGGCGAGCGGGTGGAGCATGCCGGCGTCACCCGGCTGGAGATCGTCGATTCCATGCACACCCGCAAGGCGCGGATGGCAGAGCTCGCGGACGGCTTCATCGCCTTGCCGGGCGGGATCGGGACCTTCGAGGAACTGTTCGAAGTGTTGACCTGGGCGCAACTCGGCTTTCATCGCAAACCCATCGGCTTGCTGGATACCGCCGGATACTTTGATGCCTTGCTTGGCCTGTGCGATCGGGCCGTCGAGGAGGGGTTCCTCAAGCCGCTGCATCGCGGTCTGCTGCTGGCCGACTGCGATCCAGAGACCCTCCTGTCACAGATGGCGGATTATCAGCCGCCAGCACAGGACGCCTGGATTCGGCACGCTGAAGAACTCTAGCCCCAGGGCGCCCTACCCCAGCAGGCCGGCAATCAGGGTCCGTTGCCGGGCTGCCTGACGGCCGGTGGTCAGGCGGGTGGCGGTGATGATGGCGCGCAACTCCGCCAGTGCCTCGCCGAAGTCGTCGTTGATGACCAGATAATCGTACTCGCCGTAGTGGGACATTTCCGAGATCGCGTCCGTCATGCGGCGGGCGATGGTGTGCGCATCGTCCTGACCGCGAGCGCTCAGGCGAGTTTCCAGTGCTGCGCGCGATGGCGGCAGGATGAAGATTGAGCGACACGCTGGCATCAGCGCCCGGATCTGCCGGGCGCCCTGCCAATCGATTTCCAGAATCACATCCGTGCCTTGCGCCAGCGCCGCCTCGACGGTACTCCGCGCGGTGCCGTAAAAGTTGTCGAACACCTGGGCATGTTCCAGAAATGCGCCGTCGGCGACCATGTCAGTGAACGTCTCGCGGCTGACAAAACAGTAATCGCGGCCCTCTTCCTCGCCCGGCCGCCGGGCCCGCGTGGTATGCGAGATGGAGATGGCCAGCCCGTCGCAGCTTTGTCGCAACGCCTTGACCAGGCTGGTTTTGCCGGCGCCGGAGGGGGCCGAGACGATGAACAGGGTGCCCTGCTGCTCTGGGGTGCTCATGGTGTTACTGCCGGTCCAATGAAAAAACGGGATGGCCCGCCAGCAGGGTGCGGGTTACCCGCCCGGTCAGCGCCTGTCCCCAGAAGGGGGTGTTCAGACCCGCGCTGAGCCAAGTGTCTGCATCCGGCGTCCAGGCGAGCGTGGCATCGAATACACACACATCAGCCGGAGCCCCGATTCGCAGCGTGCCGGCCTCCAGGCCCAGGATTGCGGCCGGTCCCGAGGTCAGGGCTGCGATGGCTTGCGGCAGTGATAGCCAGCCGCCGTCGACCAGTTTCAAGGTCAGCGGCAGCAGCGTCTGCAAGGCGGCCATGCCCGGTTCGGTCGCCGGAAAGGCATCCAGCTTGGCGTCGGGTTCATGCGGTTGATGATCGGAGCAGATGGCGGTGATGACACTGTCACGGACCCCTTCCCGCAGTGCGTCGCGATCCGACGGACTGCGCAGCGGTGGCCGGACATGGCAGAGCGCATCAAAACCCTCGATATCACTATCGGTCAGGTGCAACTGGTGGGCAGCCACATCGGCACTGACCGGCAGCCCCTTCTCGCGTGCCCGGGCGATCGAACGCACGCTACGGGCGCTGCTGATCTGGGCAAAGTGAACCCGGGCACCGGTATGTTCGATCAGAGCCAGCACCTGTGCCACGGCGACCGTTTCCGCTGCATGCGGGATGCCACGCAAGCCCATGCGGGTACTGACCGGACCCTCGTGGACGCAGCCTTGGTCGGCCAGATCCGCGTCTTCGGGCCGTACGATCACGAGCAGGTCCAGGCTGGCGGCGTATTCCAGCGCCCGCCGCAGGACCCGTGTGGTTGCAACCGGTTGCCCGGCGTTGCTGACGGCGCGGCAGCCGGCGGATCGCAAGGCGTTCATCTCGCTCAGATCCTGTCCCTTGAGGCTGCGGGTCAGTGCACCGATCGGGTGTACCCGCAGACGACCCGATAGCGCGGCGCGGTCATGGATCAGCTGGAGAACGGCGGGCGTGTCGATGACCGGCTGGGTGTCCGGTGGCAGGCAGACGGTGGTAATGCCGGCGGCCGCCGCGGCCCGGCTCTCGCTGGCGATCGTGGCTTTATGCTCGGCGCCGGGTTCGCGCAGGCGGGCACACAGGTCGACCAGTCCGGGACAGACGATCTGGCCCTGCACATCCAGCCGCTGGTCGGCATGGAAACCATCCGGTGCAGACCCGATGGCGACGATCCGCCCGTCGGCGATGTAGAGGTCCTGCACCGCATCGAGCGCCTGGGCCGGATCAATCAGGCGGCCACCGTGTAGATGAATGCGTAGGCTCATGCCGGGTGTCCTCCCGCCGGGTGGTGCATGGCCATGGACATCACTGCCATGCGAATAGCGATGCCGTGAGTGACCTGCTGCAGGATGACTGAACGGCGGCCATCGGCCACCTTGGAGTCGATTTCCACACCCCGGTTGATTGGGCCCGGATGCATGACGATAGCGTCCGGTCGTGCGCGCGCCAGTCGGGATTCGGTCAGGCCATAGCTGGAAAAATACTCATGCTCGCTGGGGATGAAGGCGCCGCTCATGCGTTCGCGTTGCAGCCGCAGCATGATGATGACGTCGGCGTTCTCCAGTCCGCTGTCAAGGTCGTGCTCGATCGTCACGCCGAGTTCCGCAATATCGGCAGGAATCAGGGTGCGCGGACCGACCACGCGGATGTCCTTGACCCCCAGAATCCGCAAGGCATGTATCTCGGAGCGGGCCACGCGCGAATGCAGGATGTCGCCGACAATCGCGACCGTCAGCTGGGTGAAGTCCGGCTTGTGCTTGCGAATGGTGAAGACATCCAGCATGGCCTGGGTCGGGTGGGCGTGGCGACCGTCACCCGCATTGATGACGCTGATGTGCGGCGCGACATGACGGGCAATGAAATGCGGGGCGCCGCTCTGGGCGTGGCGCACCACGAACATGTCGACATGCATCGCCTCGATGTTGCGGATGGTGTCGAGCAGGCTTTCACCCTTGGTTGTGGCCGAGGTGGCGATGTTGACGTTCAGCACGTCGGCGGACAGTCGCTTGGCGGCCAGCTCGAAGGTCGTGCGGGTGCGGGTGCTGGTCTCGAAGAACAGGTTGACGATGGTCTTGCCGCGCAGCAGCGGGACTTTCTTTACCGTCTGCTCGGTCACGCTCGCGAAGGATTCGGCGGTATCCATGATCGATTCCAGCAGTTCCTTCCGCAGTCCTTCCACGGTCAGGAAGTGCCGGAGCTGTCCGCGTTCGTCCAGTTGCAGGTCATGGGCTGGCATGGTTCACACCGCGTGCAGGGACAAGGCCAGGGGGTCCGGTCCGGTCAGCTTGATGCGCTGTCCGGGCGGGAGTGTCAGGGAACCACCGGTGCAGTCGGGGCGCAGTGGAATCTGCCGGCCATCGCGCTCCAGCAGTACCCCCAGCACCACCTGCGCCGGACGTCCGTAATCGAAGATTTCATTGAGTGCCGCGCGGATGGTGCGGCCGGTGTAGAACACATCGTCAATCAGCAGCACGTCGCGGCCTTCAATGCGCGCAGTTATGGCACTGGCGTGGACTTGCGGGTGCATGCCGATCTGGGAGAAGTCATCACGATAAAAGGTGATGTCGAGTTTGCCCAGGGGTTCGCGCAGACCCAGCCGCCGATGCAGCTGCTCGGCGACCCAGACGCCGCCCTGATGGATGCCGATCATGACCGGATCCTCGATGCGACGCTGGTCCAGCGCCTGTCGCAGGCCGGCTTCCAGCGTGTCCAGCAGGGTCCGTGGGTCGGGTAACTCAGCCATCCAGTCGCTCCCGAGGTGCGGTGTGATCAAGCCAGGTTTGCAGAATCAGCTGGGCGGCGAGTTCGTCCTTGATGTCGGTAAAGGCGACCGACTTTCGGGTGCGCTGGCTGTAGAACAGCGATTGCGATTCACGTGTGGACAGGGCCTCGTCCATGACATAGACCGGTCGCTCGAAGCGGCTCTGCAGGTCGCGGCAGAAGCGCATGATCAGGCTGATGAAGGGATTCTTGTCCGGGGTTTCCACGATCGGGATCGGCACGCCGACCACGAAGGCGGTGGGCTGCCAGGTGCGCACCAGTTGCTGGATGCCGGGCCACAGCGCTTCGGGGCTGTGCGAGCGCAGGGTTTGCAGGCCCCTGGCCGTGCCGGTGATGCGCTGACCGACGGCGACGCCGGTCTTCTTCTGGCCGTAGTCGAATCCGAGGTAGGTTGCGTGGGGCGAGTCGGCGGTGCGCTCCGGCAGCGTCGGAAACTCAGGCATGGCCGGCTTGGGTGGTGAGCAGGGAAATGTCCACGCCCATTAGCTGGGCGGCTTCCTTCCAGCGGTTGGCCGCCGGCCGGTTGAAGATGATGGAGGTCTCGGCTTCGGCATTGAGCCAGGCGTTCTGAACGATTTCTTCCTCCAGCTGACCTTTGCCCCAGCCGGCATAGCCCATGGCCAGCAAGATCTTGCGCGGGCCCCGGCCTTGACTGATGGCTTCCAGAATGTCCTTGGAGGTGGTCAGCCAGAGGCCTTCGGTAATTTTGAGCGTGGAGTTCCACTCACCCGCCGGCTCATGCAGCACGAAGCCGCGCTCCGGTTGTACGGGGCCGCCAAAGTAGACCGGCGTCTGGCCCAGCGCGGCGTCATCCAGCTCGATCTCCAGTTGTTCCATCAGATCCTTGAGGGTCAGTTCGGAGGGCCGGTTGATGATGATCCCGAGCGCGCCCTCCTCGTTATGCTGGCAGAGGTAGGTTACGGTGCGCGAAAAGAAGGGGTCGGCCATGCCGGGCATGGCAATGAGGAAGTGATTGGTGAGGTTTTCGGTGGCTTGCAGCATGGCCACAGTATCAGCGAACCGACCGCCCGGGTGCAAGTTTGGGGGGCGCTCGCTGCGTGACTTATCGGGCCCGGGTTTGCAAGGTCTGGTTACTCTCGAAGCGCCAGGTGCGGGTGATGACCAGCACGTCTGCTACGTCCCGGATTTCTCGCGGCAGCGGCGCAAACGGCGCAGCCAGTGCGACGATACTGCGGGCCGCGTCGTCCAGTTCGGGATGTCCTGAAGACTGTTGCAATTGCACCGAGTAGACGCTGCCGTCGGCCTTGATCCCCACCGCCAGTACCAGGGCGCCGCTGAGTTTCTGACGGCGGGCGGCCTCGGGATAATTCAGGTTGCCGATGCGCTCCACCTTGTCGTGCCAGGCCGCCTCATAGGCGGCTACCACGAGCGGGTGCGCAGTGATGGCGCCGATCGGAACGATTTTCTTGTCGAGCAGTTCGGCGCGACGTCGGCGATCAAGGTCGGCGCTGACTTCGGCAATTTGCTGATCGAGTTGGCTGGCCGAAAACACCGGTCTGGGCGGCTTTATCTCGGTGGATAGGGACTTGGCC
>CAYFNI010000038.1:0-13172 GCA_964344495.1 uncultured Methylococcus sp.
CAGGCTCTACAGGCGCGGCCTGAGCGGCCCGCGCAAGGTTTCCAGCACCGGACTTCTGTGCATGAGCATAGCGCTTGATGACCTGCACAAGGGCTTCGTCACTGGCACGCTCGGCGGTCAGGACAGTCGGCCATCCTTCGCCTGCGGACAGGGCTGCGATTCGCTCGCTGGGCACGACCAGACACGGCCGTGGGGCGTGTTGAAGCCCAGCGCCCTGCAGCAGGGATTCGAGGTGGGCCAAGGCCTCGCCACTGGTGACGATCACCGCATCAAAGCCACCCGCCGACCAGGTAGTCAGGGCGCCGGCCAATCGATCGGCGGCAACCGGCACCCGGGCATAGACCTCGGCATAGTGGACGTCGGCGCCCCGCTCGCGGAGCACCTCTGCCAGCCGTTCGCGTCCGCCCTCGCCGCGGACGATCAGAATGCGCTGGCCGGCCACTGCAGCCATGCGCGGATCCGCCAGCAGGGTCTCGCTGTTGAATTCGGGATACGGGACCAGATCGACCCGCAGTCCAGCCTGCTCGAGCGCAGTCGCGGTAGCCTCGCCGACGGCGGCCAGCCGGGTCGGACCGGCGAGGTGTGCCATCCAGCCGCTCTCCACGTGCAGGGCGAGCCGCGCGGCATTGGCGCTGACGAAGATGATCCAGTCCCAGGCCGGCAGGGCCTTGAGCGCTTCGACGGCGGCGGGATTGGCGCTTGGAACGATCTCCAGCAACGGTGCCAGCACCGGCTGGCCGCCGGCTTCGAGAATCAACTGAGCCAGTCCTTCGGCCTGGCCTTCAGGACGGGTCACCAGCACCTGCATGCCGGTCAAGGGTTGGAGCGCGGAGTAGGTCATGGGGACACACCCAATTCAGCCAGAATCTGATCCGCACCCTCCGCCAGAAGGCGGTCAGCCAGCGCGGTGCCCAGTGCCTCGGCCTGCGTCCGCGCACCGCGGATTTCGCCGCGCACGACCCGCTGGCCGTCGGGTGCAGCGACCAGGCCGCGCAGCCGAATGTGATGGCCCTGCAATTCAGCATAGCCGGCAATGGGAACCTGACAGCCCCCATTCAGACGATGATTGAAGGCGCGCTCGGCCCGAACACAATCGGCCGTATCGGGATCGTGCAGCCCGCTCAGGAGGGCATGGATGCGGGAGTCGTCCTGCCGGCATTCAATGCCGATGGCACCCTGACCAACGGCTGGAAGGCTGTCCTCGGGCGCCAGTATTTCGGTGATACGATCGGCCAGACCCAGCCGGATAAGTCCGGCAGCAGCGAGCAGAATGGCATCCAGGCCGTCCGCTTCGAGCTTGTCCAGCCGTGTACCGACGTTGCCACGCACGCTGCTGAGCTGGCAATCGGGCAGCCGAAGCTTGAGCTGGCATTGCCGACGCAGGCTGGAGGTGCCGATACGGGCGTCTGGCGGCAGGTCGGCGAGACCGGCATGGCGGGTTGAAACCAGCGCATCGCGGGGATCTTCACGGGTCAGAATGGCCGCCAGATGCAAGCCAGGCGGCAGTTCGGCCGGCACGTCTTTCATGGAATGGACGGCCATGTCGGCCGCGCCCGCCAGAATACCCTGCTCCAGTTCCTTGACGAACAACCCCTTCCCGCCGACCTTGGCCAGCGGCGCATCGAGAATCTTGTCGCCCTGCGTCACCATCCGGACCAGTTCCACCTGCAATCCCGGGTGCGCCGCCTGCAGGCGGGCGGCCACATGCTCGGCCTGCCAGAGTGCCAGAGGGCTTTTGCGGGTTGCGATCCGAAGGGTTTTCAGCACGGTCGGGTTTCCGGGCAAATAAGCCGAAGTGTAGCAGATCAAGGCGCTGACATCGGCCAGGCGCTTCAGCGGGGCAGGAGCCGCCAGGCCGTCTCGGTCAGCCAGGGGAGGCCGCGCTGCTGCAGGGCCGGATTGTCGGCCAGCGCATCGACCTGCTCCAGCACTTCGATCACGTAACGGTCGCCGAACAGTCGCCGGACCTGCTCGGCCGGTGTGGCAAACGGCGGGCCGCTCATGTCGGCGGGATCGTAATCAAACGTAATCAGGAGTATCGGCGCGGCGGGCTGGGCCAGCGCCTGCAGCCGGGCGGCATAGCGCGTCTGCAGGTCCGGGGGCAGAGCGATCAGCGCTGCGCGATCGTACACCGCATCGACCGGTCCCAGCACCGCAGCGTCCAGCTGGAAGAAATCGCCCTGAAATAGCCGCAGGCCCGACACCTCGAACAGCGGCAGACCGCCAGCATCGGCTGGCTCGGCGACCAGCGATTGTTCGGCCAGAAACTGCCGGATCGCGAGCGGGCTGAGCTCAATACCGGTGACGCTCATACCCTGCTGCAGCAGATAGACGAGGTCCACACTTTTGCCGCACAAGGGGACGAATACCCGGCTGCCCGGCCCGACACCCAGCGCGGTCCAGTGTCGGGCCAGCAGGGGATGCACGGCAGGCAGATGAAAACCGATCTGCGCCTGCTCCCATCTTTCAATCCAGAAGGCCTTATCCATGTGATCCTCAAACCGCCAGTCGATTGCGCACCAGCGCCTTCATGAAGGCATACAGGCTGAACAGGGTCCATAGCCCCTCCATCAGGATGATGCCGGCCGGAGACGCTTCCAGTGCCAGATAGGTCATGACGCCTGAACCGCCGGCATTCATGGCCGCATAAAGAGCACCCTCACTGTCCAGCCAGCGGAACAGATTCGCCACATAGGCAAGCAGAACCGTCAACGCGGCCACCAGCGACAACACCTCATTCGGGTTATCGAGCAAAACCAGCAGACTGTCGAAATTCATGACTCCCCTGAAGATCGCCTGACACACCCTCGACACAGACCTATCCGGCCAGCGCGCCCATTAAACCGAGTATGACACGAATAACCGACTGACCGATGCCTCCCCGGCGCTGCTGTCATTGCCCGTCCCGCCCCCGCTTTAGTATCCTTCACCGTTTATTGCTACCGCCACGCCAGCCGCACGAATGGACGATATTTACCAGCCCGCCGACATCGAAGCCGACGCCCAGCAGTTATGGGAGGCGGCGGGTGTGTTCCGCGCCGTTGAGGATCCGTCGAAGGAAAAATTCTACTGCCTGTCGATGTTTCCCTATCCCAGCGGCCGGCTGCACATGGGCCATGTCCGCAACTACACCATCGGCGACGTGATCGCCCGTTACCAGCGCATGCTCGGCAAGAACGTGCTGCAACCGATGGGCTGGGATGCCTTCGGCCTGCCGGCCGAAAATGCCGCCATGGCCAAGGGTGTGCCGCCGGGAGACTGGACCTACGACAACATTGCCTACATGAAGCAGCAGCTCAAGGAACTGGGCTTCGGCTATGACTGGCAGCGCGAGATCGCCACCTGCTCGCCCGACTACTACCGCTGGGAGCAGTGGTTCTTCCTGCGGCTGCTGGAAAAGGGACTGGTCTACAAGAAAACCTCGCCGGTGAACTGGTGCCCGCACGACAACACCGTACTGGCCAACGAACAGGTCATCGAGGGTTGCTGCTGGCGCTGCGACACGCCGGTGGTGCGCAAGGAAATATCGCAGTGGTTCATGAGGATCACCGCTTACGCCGACGAACTGCTGGCCGAACTCGACACCCTTACGGGCTGGCCAGATCAGGTCCGCACCATGCAGGCCAACTGGATCGGCAAGAGTCACGGCGTCCGGTTCGCCTTCCCCTACTCGCTGGACGGTCAGGACGGCCAGCTCTGGGTCTACACCACGCGGGCCGACACCCTCATGGGCGTGACGTTCTGTGCTGTCGCGCCGGAACACCCGCTGGCCACCCATGCGGCTCAAACGAATCCTGCACTTGCCGCCTTCATCAAGGCCTGCGAACAAAGCGGCACCGCCGAAGCCGATGTCGCTACCATGGAAAAGAAGGGCATGGACACCGGGCTCACCGTCACCCACCCGCTGACTGGCAAGGCCGTGCCGGTCTGGGTCGCCAATTATGTACTGATGAGTTACGGCGAAGGCGCCGTGATGGCGGTGCCAGCCCACGATGAGCGCGATTTCCATTTCGCCCATACATACGGTCTGGACATTCGGCAGGTGATTCAACCCAGGGACCGGGGCGAAGCGCCATTTACGATGGACCGCTGGCAGGACTGGTACGGCGACAAGACCGTCGGCGTCTGTGTCCATTCGGGTCCCTATGACGGGCTGGATCATCACGCCGCCGTCGATGCCATCGCCGCCGATCTGGCCGCCAAGGGCCTCGGCGAAAAGCAGACCAATTTCCGCCTGCGCGACTGGGGTGTCTCCCGTCAGCGCTACTGGGGCTGCCCGGTGCCGGTCATCTATTGCGATGACTGCGGCACGGTGCCGGTGCCGGACGACCAACTGCCAGTCACACTGCCCAAGGATGTCGACATCACCGGCGTCGGTTCGCCGCTGGCAAAACTGGAGAATTTCGTTCATGTCGACTGCCCGCAGTGCGGCAAACCGGCACGCCGCGAGACTGACACCTTCGACACGTTCATGGAGTCATCGTGGTACTTCGCCCGCTACACCGGCGCTGATAACGATCAGGCCATGCTGGACGCCCGCGCGGATTACTGGCTGCCGGTCGATCAATATATCGGCGGCATCGAGCACGCCATCCTGCATCTGCTGTACTCACGCTTCTATCACAAGCTGCTGCGCGATGCCGGACTGGTGCACTGCGACGAGCCGTTTGCCAACCTGCTCACCCAGGGCATGGTGGTCGCACCGACCTTCTTCCGCGACGACAACGGCAAGAAGGCCTATGTCGGTCCGACTGACGTCGAGGTCAGCACCGATGACAAGGGCCGCATCACCGGCGCCACGCTCAAGGCAGATGGCCAGCCGGTCAAGGTCGGCGGCACCGAAAAAATGTCCAAGTCCAAGAACAATGGCGTCGACCCGGAGCATCTGGTCAGCCGCTACGGCGCCGATACCGTGCGCCTGTTCACCATGTTCGCGGCCCCGCCGGAACAGTCCCTCGAATGGTCCGATTCCGGCGTCGAAGGTGGCTACCGCTTCCTGAAGCGGCTCTGGAAACAGGTCGCCACCCATGTCAATGAGGGTGCCGCACCGGCGCTCGACACCTCGCGTCTGGATGACGGCCAGAAGACCCTGCGCCGGCAGGTGCATGAAACCCTGCGCAAGGTCAGTGACGACATGGGCCGGCGCTTCACGTTCAATACCGCGATTGCCGCCAACATGGAATTGTTGAACGCACTGGCTAAATTCACCGATACCCGCGATCAGGGTCGGGCTGTGCGGCAGGAAGCGCTCGAATTGGTCACCCTGATGCTGGCCCCGATCGTGCCGCACATCTGCCAGCGGCTCTGGCAGGCGCTTGGACATGCGGGCATCGTTGCCACCGAGGCCTGGCCCTGTGTCGATGCCTCGGCCCTGACTCAGGACGCCATCGAACTGGTGGTCCAGGTCAACGGCAAGCTGCGAGGCAAGATCACGGTACCGGTGGAAGCCGACCAGGCCAGCATCGAATCAGCGGCCCTGGCGGATGAGAACGTCCTCCGCTTCACCGAAGGCAAGCCGCCGAAGAAAGTGATCGTAGTACCCCGCAAGCTTGTGAATATCGTTCTCTGAACATGCCCGTGACCGCTCTCACCGCCCGCATTGGTGTCCTGCTGCTGGCCGCGACTCTGGCGGGCTGCGGGTTTCACCTGCGCGGCTCGATGCCCGGCTCCACCAAGGACAAGACCTTCATTGTCACCGGTGCAGGCCCCAGCAACCCGGTCTACGCCAGCTTCGCTACGGCGCTGCAGACGGCAGGCGGCAGCATCACCAAAAATCCCGCCCAAGCCAGCGGCATCATCGAAATCGTCCGCACCAAGCAGATCCGCCGCCCGATCACGCTCAGCGCAGCCGGCCGCGCCAATACGTTCGACCTGCGCCTGCTGGTGATCTACGAGGTGTCCGACGCCAAGGGCAATATCCTGATTCCGGAGCGGGAACTCGAAATTCAGCGCGAGTATTTCAACACTCAGGCCTCCCCCCTCGGTCAGGGACTCGAGGAAGTCCAGATCCGCGCCGAAATGGAAAAGGAAGCGGGACAAGCTCTGGTCAGGCAGGTGGTCTACTCGCTGGAAAACCGCCCCGCCAAGGCACCGTGAAACTCTATCCGGAGCAACTGGGGCCGCATCTGAAAGGCCCGCTGGCGCCTGTCTACGTGCTCAGCGGCGACGAACCCCTGCAACTGCTGGAGGCGTCGGATGCCCTGCGCGCAGCGGCTCGATCGGCCGGCTATCTGAATCGGGAACTCTTTACTGTCGATGGCGGGTTCGATTGGAGCGCCTTCAGGGCCGCCTGCGATACCCAATCGCTGTTTGGCGAAGCCCGGGTGTTGGATGTGCGTTTCACCGCCAAACCGGACAAGACCGCCACTCAAGCCCTGATGCGGTTTGCCGAACGTCCCCCCGCCGATGTCCTGCTATTGCTCGCCCTGCCGAAACTGGGCAAGGCCGAGCTGGCTGCCGGCTGGTGCTCGGCGCTGGAACGCATCGGCGTCGTGATTCAGGTCTGGCCGCTTGAAGGCGAAAAACTGATTCGCTGGCTGGACCGCCGGCTCAATGCACGGGGCCTGCTGTGTGACCAGTCGGGCCTGCACCTGCTGGCCGCCCGGGTGGAGGGCAACTTGCTGGCCGCGGCTCAGGAAATCGAAAAACTGGCCATTCTTCACGGCAGCGGCCGGCTCACCGATGAGCAGATTGTGCGCGCCGTGGCGGACAGCGCCCGCTACGATGTATTCGACCTGGCGCAGGAAGCCCTGCTCGGCCAGGTCGGCAAAGCGGCCCGCATCCTGAGCGGCTTGCGCGGCGAAGGCATTGCCGCACCCGTGGTCCTGTGGGCGCTGACCCGCGAATGCCGGCTCCTGAACCAGCTGCAGACCGAACGCCAGCAGGGCGTTCCAACCGAAACACTGTTCGCGCGGCATCGCATCTGGGAGCCGCGCAAATCGGCCTTCGGCCATGCCTTGCAGCGCAACACCCCGGCCACGATCCGTCGGGCGCTGATGCTGGCCGCTCAGGCCGACCGCATCATCAAGGGCCTGCAATCGGGAGACGACTGGGATACGCTACTGATGATCTGCGAGTCCCTGAGTGGCCCGCGCGCACCCACCGCCCCCTTTCATCAACCCCTTCTGTCTCAGGTATTGAACTGACCATGTCCGACGACCTCGCCAGCCAGATCCATCTCATCGGAACCCGCGCCCGGGCCGCTTCGCACCTGATCGGGCGCGCGGAAACCGCTGCCAAGAACCAGGCCCTGATGGCCATCGCCGCCGCACTGGAAGCCGGCGCTCCCGACCTGACGGCGGCGAACCGTCTGGACCTTGAGCGCGGGCAGCAGCAGGGGCTCGACAGCGCCCTGCTGGAGCGGCTGGAACTCAATCCGGCGCGCATCAAGGCGATGGCAGACGGCGTTCGAGAAGTTGCGGCCCTGCCCGATCCGGTGGGCGAAATCAACGGCCTGACCTACCGTCCCTCAGGCATTCAGGTCGGTCGCATGCGCGTACCCCTGGGGGTGATCGGCATCATTTACGAATCGCGGCCAAACGTGACCGCCGATGCCGCCGCCCTGTGTCTGAAATCCGGCAATGCCTGCATCCTGCGCGGCGGGTCCGAATCCATCCATTCCAATCAGGCGATTGCCCGCTGTATCCGCGCAGGGCTGGAAGCGGCCGGCCTGCCGGGCGATGCCGTGCAGCTGATCGAAACCACCGACCGTGCGGCCGTCGGCGCACTCTTGCGGCTCAACGACTGCATCGACGTCATCGTCCCGCGTGGCGGCAAGGGCCTGATCGAACGCATCATGGCCGAGTCGCGCATACCGGTCATCAAGCATCTCGACGGCATCTGCCACGTCTACATTGACGATCACTGCGACCTGGAGAAGGCGCAGCGCATCGCCATCAATGCCAAGACCCAGCGCTATGGCGTCTGCAATGCGATGGAAACGCTGCTGGTGGCGCGCCGCATCGCGCCCATCGTACTGCCGGAACTGGCGCGGCAACTGATCGAGAAGGGCGTGGAACTGCGTGGCTGTGAACGCACTTGCGAGCTGGTGCCGGATGCTATCCCCGCCACTCCGGAGGATTGGGATACCGAATATCTGGCGCCCATTCTCTCGATTCGGGTGGTGGCGGATCTGGATGAGGCCATGGATCACATCCGGGCGCATAGCTCCGGCCACACTGAAGCCATCGTGACCGAGGATTACTCAAGGGCCCGACGTTTCCTGCGCGAGGTCGACTCGAGTTCGGTGATGGTGAATGCCTCGACCCGTTTTGCCGACGGTTTTGAATACGGTCTCGGCGCCGAAATCGGCATCTCGACCGACAAGCTGCATGCCCGCGGACCGGTCGGTCTGGAGGGTCTGACCACGCTCAAGTTCGTGGTGCTGGGTGATGGCCACATCCGCGGCTAACCCTGCACAAGTCACCACCCCGATCAGAGCCTTGGCATGATCGGCCTGTTCGGCGGGACCTTCGATCCCGTGCACCACGGCCATCTCCGCAGCGCGCTGGAGGTCTCCGAGGCGCTGTCGCTGGAGGAATTGCGCTTTATCCCCAGCCAGATTCCACCCCACCGGCAGACGCCCGGTGCGCGGCCGGAACAGCGACTCGAGATGCTGGCCGCTGCGCTGGCCGATGCCCCGGAAAATGTCATGATCGACCGGCGCGAGCTGGACCGGCCGGGACCCTCCTACATGGTCGATACGTTGGCCTCGCTGCGACAGGAATTCCCCGACACGCCGCTGGTGCTGGTGCTGGGCCTGGATGCCTTTCTAGGGCTGGATCGCTGGCACCGCTGGCCGACGCTGTTTGAATTCGCCCACATCGCCGTGATGCAGCGCCCCGGCTTCTCGCCCATGCTGACCGAGCCGCTGGCCGCCGCCGTCGCACCCCGCCGGGTCACCGAGGTTCAGGCGCTCCGGTTGGCGCCGGCCGGACGGGTGCATTTTCTGGACGTCACGCAACTGGAGATCTCCGCCAGTCAGATCCGCGACCTGATCCGTCTGGGACGAAATCCGAAATACCTGATTCCGGAGGCGGTCGCCGCCCTGATTCAGGACTTGGGCCTCTACAGGAGCCGGGACTGAGCGGGTCAGGCCCTCAGAAGGCCTGACCGAAGGAGAACTGGAAGAACTGGGTGCGGTCGCCACTGACGGTGTTGAGCGGCTTGGCCACACTGACACCCAACGCGCCGAAGGGCGACAGCCAGCGCGCCAGCAAGCCGGGCGAATAGCGCAGGAAATCGCCTTCCTGATCCGCATAACAGGCACTGTCACCCGTGGCATATTTGGGTGAAGCCACCTGGAAGGCGTTGCAGTAGATGTTGCCGATGTCCACAAACGCCCCGATCCGCATGTTCTTGCTGTCAGAAATGAACGGGATCGGGGTCAGCAGTTCGATTGAACTGACGATCTTGCTGGAGCCCCCCAGCGAGAGATTGCCGCCGTAGCCCTGGGCGTTGGCGATGGTACGCGGCCCCAGCGAACTGGGATAGTAGCCGCGCATGATCTGCGGTCCGCCGCCGAAGTAGTTTTCCCAGAACGGCAGCCCCGGGGTGCCGTTGTAGCCATCTCCGTAGGCAATTTCGCCCATCAGCATCAGCGTCAGATCCTGCGCCAGCGGGAAGAAATACTGGGCCTTGTAGCTGGCCTTGTAGAAGCTGACGCTGTCTGTCCCGAACACCGGCGGGGTGGCCAGCATTGTCAGACGCTGGGTTCCGCCATCGGTCGGGAAAATGGCCCGGTTGAGGGTGTCATGCACATACCCGACTGCGACCGGGATATAGCTGTAGCCATAACTGCTCTCGGTGTCGGATTTGGTGTAGTGATGGATGTAATCCAGAATCTGCTGCGATGAGGAATCGCTGGTTTTGACGTTGGT
The DNA here is from genome assembly GCA_964344495.1 of uncultured Methylococcus sp. Classification (GTDB taxonomy): domain Bacteria; phylum Pseudomonadota; class Gammaproteobacteria; order Methylococcales; family Methylococcaceae; genus UBA6136. The sequence goes on from CAYFNI010000038.1 coordinate 9,879, forward strand.
GTAGTTGTAGTCCAGATTGAAGCGCAGGCTGTCGAACTCACTCAGCGGAATGCCGAGGTTACCGCCCACCTGCCCGGTATCGGTCGAATAGTTGGCCAGGTTGATGACGTAAGCGTCGGTCTTGCGATAGGCAATGTCAAAGCCGCTGCTGACCCCGTCCAGCGTGGTGTAGGGGTTCAGGTAACTGGCCTGATAGATGGTATTGATGCGGCTGTTGTTGAAATTGAACGCCACCCGCTTGCCGGTTCCGAAGACGTTGTCCTGGGTCACGTTGGCATTGAAGATGATGCCTTGCAGCTGGGAGTAGCCAACGCCGGCCATGATGTTGCCGGATGACTTTTCCACCACCGAGTAGTTGACGTCGATCTGGTCGGATGTGCCGGGCACGGCGGGCGTTTCGACGTTGACCTCCTGGAAGTAGCCCAGTCGTTCCATACGCGTTTTCGAGCGTTCGATCTTGGTGCTGGACGCCCAGGCGGCCTCCATCTGCCGCATCTCCCGGCGGAGGACTTCATCCCGGGTGCGGGTGTTGCCCTTGAAATTGACCCGCCGCACATAGACCTGCTTGCCAGGATCGACAAAAAAGGTCATGGCGACCGTCTTGCTGGCCTCGTTGATCTCCGGAACCATGTTAACGTTGGCGAAAATGTAGCCCTCGTCGCCCAGCCGGTCGGAAATGGCTTTCTGGGTCTCCGTGGCAAGCTTGCGGGAAAAGGTGTCGCCCGGCCCGATCCGGACCAGTGGAGTGATTTCCTCGCCGCGGATAATGAGCTTGCCGGTAACCTTGACTTCGCTCACCTTATAGACGTCCCCCTCCTTCAGGTTGACGGTCAGGTACATCTCCTTCTTGTCGGGCGTCATGGCCACCTGCGTGGACTCGATCTGCGAGTTGATATAACCCCGGTCAAGATAATAGGACCGCAAGCGCTCGAGATCAGCCGACAGCTTCTGCTTGGAATACTGGTCATCCTTGGTATAGAACGACAGCAGGTTGCCGGTACTGAGCTCGAACTCATCCAGCAACTGCTCGTCTGAATAGGCATTGTTGCCGACAACGTTGATCTGCTTGATGGTGGCGACCTTGCCCTCGGAAATGTTGATGTTGATCGCCACTCGGTTGCGGGGCTGTTCCGTCACGGTGGACGTTACCTGAACACCGTACTTGCCCCGGGCGTAATACTGCCGGCGCAACTCCTGCTCGACTTTGTCGAGCACGGCGCGGTCGAACACCTTGCCCTCGGTCAGGCCGATGCCTTTCAGCGCTTTCTTGAGATCATCCGAACTGATGTCCTTGTTACCGTCGATTTCGACGCTGGCGATGGAAGGCCGCTCCTCCACGATCACGACCAGCGTGTCACCGTCCTGCTCCAGCCGGACATCCTTGAAAAAGCCGGTTTTGAACAATGCCTTGATGCTTTCCGCCGACAGGCGCTGGTCAAATTCATCTCCGACCTTGACCGGCAGGTAGTTGAAGACGGTACCGGGCGACACCCGCTGCAGGCCCTCAATGCGGATATCTTCGATGGTGAAGGAATCGGCGGCGAGAACCGCCGCCATGGGCAATGCCAGCAAACAGAACAGGGTGACTTTCAGATATCGGTGCATAACGAACAGAGGACGAATGAATCCTGTTGCAGGCAGTTAACGGAAAATGCCGGTTGAGGCGCGCCCATGGGCACGATCAGGATCTCAGCCCGGACGCAGGTCACGCTCGACCTCATCCAGACTGATGTGGCGAATGTTCTTGCCCATCGCATAGTAAATGACGTATTCGCAGATATTGCAGGCACGGTCGCCGATCCGCTCCAGCGCCCGGGCCGCCCACATGATGTTCAGCGAAACCGGAATCGAGCGCGCATCCTCCATCATGTAGGTGATCTGCTGACGCATGATGCTCTCGTATTCGCGGTCCACCTGCGGATCCTCCTGCACGACCCGCAGTGACTCATCCACGTCGATGCGGGCAAAGGCGTCCAGCGCCTCGCGCAACATCAACCGCGCATGCTGCGCCAGTTGCTGAAAATCCGTCATCTGGTTCTTTTTCGGGTAGTGATCGACCAGGTCAATGGCGATACGGGCGATGCGCTTGGCTTCGTCGCCAATTCGCTCAAGGTCGGTGATCGTCTTGATGACCGCCACCACCAGACGCAGATCGCGCGCGGCCGGCTGGCGCAAGGCAAGGATTTGGGTGCACTCCTCGTCGATCTCGACTTCCATCGAGTTGACTTTGTAATCGTCGGTGATGACCCGCTCGGCCAGTTCGGTATCGCCCTCCAGCAAGGCGTTCACGGCCGCCTCCACCTGCGCCTCGACCAAACCTCCGAGGGTCAGCACCCGATTGCGGATGGCGAGCAGTTCATGGTCGTACTGCTTGGAAATATGGTGGAGATTGAGCTCAGTCTCGGCTTCTGTGACGGTGGTCATGGCGGAACCTGCGGCAGGGGAATGGGGACGTGGTAACTGGATCTGATTATAGTCCAACTCCATGGAAAACCGTGTATTCCGACAGGTTGGACTCAGCGATCCAGCAAAACCGCATGCCCCGTGATTTCCGCCCGGTCGTGATACAGCTGCCGGAACCGCAGGCGGTAGGCCGCACCGGCGGCGTCCAGCCGCGTTTCGATCAGCGCGCGACAGATCAGGACCGCCTCATGGCGCTTTTTCATCGGCAGCTTCAGGTTGAAGATAGTCTGCCGACACCACCCCTCGGCCAGCCAGTCCGCGACCAGCGCGGCAATGCGCGAGGGCTGTTCAACCATGTCGCAGACCATCCAGTCCACCGGCTTGACCGGACGGTAGCGAAAGCCATCGACACGCCGATGCTCGACGATGCCGGAATCCAGCAGGGCCGGCGCCAGAGGGCCGTTGTCGATCGCCACCGTGCGGATATGCCGCTGCACCAGCTGCCAGGTCCAGCCGCCCGGTGCGGCGCCCAGATCGACCGCCGTCATCCCCGGCCGCAAGGTTTGTTCCGGATCGGTCACGAACAGGCGGAACGCCTCGTCCAGCTTGAGCGTGGAACGGCTCGGCGCCCCGCCGGGAAATTTCAGCCGCGGTATGCCCATCAACCAGGGCGAGGCATTGCTGCGCTGGGTGTAGCCGACGATCGCCTCGGTTCCGCTGATGAAAAAGACATGCAGGCGCGGCAGATGCGCAGACCCCAGCATCCCGTCCCGCTCCAGCGCCTTGCGCAGCGGCAGTGCGAACTTGCGGAGGAAAACCGCCAACGATTTGGCCTCGTTGGTATCGGCGGTTTCCAGCAGGCACTCTCCATAGCGTCCGCCCAGGCTTTGC
>CAYFNI010000038.1:13182-17634 GCA_964344495.1 uncultured Methylococcus sp.
ATCGGCGGTTTCCAGCAATAGCTCGGAAAACCGCAGCCCGGCAGCGCGGATCACCGCCAGCAACGGAGTCAGACGATCATCCGGCGTCATGTTCACCAGACTGCCCAGCCCGTACACCAGTTGCCGGGCAAAGATCAGATCATCGAAACGCAGATTACGCTGCAGCTGCACCGCCGCATCCGCATCGGTCCCGAAAAAGCGCACATAGCCGCTCCCTTCGACCGTCTTGACATAGCCGTACACGCCGACCTGACCCGCCTGATGCATCAGGTCGGCAGCGCAGTCCTTCTCGAAGCCCGCCCGGCAATACAGCAGCGCGGCAGGCGTCAGGTAGGCATCGGTGTCGCTCATGGCAGCGCCCTCCGCGCGGCCGTCCCGAAAGGCTCCACCTCCACCCAGCTGCCGGCTTCAACCCCGGCACAGTCGGGCGGTAGCACCACATAGCAGTTGGCCCGCGTCATGGAGGTCAGTCGATGACTGCCCTGTTCGGCCAGCACCGTGACCGCCGGGCCGCCGTCCTGCCAATCCAGCCAGCCGCGCATGAACTCCAGCCGGCCCGGCGCTTTGCGGATCGCGGTGCGACACATGGCCGGCCAACGCAGGGGTCGGCTCGCCGGCTGCCCGGCCAGCCACTGCAATGCCGGTTTGGCAAGGTGCTCGAAGGTGATCATCAAGGAAACCGGGTTGCCGGGCAGCCCGAACACCGGCGTCTGGCCCAGCCGCCCGAAGACAAAGGGTTTGCCCGGCTTGATGGCGACTTTCCAGAACTCGACCTGTCCGGCCTCTTGCAGCAGGTCGACGACAAAATCGGCGTCGCCCACCGACGCGCCCCCGGCCGTCAGCAAGACATCCGCGCGCGCTGCACCGTCCAGCAGCGCGCGCCGGAGCGCCTCCCGATCATCTGCGACCCGGCCCAGATCGGTGACCTCCAGACAAGGGTCGGTCAATAATGCGGCCAACACCGGACGGTTGCTGTCGTAAATGCAGCCGGGCATGAGCGGCTGCCCGGGCGCGATCAGTTCATCGCCAGTCACCAGAAACGCCACCCGCAAACGACGCCGGACGGTCACCTCAGGACATCCGACCGAGGCCAGCAGACCGATCTCGGCCGGGCCCAACACCTGACCGGCGGTCAGCAGCCGGTCACCGACGGCCCGTTCTTCACCTTGCTGCCGGACGTTGTCTTGCCGGCACACCGGGCGCGAAACCCGCAGCGTGACGGTCCGACCCTGGTGCTCGACCCGTTCCTGAACCACCACCGCATCAGCCCCCGACGGCAGGCAGGCTCCGGTGAAGACACGCACACACTCGCCCGGCCCGACCCTGCCGTCAAAGGGGCGGCCCGCCAGCGCGGTCCCGACCAGCTGCAACGAGGCTCCCGGCTGGCCCTCGTCAGCCCGCACGGCATAGCCATCCATGGCGGACTGGGTAAAGGGCGGCAGATCCATCGGCGCGAGCAGATCGGTGGCCAGTACCCGACCGAGCGCCGCAGCGATCGGCAGGCGTTCGTCACCGGCCGGCGGCTCCAGCCGCTCCACCAGCCGGGCAACCGCCGCGTCGAGGGATATCAGTCCGGCCGGACTATCGCAGACGGAGCGCATCGCGGGCCGCGGGCAGAAAGCGGTCAAGAATGAAGGCACACAGCTGCCCCGGCTGATTGAGGTCAAGCTGCGGAATGGTGGGGGGCAGCAGGCTGGCATCATCGGCCGCCAGCGCAATGATGGTGTCGTCCGCGGGATAGAGCAGCGGGTGACCGAGCGCCGGGCGGTGCAGTTCGATCTTGGGAAACGCCTCGCGCTTGAACCCCTCCACCAGCACCAGATCAATGGCGGTCTGATCGAAGTAGGCCAACTCCTCATTCAGGACCGGATCGGCCGGTTCCGCATGCTCGGTGATGATCGCGCGGCGGTGGCTGGCACTGAGCATGACCGGCGTAGCGCCGGCGTGGCGCAGTTCATAACTGTCTTTGCCGGGATGATCGACTTCAAAGGCATGATGGGCATGCTTGATCAGCCCGACCCGCAACCCGGCCGCGTTCAACAGGGGAATCAGCTGCCGCAGCAGCGTCGTCTTGCCGGTGCCGCTGAAAGCCGCAAAGCCCAGCAACGGTACCCGCGCCGCCGGCAGGCGGTCATAGCGGACAGGTCGCGGTGAACCGGTATCAGGCATGAGCGTAATACGCGGTGTACCACTCGACAAAACGGGCGATGCCGGTTTCGATCGGGGTTTTCGGGGCATACCCGACATCCTGCACCAGATCCTCGACATCGGCATAGGTTGCCGGAACATCGCCGTCCTGCATCGGCAGGAAATTCTTCTCGGCCTTCTTGCCCAGGCAGTCTTCCAATACCTCGATGAAGCGCATCAGTTCCACCGGATTCTGATTGCCGATGTTATAGAGTCGGTACGGTGCCAGACTGGTACCGGGATCGGGATGCGCCCCGTTCCAGTCGGGGTTGGGGGTGGCGACCCGATCCAGCGTCCGTACCACGCCCTCGACGATATCATCGATGTAGGTGAAATCGCGCTTGTGGCGGCCGAAGTTGAAGACATCAATCGGCTTGCCGCTGAGGATGCTGCGGGTAAACAGGAACAGCGCCATGTCCGGCCGCCCCCAGGGGCCGTAGACCGTGAAGAACCGCAGACCGGTCGTCGGCAGGCGATACAGGTGACTGTAGGTATGGGCCATCAGTTCGTTGGCCTTTTTGGTGGCGGCGTACAGACTCAGCGGATGATCGACGTTGTGATGAACCGAGAACGGCATCGTGGTGTTGGCGCCATAGACCGAACTGGATGAGGCATAGACCAGATGCTCGACCTCATGGTGGCGGCAGCCTTCGAGGATGTTGCAGAAACCGGACAGGTTGGCGTCGATGTAGGCGTACGGGTTGGTCAGCGAATAGCGGACCCCGGCCTGTGCCGCGAGGTTGACCACCCGCTGCGGTCGATGGCGGGCAAAGGTCTCGAACAGCGCGCCCCGGTCTTCCAGCGAGATCCGCACTTCGGTGAAACCCGGCTGACCGATAAGCCGCTGCAGGCGGGCCTCCTTGAGGTTCACATCATAGTAATCGTTGACATTGTCGACACCGATGACCTCATCCCCCCGGGCCAGCAACACATGCGCCAGAGATGAGCCAATAAAACCGGCGGTGCCGGTCACCAGAATTTTCATGACAGTTCGCGGATAAGAAAAAAGGGACCTGCCGCTGCGACATGGGCACGTCTGGGCGACAGCGCCACAGCAACGTCCCCGATCGGCGGCGCCATGACGGACCCGGTTGGGCAGGCTCGCAGGGTTACGATACCATTGTCCCGTCTCGACGTTCGCGGCAGGATTTCACTATTATCCCCGGAATTGCGTTTTCTGCCTCCATCCGTCATCACAACCCACATTGATCGCACACCATCATGATTGCCTACCGTTCGGCCACGCTGGCCCTGATGCTGACGCTGGCTTCGAGCCTGGCACTGGCCGCCGACACCGTAAAACGCTATGTCGCTGCGGAGCGGCCGGCCGAATTGCGGTCCGGTCTCGGCCCCAAGGACACCGTGATTCAAACGCTGGCGCCGGGGACGGAAGTGACGCTGCTGAAGCAGAACACCAAACTGGGCTATTCCCGGGTGCAGACCGCGACCGGCGACAGCGGTTGGGTCGATTCCCGCGCGCTCACCCCGACCGCCGCCGCGGCACCGACGCCGCTCGTCACCCCCGAGCCCACGGCAACACCCCCGTCCACCGAGGCGTTGCAGGCGGAGATCAGCCATCTGCAAACCGAACTGATCGCGATCCGCCAGGCGTCATCGAACATCCTCCGCATTCAGGCTGAACGCGATCAGCTTCAGGAAACGGTGATCACGCTCAAGAAGGAACTGGATACGGCCGAGCGGGAGAAAAATGCGCTGAATGACGACCAGAAACAGGGCTGGTTCGTCATCGGCAGCACCGTTCTGTTCGGCGGGATTGTGCTGGGGCTGCTGATTCCGCGGCTGAGCCTGCGGCGCCGCAACAGCTGGAACACCTTCTGACACCCGCGCCGACCGCCCGCCCTGCGCGACCGGCCTTGTTTTCACTTTTCATCGAACCTTGCATTCCCAATCATGAGCACCAACGACACGAAAATCCGCCCCTTTTCCTCCCAGGTCGTCGACGGCATGGAGCGCGCGCCCAGCCGCGCCATGCTGCATGCGGTCGGTTTCACCGACAGCGATTTCGCCAAGCCGCAGATCGGCATCGCCTCGACCTGGAGCATGGTGACGCCCTGCAACATGCACATCAACCGACTCGCCGATGACGCTGCCAAGGGCGTCGATGGTCATGGCGGCAAGGCGGTGATCTTCAATACCATCACCATCTCCGATGGCATCTCGATGGGAACCGAAGGCATGAAATATTCGCTGGTGTCGCGCGAAGTCATTGCCGACTCGATCGAAACCGTGATCGGCTGTCAGGGC
>CAYFNI010000038.1:17644-19767 GCA_964344495.1 uncultured Methylococcus sp.
CGATCGGCGGCTGCGACAAGAACATGCCCGGCTGCATGATCGGAATCGCCAGACTCAACCGCCCGGCTGTGTTCGTCTATGGCGGCACCATCCTGACCGGCTGCCATGGCGAGAAAAAGCTCGATATCGTTTCAGTCTTCGAAGCCGTCGGCGCCCGCGCCAATAACCAGATCGACGATGCCGAACTGAAGGCGATCGAATCCAAGGCGATTCCGGGCCCCGGCTCCTGTGGCGGCATGTATACGGCGAACACGATGGCTTCGGCTATCGAAGCCTTGGGCATGAGCCTGCCGGGCAGCTCGGCCCAGGCGGCCATCTCGGCCGACAAGCAGCGCGACTGCGAACAGGCCGGCGCACAGGTAGTTAAACTGCTGGAGCTGGGTATCCGCCCGCTCGACATCATGACCCGCAAGGCATTCGAGAATGCCATTACCGTGGTCATTGCGCTGGGGGGCTCGACCAACGCCGTGCTGCACCTGCTGGCGATGGCGGATGCCTGCGGCCTGGATTTGACCCTGGATGATTTCACCCGCATCGGCAAACGCGTTCCCCTGCTGGCCGACCTCAAGCCCAGCGGCAAGTATGCGATGGCGGAACTGGTGGACATCGGCGGCATCCAGCCGTTGATGAAAATCCTGCTGGATGCGGGTCTGCTGCATGGCGACTGCCTGACCGTGACCGGCAAGACACTGGCCGAAAATCTGGCTGACGCCCCGACCTACCCGGCCGGCCAGGACATGATCCGGCCGCTGGACCAGCCAATCAAGAAGGACAGCCATCTGGTCATTCTGCACGGCAACCTGGCCCGCGATGGCGCCGTCGCCAAGATTACTGGCAAGGAAGGGCTCAGCTTCACCGGCACGGCCCGCGTGTTCGATTGCGAGGAGCTGGCGCTGAAGGCCATTCTTGATGGCACCGTCCAGAAAGGGGATGTCATCGTCATCCGCTATGAAGGCCCCAAGGGCGGCCCCGGCATGCGGGAGATGCTTTCGCCCACGTCCGCCGTGATGGGCAAGGGTCTGGCCAAGGACGTGGCGCTGATCACCGATGGCCGCTTCTCCGGCGGTACCCACGGCTTCGTCGTCGGCCATATCACGCCCGAAGCCTATGCGGGCGGTCCGCTGGCGATCGTTCGGGACGGTGACGGTATTACCATCGACGCGGAGAAGGCCGAAATCACGCTGCATGTGGCAGACACGGAGATTCAGGCGCGCCTCGCCGGCTGGCAGCGGCCGGCACCCCGCTACACCCGTGGCGTGTTGGCGAAGTACGCCAAGCTGGTCTCTTCGGCCTCGGAAGGTGCCGTTACCGACAAGGGACTGGACGATCTCTGATGCCTCGCGCCCTGCCCAGCCTGACCGAGATGATGGCCGCACTGATCGGCGAGGCATCGATCAGTTCGGCCGATCCGCGGCATGATCAGGGCAATCTGGGTGTCATTCACCGACTGGCGGACTGGGCGGAATCGCTGGGCTTCCGGGTCGAGATTGACAGCGTCGCACCGGGCAAGGCCAACCTGATCGCCACCCTGGGCCATTTCAGCACCGACGACATACCCGGCGGCCTGGTGCTGTCGGGCCACACTGACACGGTGCCGTGCAACCCGGAATTGTGGTCCAGCGACCCGTTCAAGGCCACTGAACGCGACAACCGGTTGTACGGCCTGGGCAGTGCCGACATGAAGTCATTCTTTGCCCTGATTCTGGCGGCTGCCACACGCTTTGAACCGCATCAGCTGAAGCGGCCGCTGGTGCTGCTGGGCACGGCGGACGAAGAGAGTTCGATGTCGGGCGCCCGCGCGCTACTGGCCCAGAACCGCCGTCTTGGACGCCAGGCCGTGATCGGCGAGCCGACCGGCTTGCGGCCGATTCGCATGCACAAGGGCGTGATGATGGAAGCGATCACGGTGCAGGGTCGCGCCGGTCATTCGAGCAACCCGGCGCTGGGTGCTAATGCCATCAACGGTATGGTTGCGGTCCTGGAGGAGTTGAAAGCCTTTCAGCAAATGCTCAGGGATTCGCATCGGAATGCCGCATTCGAAGTCGATTACCCGACCCTCAACCCCGGAGCGATTCATGGCGGCGACAGTCCCAACCGCATCTGTGGCTGCTGTGAATTGCTGA
>CAYFNI010000039.1:0-7182 GCA_964344495.1 uncultured Methylococcus sp.
CAGGCCCGGCTTCCAATCCATCCGCCCGTTCGGGATCCATTAGTGTCGCCAAGGAGTCCGAACATGTTGAGCAAAGAACTTGAGCTCTCGCTGAATCAGGCATTTCGGTCCGCCTATGAAAAGCGGCATGAATTCATCTCAGTCGAACACCTGTTGCTGGCGATGCTGGATAACCCGGCCGCCATCGAAGTCCTCGACGCCTGCGGTGCCAATACCGGATGGTTGCGCCATGAGGTGACGGCGTTCATTGACGAAACCACGCCGCTGATTGCTCCCGGCCTGAAACGCGAAACCCAGCCTACCCTGGGATTCCAGCGCGTGCTGCAGCGGGCGGCCTTTCATGTGCAGTCTTCCGGCAAACAGGAAGTGACCGGCGCCAACGTGCTAGTCGCCATCTTCAGCGAGCAGGATTCGCATGCCGTCTATCTGCTCAATCAGCAGGATGTCACCCGGCTGGATGTGGTCAACTTCATCTCCCACGGCATCTCCAAACTCCATGACGATGCTGGCACCCAGCCGCGACCGGGCTCGGCCGAGATCGAGGAGGGTGAGCAGGCCGGGGCAAATCCTTTGGAGAAGTTTGCCGAAAACCTCAACGAACTGGCCCGCATCGGCAAGATCGACCCGTTGATCGGGCGCCGCAGTGAGGTCGAACGCACCATTCAGGTTCTCTGCCGGCGACGCAAGAATAATCCCCTGCTGGTCGGCGAGGCCGGCGTCGGCAAAACGGCTATTGCCGAGGGGCTGGCCAAGAAAATCGTGGAAGGCGATGTCCCGGAGGTATTGGCGAACAGCACCATTTATTCGCTGGATCTGGGTGCCCTGGTGGCTGGTACCAAATACCGGGGAGATTTCGAGAAGCGCCTGAAGTCGCTGCTGGCCCAACTCAAGAAAGAGCCCCACGCGATCCTCTTTATCGACGAGATTCACACCATTATCGGTGCCGGTTCCGCTTCGGGCGGGGTGATGGATGCATCAAACCTGATCAAGCCGGTCCTGGCATCCGGGGAATTGCGCTGCATTGGTTCGACCACCTACCAGGAATACCGCGGGATCTTCGAGAAAGACCGCGCGCTGGCTCGACGTTTCCAGAAAATCGATGTGCTGGAACCTTCGGTGGACGAGACCTTCCAGATCCTCAAAGGCCTGAAATCCCGCTTCGAGGAACATCACGAGGTCAAGTATTCGCTGGCTGCCCTGCGTACGGCGGCCGAATTGTCCAACCGCTACATTACCGACCGTCATCTGCCGGACAAGGCGATTGATGTGATCGACGAGGCGGGTGCCTGCCAACGGTTACTGCCGACTTCAAAGCGCAAGAAGCTCATCAGCGTGCTTGAAATCGAGGACATTGTCGCCAAGATCGCCCGGATTCCGCCCAAGACCGTATCCACCAACGACAAGGACAAACTGCGCGATCTGGAGAAAAACCTGAAGATGCTGGTGTTCGGGCAGGACGAGGCCATATCGACCCTGGCCGCCGCCATCAAGCTGGCACGGGCCGGTTTGCGCGAGGCCGAGAAACCGATCGGCAGCTTTCTGTTCGCAGGTCCTACAGGCGTCGGCAAGACCGAAGTCACCCGCCAGCTGGCCAAAGTGCTGGGCGTTGAACTGATCCGCTTCGACATGTCCGAATACATGGAGCGGCATACGGTTTCGCGCCTGATTGGTGCCCCACCCGGCTATGTCGGCTTTGATCAGGGCGGCTTGCTGACCGAGGAGGTCAACAAGCATCCACACGCGGTGGTGCTGCTGGACGAAATCGAAAAGGCGCATCCGGACGTCTTCAACCTGCTCCTCCAGGTCATGGATCACGGCACTCTGACCGACAACAATGGTCGCAAGTCGGACTTCCGCAACATCATCCTGATCATGACCACCAATGCCGGCGCGAGCGAAGGCGGCCGGGCCTCGATCGGATTTACACGCCAGGACCATTCGACCGACAGCCTGCAGGTGATCGAGCGGGCATTCTCGCCCGAATTCCGCAACCGGCTGGATGCCGTGATTCAATTCCGGCCGCTCAACATCGAGATCATCGCCCAGGTGGCCGACAAGTTCATGTTCGAACTTGAAGCGCAACTGGCCGAGAAGCATGTCTCGATCGTGCTTGAGCCCGACGCGCGGCAATGGCTGGCTGAACACGGCTTCGACCCGCAGATGGGGGCGCGGCCAATGGGACGGGTGATCCAGGAAAAGATCAAGAAACCGCTGGCCGAAGAAATCCTGTTCGGCAAGCTGGCGAGCGGCGGCGTGGCCAGAATCAGCGTGGAAGGAGGCGAACTGTCTTTCTCGGTGGAACGCGTCACCGAGGCATCGGAGCCGGCCTGATATTTAGCGCTGGCGGAACGTGATGCGACCCTTGGACAGGTCATAAGGTGTCATTTCAACCTTGACCCGGTCGCCGGTCAGTATTCGGATGTAGTGCTTGCGCATCTTGCCGGAAATGTGGGCCATTACGATGTGGCCGTTATCCAGCTCGACACGAAAAGTGGTGTTGGGCAGGGTCTCGATGACCTTGCCTTCCATTTCGATATGATCTTCTTTCGACATGAGGACTCTGGGCAATGACCCGCTGGGCCTGAAAAAGGCGTGATAGTAGCACATCCGCCCGCCCTCCGAGTCAGCCGCAATCAACCGGTTGCCACAACCCCTGAGCGGACAGCCGCTCCAAAGGTCGAAAGGTCGATTTGTACGCCATCTTGCGGCACTCGGCGATCCAGAAGCCCAGATAGACGTGGGCCAGTCCACGCTGCCGCATCGCTTCGATCTGCCAAAGCACCGCATAGGTGCCCAGACTGCGTTGCCGGGCCTCCGGTTCATAGAACGTATAGACCGCCGAGCAGCCATCATCCAACAAGTCCATGACCGCGACGGCCAGCAAGTGCCGCCCTGACCGGAACGTCACGAACCTGACCGCCTCCCGACGCGGGTGAGCCAGAAACCGGAGATACTCATCCGGCCCCACCTGTCCCATTTCGCCACCGGGGTGGCGAGCCTGCTGATAGCGCAGGTACAGCTGGTAATGCGCCTCGTCATAATCGGGCGGATACTCGACGACGTCCAGATCCCGATTCAGGCGCAGTACCCGGCTCTGCGCCCGGTTGGGCCGAAAGTACGCGACCGGCACCCGGACTGGAATACACGCTGAACAGCCCGGACAGTGGGTTCGGTACACCAGGTCACCACTGCGACGAAAGCCGCTCGCAACCAACCCACTGTACTGCGTACGAGTCAGGTTGAGTTCCGGCGAAAGATAGGCCATCTGGGCGATGCGACCGTCCAGGTAACTGCACGGATGTTCAGGCCCCAGAAACAGCGGTACCCGGCTCATGGCGGCATCCGGGCGGGATCCCAGGCGCTTGCCAACGCCGACTGCTCACACAGCGTGTCCAGCTGGTGAATGAACATGCTGCGCGGCCATGCCTCTGCCCCCAACCGTTCCAGATGGGGTGTATGGACCTGACAGTCGATCAGCTGGTAACCCCAGGCCTGCAGGCTGGCACACCCGAGCACGAAGGCCGCCTTGGAGGCATCCGTCACCCGATGAAACATCGATTCGCCGAAAAAAACCTGACCGATGGCCACACCATAAAGCCCCCCGACCAGTTCATCCCCCTGCCAAGTCTCAAAGCTGTGCGCCAATCCCTGACGATGCAACCGGCCATAGGCCGTCCGCATGGCCTGCGTGATCCAGGTTCCGCCAGCACCTGGGCGGGGTTGGGCGCAGGCCTGAAGGACCTGATCGAAGGCCCTGTCAAAGCTGAAGTGAAACTCGCCCCGTCGCAGCCGCTTGCCCAGACTGCGGGACACTCTCACGCGTTCCGGCGTCAATACCCAGCGCGGGTCCGGAGACCACCACAGAATCGGCTCGCCCGGATTGAACCAGGGAAAAATGCCGTGCCGATAGGCGTTGGCCAGACGCTCGGGTGACAGACAACCGCCCGCAGCGAGCAGGCCATTCGGCTCCTCGAGGGCAGCATCAACCGCCGGAAACGGCTGCCGGCTGTCGCGCGGATCCAGGACCGCAATCACCCTGGGCTCCGGTAGGGAGAATGGGTATTCAACTCCGCGATGTACTGTTCCATCAGTGTGGCCTCGCGCGCCAGAAAGCGTGCAATCGGCATCTGAAACTCTGGGTGGGCCAGCCAGTGATAGGACCAGGTCCGGGTCGGCAGGAAGCCGCGACTGATCTTGTGTTCACCCTGCGCGCCCGGCTCGAAGCGCTGCAAGCCGCGCTGAATGCAGTAATCGATGCCCTGATAGTAGCAGGCCTCGAAATGCAGGCCGGGAATCTCCTCCCGACTGCCCCAATAACGACCATACAGACAGTCCTCACCCACCAGAAAATACGCTGCCGCGATAATCTCTCCGTGCCGACGGGCCAGGACCAGACGCACACTGTCTCCGAGGGTAGCAGCCACCTGGGTAAAAAACCCCAGGGTCAGTGCGGGGTAGTTGCCAAATTTGGCAAAGGTGTGACAGTAAAGTGCATGGAAAGCCTCCCATTCCTTCAGCGTCACGGTGGCGCCCGAGGTCTGGCTCATCACCACGCCAGCCTCATGGACCTGACGGCGCTCACGCAGAATTTCCTTGCGGCGTTTGGATGTGAGTTGGGCGAGAAAATCGTCAAACGTTTCATAGCCGCGATTGTGCCAATGAAACTGACACCCCACGCGTCGATGCAGACCGGGACTCGCCGCCAAAGCAGCATCGGTCGCAAACAACCAGTGCAACGACGCAATACCCTGGCGCTCGGCCAGCGCCCGCGCGGCGTCGATGAGCCGGCGCGCCACTTCGGTGGCATCATCCCCTGAGGCCGTCAAAAGCCGTGGTCCGGTTGCAGGCGTAAACGGCGACGCCACCACCAGCTTGGGGAAATAGGCGATACCCGCCCGCTCGTGGGCGTCAGCCCAGGCACCGTCGAAAACGAACTCACCAAACGAATTGTCCTTGAGATAGAGCGGCAAGGCTCCACATAGCCGGCCATCGGAGGCCTCAAGCACCAGATACCAAGGGGTCCAGCCGATCTCAGGCCTGAGGCAACCCTCAGTTTCGAGCGCTAACAGAAATTCATGCCGCAGTGGGGGGTAGCCCGAAACGCCCAGGGCATTCCAAGCCTCGGGCCTGATCTCGGCGAGGCCATGACGCAGCAGGCGCACCTTCAGGTCGGTGGGGGGCATGGGCAAGTCGGGCTGTGCAGATGAGCGGTTGAACGGCAAGCAATCCGGGCCAAATGGCGGTCGATGTGGGATAATAGTGTTTGAATCCCCCAAGACTTCCTGCGGCGTGGCCGCGACTCCGGGAAACCGTCTACATTCCGCTACTTCCGCATTCCGAAATGGCTCAATACGTTTATACCATGAACCGCGTGGGCAAGGTCGTGCCCCCCAAACGCGAGATCCTCAGGGACATTTCCCTGTCCTTTTTCCCCGGTGCCAAGATTGGCGTGCTGGGCCTGAACGGCTCGGGCAAATCCACCCTGTTGCGCATCATGGCGGGGGTCGATACCGAGTTCAACGGTGAGGCCCGCGCCCAGTCCGGCATCAACATTGGCTACCTGCCGCAGGAGCCGCAGCTGGATCCGACCAAAACCGTCCGCGGCAATGTCGAGGAGGCCCTGGCGCACATCCAGGACGCGCTGACCCGCCTTGATGCAGTCTATGCCGCCTATGCCGAACCGGATGCGGATTTTGACGCCCTGGCCGCCGAACAGGCGCGACTGGAAGGCATCATCCAGGCCAGCGATGGGCATAATCTCGAACGCACCCTCGACATCGCTGCCGACGCCCTGCGCCTGCCCGACTGGGAGGCCGACGTTACCAAGCTGTCTGGTGGCGAACGACGCCGCGTCGCCCTGTGCCCGACATGCTGCTGCTGGACGAGCCCACCAACCACCTCGACGCCGAGTCCGTCGCCTGGCTGGAGCGGTTCCTGCACGATTTCCCCGGTACCGTCATTGCCGTCACTCATGACCGCTACTTCCTCGACAATGTTGCCGGCTGGATTCTCGAGCTCGACCGGGGCCACGGCATCCCGTGGGAAGGCAATTGCTCCAACTGGCTGGAGCAGAAGGAAAAGCGCCTCGAAATCGAGGAAAAGCAGGAAAGCGCCCGCATGAAAGCCATGAAGGCCGAACTGGAGTGGGTACGGACCAACCCCAAGGGCCGTCATGCCAAAAGCAAGGCGCGCCTGCAGCGGTTTGAAGAACTGTCGAACCAGGAAACCCAACAGCGCAACGAAACCAAGGAAATTTATATTCCACCGGGACCCCGGCTCGGAGATGTCGTGGTCGAAGCCAGCGACATCCGCAAGGGTTTCGGCGACCGCCTGCTGATCGACGGCCTCAGCTTCCGTCTGCCGCCCGGCGGCATCGTCGGCATCATCGGCCCCAACGGCGCCGGCAAGACCACGCTGTTCCGGATGATGGCCGGGATCGAACAGCCCGATAGCGGCACCATCCGAATCGGCGATACCGTCCAGATTGCCCATGTCGACCAGACCCGTGACCACCTCGATGACAAGAAGACTGTCTGGGAAGAAATCTCCGACGGCCTCGACCTGATTACGGTCGGCACCTATCAGACGCCCTCGCGTGCCTACTGTGGCCGCTTCAATTTCAAGGGATCGGAACAGCAAAAGCGCATTGGCGAGCTGTCCGGCGGTGAGCGCAACCGTGTCCATCTGGCCAAACTGCTGCGCAGCGGCGGCAATGTCCTGTTGCTCGACGAACCGACCAACGACCTCGACGTGGAAACCCTGCGTGCGCTGGAAGACGCCCTGCTCGAATTCCCCGGCTGCGCCGTCGTGATCTCGCATGATCGCTGGTTCCTGGACCGCATCGCGACCCACATGCTCGCCTTCGAAGGCGACAGCAAGGTGGTCTGGTTCGAAGGCAATTACGCCGATTACGAAGCCGATCGCAAACGGCGCCTCGGGGACGAAGCGGACCACCCGCATCGGCTTCGTTACAAGCCGTTGGCCGGCTGATGCCCCCCCGGCCCGCTCCGGGGCGCCGGAGAACCCGCGCCCCGGGCACTTACTCCCCCCTACTTTACGGATCTCCATGACCGATACACCTCAATCCTTTGACGATCTCGCCCTAGCCCCCGCCCTGCTCGAAACGGTGCGGGAAATTGGCTACGAGTCGCCCTCGCCCATTCAGGCCGCACGTTCGCTATC
>CAYFNI010000039.1:7192-19673 GCA_964344495.1 uncultured Methylococcus sp.
CTCGCCGGTCGTGACCTGCGGTGTCAGGCCCAGACCGGCACCGGAAAGACAGCCGCCTTCGCACTGCCCATTCTCAGCCGCATCGATGTATCGCGCCGGGTGCCCCAGGCACTGGTCCTGGCCCCCACTCGCGAACTGGCGATTCAGGTCGCCGAAGCCTTCCAGACCTATGCCCGCCATCTCGAAGGCTTCCACATCCTGCCCGTTTACGGCGGACAGGGCATGGGGCAGCAACTGCGGCAACTGGCGCGCGGCGTCCACGTCATCGTCGGCACGCCAGGCCGGGTCATGGATCACCTGCGCCGCGAAACCCTGAACCTGGATCACTTGCAGACGCTGGTCCTCGACGAAGCCGACGAAATGCTGCGCATGGGGTTCATCGAGGATGTCGAATGGATTCTCGAACACACGCCCGAAACCCGTCAGACGGCGCTGTTTTCGGCCACCATGCCGCCAGTGATCAAGAAAATCGCCAACCGTCACCTGAACGACCCGGCCGAAATCAAGATCCAGAGCAAAACCTCGACCGTTGAAGCCATCAACCAGCAGTACTGGCTGGTCTCCGGCCTGCAGAAACTGGAAGCCCTGACCCGTATCCTGGATGCCGATGACATCGACGCGATGATCATCTTCGTCCGCACCAAGACCGAAACCGTCGAACTGGCTGAAAAACTTGAGGCACGGGGTTACGAAGCCGCGGCCCTGAACGGCGACATGACCCAGATTCTGCGGGAAAAGGTCATCGACCGGCTGAAAAAGGGCGCACTGGACATCGTCATCGCCACCGACGTAGCCGCCCGCGGGCTGGATGTGGAACGCATCACCCACGTCGTCAACTACGACATTCCTTACGATACCGAGACCTACGTGCACCGCATCGGCCGCACCGGTCGCGCCGGTCGCAAGGGCACGGCGATCCTGTTCGTCGCCCCGCGCGAGCGTCGCATGCTGCGCGCCATCGAACAGGCCACCCGCCAGCCGATCGAGCAGATGCGCCTGCCGACACTGCGCGACATCGCCGACAAACGCATTGAACAGTTCAAGGCCCAGCTGGTTGAAACGCTGGATGGCGAGGACATCAGCTTCTACCGCGAGCTGGTCGACAAGCTGATTGCCGAGGAAATTGGCGAAGCCGCTGACATCGCCGCCGCCATTGCCCACCTGCTCTACCGGGAACGGCCGCTGGCCGCAGCCGCAGAACCGGAGCCCCCGGTGCGGGAATTTTCCCGCGATTATGGCGACGATCGGCGCCCACCGCCCCGTCGCCATGACCGGAATGATCGTTTCGAAGGACGGCGCGAAACCCCGCGCGAACCCCGGAACGAGTTCCGGCGCCCGGATGGCGACATGCGCAGTTTCACGATTGATGTCGGCCGCACCCACGGCGTGATGCCCAAAGACATCGTCGGCGCGATCGCTAATGAGGGTGGCATTGGCGCCCGCCAGATCGGGGCCATCAAGCTGTTCGACACTTACAGCACGGTGGAACTGCCAGCCGGCCTGCCAAGCGAGGTATTCCAGGCACTGTCGCGCACCTGGATCCGCGGTCAACGCATCAACCTGCAGCCGGCCGAAGGTGGCGCGCGCAAATCCGCGGCAGCGCCCAAGCGCAGCTACGGCGGCAAACCGGCGGGCGACAAGCCGCCACGCAAGAAAAAAGTGGAAGGTCTGACGCTGCCACCCTCCAAGTATCGGTCCAAACCCAAACCCGACTCCGATTAAGGACCGCCCGTGGACGCTCTGGAGCAGATTCTCGTTCAACTCCAAGCACTGAACGACCGTCTGGAGCGGCTGGTGCCACCCGCCCCGCTGGCCACCGACTGGTCGGCGGTTGCCTATCGTTGGCTCGGCCGCGATCAGCGTCAGCCCCTGCAGCCGATCCAGCATCCGCAGCAGCTGCGGCTGGCCGATCTGCTCGGCATCGACCTGCAAAAGCAGACACTGGCGCAGAACACGCGCCAGTTCCTGGCCGGCCTGCCCTGCAATAATGCGCTGCTCTGGGGCGCCAAGGGCACCGGCAAGTCGTCGCTGATCAAGGCCCTCTTGAGCGAGCATGCCGGCGAGGGTCTGCGGGTGATCGAGGTCAGCCGCCCGCATCTGGTCGAACTGCCTGAAATTCAGGCTCCGCTGGTCAACCGGCCGGAACATTTCGTCCTGTTCTGCGACGATCTCTCATTTGAAGCCGACGACGCCGGTTACAAGGCGCTGAAATCGGCGCTGGAGGGGTCTCTGGCTGCCCAGCCGTCCAATGTGGTGATCTATGCTACGTCCAATCGGCGTCATCTGTTGCCAGAATACGCCGAGGACAACCAGCAGGCCCATTGGATCGGGGGCGAACTGCATCAGGGCGAGGCAGTAGAAGAAAAGATCTCGCTCTCCGAACGTTTCGGGATATGGCTATCCTTTCGGGCCTTCAACCAGGATCAGTATTTGACGATCGTACGCCATTGGCTGGAACAGCTCGGCCCCGCCACTGACTGGGACGCCGCTCGCCACGAAGCGCTGGCGTATGCCCTGCTGCGCGGCTCCCGGAGCGGTCGGGTCGCATGGCAGTTCGCCCGCGACTGGATCGGCCGCCAGCAACTCGCCCTTCACAACCCATTTCCATAACAAAGACAAGAACCACAATCCGGTTTGGAACGACTTCGATGACACAACGCAAAATCCTCGTCACCAGCGCCCTGCCCTACGCCAACGGTCCGATTCACCTGGGTCATCTGGTCGAATACATCCAGACCGACATCTGGGTGCGGTTTCAGAAGATGCGCGGCCACGATTGCCGTTACGTCTGTGCCGACGACACCCATGGCACGCCGATCATGCTGCGGGCGGAACGCGAAGGCCTGACGCCGGAGGCGCTGATCGCACAGGTCCAGCAGCAGCACGAGCGGGACTTTGCCGGGTTTCATATTGAATTCGACAACTACTACACCACCCACTCGCCGGAAACTCGCCGGTTCGCCAGCGACATCTACCAGCGATTGAGGGCCAACGGGCTGATCGAGTCGCGCAGCATCGAGCAGTTTTATGACCCGGAAAAGGCCATGTTCCTGCCGGATCGCTTCATCAAGGGGGAATGTCCACGCTGTCACGCCAAGGACCAGTATGGCGATTCCTGCGAAGCCTGCGGCGCCACCTATGCCCCCACCGATCTGATCAATCCCTACTCCGCCGTGTCCGGCGCGACGCCGGTGCGCAAGGAATCGGTGCATTATTTCTTCAAGCTCGGGCAATGCGAAGACTTCCTGAAGCACTGGACCCATGACGGGCACCTGCAACCGGAAGCGGCCAACAAAATGGCAGAGTGGTTCGAGGCGGGGCTGGCCGACTGGGACATCTCGCGTGACGCACCCTACTTCGGTTTCGAAATCCCCGACGCACCCGGCAAGTTTTTTTACGTCTGGCTGGACGCCCCCATTGGTTACATGGGCAGTTTCGCCCACCTGTGCGAACGGGTCGGACTCAGCTTCGAGGAGTACTGGAACAAGGACACCAAGACCGAGTTGTACCACTTCATCGGCAAGGACATTCTCTATTTCCATGCCCTGTTCTGGCCAGCGATGCTGGAATTCTCCGACTTCCGCACCCCGACCCACATCTACGCCCATGGCTTCCTGACCGTGAACGGCGAGAAGATGTCGAAATCACGCGGCACTTTCATCACGGCGGAGAGCTACCTGCAGCAGGACCTGAACCCGGAATGGCTGCGCTATTACTATGCCTGCAAGCTGAACGGCAGCATGGAAGACATCGACCTCAGCCTGGAGGATTTTGCCGCCCGCGTGAACAGCGATCTGGTCGGCAAGTATGTGAACATCGCCAGCCGGACGGCCGGCTTCGTAACCAAGCACCTGGACGGACGGCTGGATTCAGCCTATTGGTCCACACCGGACGGCAAAGCCCTGCTGGATGGGCAGCGCGATATGGCGGCCTTGATTGCCGAAGCCTATGACAAGCGCGACTTTGCCCGCGCCACCCGCGAGATCATGCGGATGGCCGACACCATCAACGAATACGTCAACGAACAGGAACCGTGGAAGGTCGCCAAGGCCGAAGGACAGCAGGCCCGGCTGCAGGCCATCTGCACGCGCAGTCTGCAGGGTTTCCATGCCCTCTCGATCCTGCTCGCCCCGCTGCTGCCGCAGTTGACCCGGCGGGTCGCGCGCGACTTCTTCGGCATGGATCGCGACTTCATCTGGCAAGATCTGGATCAGCCGCCCTCCGCCACCCAGCCCTACCAGCACCTGATGACCCGCATCGATCCCAAGGCGCTGGATGCCCTGGTGGAATCCAACAAACAAAATCTGTCCACGGCTGCCTCTGAGCCGCATTCCCAGCAGCGCCACGCCGAGCATCAGCAACACGCCATTCAGCCAATTGCCGAAACCATTGGCATTGAGGACTTCGGCAAGATCGATCTGCGCATCGCCCGCATCGTCAAGGCCGGCGCGGTGGAGGGGGCCGACAAGTTGCTGCAGCTGACGCTGGATATCGGCGAACCTCAAACGCGGAACGTCTTCGCCGGCATCAAGTCCGCTTACGATCCGGCTCAGCTGGAAGGCCAGCTGACGGTCATGGTGGCCAATCTGGCGCCGCGCAAGATGAAGTTCGGCTTGTCGGAGGGCATGGTGCTGGCCGCCAGCGACGAGCGGGGCGGTCCATTCGTGCTGATACCCGATGCAGGCGCCCAGCCTGGCATGCGGGTGAAGTAGGGCCCGACCGGCCGTTCAGAACGCCAGCGACGGCTGGATGCTGGCGTTCAGGCGCGTCAGGTAATCCTCGATGTGCTGCCGGACGGCCTGACCCTCGACCGCATCAAACTGGATGACGATGCCGCGCGGACGCAACGTGTCGAGCTGTTTCGGCACCAGCATGACGACCCGGCCCACGACCGGGGTGCGCTCCGGCTCGTCCATCAGGTGCAGCAGCACGATGACTTCATCACCCAGACGATGGCTGCGTTGCGTGGGAACGAACAGCCCACCCTGCTTGATGAACGGCATGTAATAAGCGTTGAGGATGCTGATATCCCGAATACTCAGGGACAGCATGCTTTGGTTGATCTGACTGTCAGCCATGCGCGATTGACCTCCCCCCGTCTGCGCCATCGAGTTGCGCCCAGCGGATCAGTGTTTCCTCCAGCAGCAGCTGCCGGTTGACCTGTCCGGTCAGCGCCTGCCGCGATTTCAGAAGCTGATCCCAGAACCCACTCAGCACCTGCGCATTCAGACGACCGGCGAGTCGCTGCAATTCAGCGGACAAATCCGGATTGCGCCGCGCTGCGTGCTCACGCATGAGCGTCAGCGGCATCAGATCGGCCAGCCAGGACAGCATCCAGTCAAAACACTCCTCGGCCGATCCCGCCAGCCAGCGTTCCGCGACCATCAGCGGATCTTCACGCTGCAGCAGCACGCCGCTGAACTCCCGAAAGCGCTCCTGACGGCGGCTGACGACATCCGTGTCCGCGAGGGCCAACGCTCGCAGCGGTGAGCCATCGGCCGCACTCAACAGGACCTCGGCGACACAATCCGGTCGCTGGGTGCGGAGCCAGTCTGCCGCTTCGCGATGCGTGGGCGGCTGGATAGAGAGCTTATGGCAACGACTGAGAATGGTTGGCGGCAAGCGGCTCGGTTGCTCTGACACCAGTACGATCAGATTGCCGGGGGCCGGTTCCTCAAGGGTTTTGAGCAGTGCATTGGCTGCGCTGAGGTTCATCCAGTCGGCCTGCTCGATCACGGAGATGCGATGGCCGCCATAGTGCGGCTTGAGTTCAAGATCAGCAATCAGCTTCCGCACCCGATCCACCTTGACGACCTTGCCTGACTCTTCCGGGCCGATGAGCAGAAAATCCGGATGCGTGCCGGCCATGAACAGCCGACACCCCGGGCACTGACCACAGGCATAGACCGCGTCACCCCGACATAGGAGCCGCGCGGCCAGTGCCTGTGCCAGGGCGGTCTTGCCCAACCCGGCCGGACCTTGCAGCAGCAGCGCATGCGGCAGACGATCGGTCAGGCGGTATTGCTGCAGGAGCGCCCAGGCGGCCTCCAGCCAGGGGTAGACCGGCTGCAGGAGGGTCGTCATGCGGCGCCCTGCAGCAGCGAGTCGAGGTGTCGCGCGATCTCGGCCTGAATATCGACCAGATCGCCGCTCACATCGATCAGCTTGATACGGTTCGGCGCCTGGTGAGCCCGATCCAGATAGGCCGACCGCACCCGCTCAAAGAAGGCAAAATTTTCCGATTCAAACCGATCGGCGGCGCCGCGCGCGCGCGCGCGGGCCATGCCGATGTCGACCGGGGTATCGAGCAACAGTGTCAGATCCGGCTGCAAGCCGCGTTGCACCCAGTTTTCGAGCGCACCAATCACGGCCGTATCCATGCCCCGCCCACCGCCCTGATAGGCGTAGCTGGCATCGGTGAACCGGTCCGAGAGGACCCAGCGCCCCGCCGCCAGCGCCGGACGAATCACCTGTTGCAGGTGTTGCGCCCGGGCCGCGAACACCATCAACAACTCGGCCGTCGGGTCGACGGCATGGTCCTCCAGCAGCAACCCGCGGAGGCGCTCACCCAACGGCGTTCCGCCCGGTTCCCGCGTACGGATAAGCGGGACGCCCCGCTGCTGCAGGTAGTTCTCGATGAAGGCCAGATTGGTGGTCTTGCCGACGCCTTCGCCGCCTTCGAGTGTGATGAATCGGGGCTGCATCCTCAACGGTGCCTCTGGTAGTGATCGACAGCGCGTTCATGTTCGTCCAGCGTCGTCGAAAAAACGTGGCTGCCATCGCCCTTGCCGACAAAATAGAGCGCTGTGCCTTCGGCCGGATGCAGGGCCGCATGCAGGGCCCGGCGCCCGGGCAGGGCGATCGGAGTGGGCGGCAGGCCGGCCCGGGTGTAGGTATTGTACGGCGTGTCGCGGCGCAGGTCGTCCTTGCGCAGATTGCCCTTGAACAAGTCCCCCATGCCGTAGATCACGGTCGGGTCGGTTTGCAGACGCATGCCCTGCTGCAGGCGACGCACAAACACCCCGGCAATCGCCGGGCGCTCCTCGTCACGGCCGGTTTCCTTCTCGACGATGGAGGCCAAGGTCAGGGCGTCCTCGGGTGATGCCAGCGGCAAATTGGGCGCCCGGGCGGCCCACTCGGCCGCCAGCAGGGACTGCATCTTGCGGTGCGCCTGCCTGAGGATATCCAGATCGCTGGTGGTACGACTGGTGAAATACGTGTCGGGGAAAAATTGGCCTTCCGGAGGCCGGCCCGGCATACCAACCAAGGTCATGATCTCCTCCGGTGTTTTATCGGCCGTTTCCTGCCGCAGGCCCGGGTGCTGGGCCAACAGGGCGCGCATCTGCCTGAACGTCCAGCCTTCGATGATGGTGACCGGCAGGTGGCGGGTACGGCCGCTGACGATCATATCCAGCAATCCGCGCTGCGTCAGACCGGGTGACAGTTCATACTCGCCGTACTTGAGTTGCTGACTGACGCCCTGCACCCGTGCCAGCAACCGAATCCAGACGGGTTCGGCCACGATGCCCCGTTGACGCAAGTCCTGTGTGACCGCCCCAATGCCCTGCCCTTTCTTGATTGTCAGCGAGACCGGCTGCCGGATAGGTAACGGGCTATCCACACTGACGCGGTAATCGAGGTAGATCCAGACCAGCAGCACCAGCCCGACAACCAGCCAGCCGGCCAGGGTCAGAAGCCGGCGTCGCGCTCGGCCTGCAGTTTCAGTTTCAGCCATTCGGCCATCCTCCGCGTTACGCGACCCACTGCATAGTGCTGACCCGCCAGCTGCCGCACCGGCCACAGACCGATGACACTGTTGCAGACAAAGACCTCCTCGGCCTGAGCCAGATCAGCGGTGGACAGGCGGGTTTCACGCACCTCCACACCCAGCGCCTGCGCACCCGCCCAGAGTGTTTCACGCATCACCCCGCTGACACCACAGCGATCCAGTCGGGGCGTCAGCAAACACCCCTGCCGGACCATGAAAAGGTTGGTCATGGTCCCTTCGACCACCAGCCCGTCCTGATCCAGCATCAGCCCCTCGGCCTCCGGGCCATCGCTCCACTCGGCGCGCGCCAGAATCTGCTCCAGCCGGTTCATGTGCTTGAGTCCCGCCAGCGTCGGCTGGGTACCCAAGCGCTGATCGCAGTAGCGCACTAACACGCCTTCGCTGGCGTAGGCCGGGGGGTAATTGGCGGACGGATAAAGGGAGACAACCCGGGTGGGCAGCACCGGGTGCGGCGGACGATAGCCTCGTCCACCCTGGCCGCGCGTGAGCTGGATCTTGAGGATTCCGTCGGGCTGCTGTCGCAGCAGCGCACGGATGTCCTCCCTCAAGCCAGCGTCATCAAGCCAGGGAATGCCGAGGGTTGCGGCATCACGCCGCAGACGCGCCCGATGGGCATCGAGTAACAGCGGAATGCCGTCCTGCACGGCGAGGGTCGTAAAGACCCCGTCGCCATATTGAAAGCCGCGATCGAGCACCGCGACCGTATCCAGGGGAACGCCATTGACCCGCATCAGCATGCATTTGCCCTCAGCGCCCGGCTCACCGGGAGGCCTGTCGCCACCGGCCCATGCGGCGGCCTAGCCGTATTTCTTGAAAATAACCGTCCCGTTGGTACCGCCGAAGCCGAAGGAATTCGACATCACGTACTCGAGCTTCATCTCGCGCGCGTGGTGCGGGACATAGTCGAGGTCACACTCCGGATCGGGGTTATCCAGATTGATGGTCGGCGGAATAATCTGATCGCGCAGCGCGAGTACCGAGAAGATGGCTTCAATGCCACCCGCAGCGCCGAGCATGTGTCCAGTCATGGACTTGGTCGAACTCACGGCCACCCGGTAAGCATGGTCACCCAGTACAGACTTGACTGCCTGGGTCTCGGCTACATCGCCCGCCGGGGTGGAGGTGCCATGCGCGTTGATATAGTCGATCTGCTCGGGATTGAGTCCGGCGTCGCGCAGGGCGTGCTGCATGCAGCGCGCCGCGCCTTCGCCGCCGGCCGGCGGCTGGGTCATGTGATAGGCATCGGCGCTCATGCCGAAACCAACCAGTTCGGCGTAAATCGTGGCACCGCGCTGGCGGGCATGCTCCAGCTCTTCAAGCACCACGACACCTGCCCCGTCACTCAGGACAAATCCGTCCCGGTCACGGTCCCAAGGCCGACTGGCCAGCAAGGGTTCATCGTTGCGGCGGGAAAGGGCCTTGGCCGACGCGAAACCGCCCAGCGACGTCGGCGAAGTGGCCATTTCGGCACCGCCGGCCACCATCACATCGGCGTCGCCATAGGCGATGACCCGGGCCGCTTCACCGATGTTGTGGGTCCCGGTAGTACAGGCTGTGACAATCGCGAAGTTGGGACCCTTGAGCCCGTACTTGATCGAGAGGTTGCCCGAAATCATGTTGATGATGTTGCTGGGCACGAAGAAGGGTGAGATCCGTCGCGGCCCACCCTTGAGGAACGAGTTATGCCCGTTCTCAATGCCGGTGATACCGCCGATACCCGCACCGATAGCCACACCGATACGATCGGCGTTGGCTTCAGTCACCTCGATGCCCGAGTGCTCGAACGCCTGACAACCAGCTGCCAAGCCGTAATGGATGAAGACATCCATTTTCTTGGCTTCCTTGTCGCTGATGTAATCGGTAATGTCGAAATTCCGGACGCTTCCACCAATCCGGGTTGAGAATTCGGATACGTCGAAGACGTCCAGCGGCGCGATGCCGCTTTTGCCCTTCAACACACTGTCCCAGGACTCAGCTGCCGACAATCCCACTGGGGATACGGCGCCCATCCCCGTCACCACGACTCGTCTTTTACTCACGACCCCACGTCCCAGCCTAAAGGTTCTCGCACACACTCACAGTAAAAACCCCGCATTGCCCAGGAGACCAGCGGGGTTTGACGTTCTGACGGATCAGACGTTCTTGGTGATGTAGTCGATGGCCTGTTGAACCGTGGTGATTTTTTCGGCATCTTCGTCCGGAATTTCGCATTCGAATTCTTCTTCGAGTGCCATGACCAGTTCGACCGTGTCGAGGGAATCGGCACCCAGGTCGTCAACGAAAGACGCTTCATTGGTCACTTCGTCCTTGACGCCCAGTTGTTCTGCCACGATTTTCTTAACACGCTCTGCTACATCGCTCATTTTTAGTCCTCAGTCGTTACGTCGGTTTTTTGAAGTCATGTGATTTTAAATTGAAACCCTGCTCACACAAAGGTTTCGATGACCATCATGCTGCCTGTCAGGTGCCGGTACGGGTCCGCAGCCGGGGGTGCCTCGATGACAGGCGGCGCATTATGCCATATACATTCCACCGTTTACGTGCAGGGTTTCGCCCGTCACGTAGCCGGCATCCTTGGAACACAGGAAGCTTACCGCCCCGGCAATTTCCTCTGGAGAACCCAGACGGGCCAGCGGGATGTTGCCCAGCAGGGCCTGACGCTGATCGTCCGAAAGGGCGCGGGTCATATCGGTATCGATGAAACCGGGAGCGACACAATTCACGGTAATGCCGCGCGAACCCACTTCCTTGGCCAGGGATTTGGTGAAGCCGATGATGCCAGCCTTGGCGGCGGCATAGTTGGTCTGCCCGGCATTGCCTGTGACGCCCACCACCGAGGTGATGTTGACGATGCGGCCATGACGCGCCTTCATCATGCCCCGCATGCAGGCCTTGCTGAGCCGGAAGATCGAGGTCAAATTGGTGCGAAGAATGTCATCCCACTCGTCGTCCTTCATGCGCATCAGCAGGTTGTCCCGGGTAATGCCGGCATTGTTGACCAGCACGGCCGGGGTTCCGAAGGCTTCGCTGACGTCATCGATGAACGTTTCGATGGCTCCCGGTTCGGTGACATTGAGTACACGTCCCACGCCAGTGAGCCCCGCCTCTTCCAGATAAACGGTGATGGCCGACGCGCCGCTGTCGCTGGTGGCGGTTCCAACCACGAAAAAGCCGTCGCCGGCCAGACGCTCGGCGATGGCCTTGCCGATACCCCGGCTGGCGCCGGTGACAATTGCGAGGGGTGCACTCATTGAACGAGACCTTTTGCCTTGAGTAGAGAAGCGGTGTCGAAAATCGTCTCGGTCTGCGCGTCCGGGACGATGCGTTTGTTGAGGCCTGCCAGGACACGACCCGGGCCACACTCGATGAAGCGGTGGACGCCCGCGTCGGCCATTGCACGGACCGATTCAGCCCAGCGCACGGAACCGGACAACTGACTGACCAGCGCGTGCCGGATGGCTTCGGCCTCCGCATGCCGGTTCACATCGACATTGTGCAGCACCGGCGTAACCGGTACCGCGAAGTTCACCTGCTGCAGCAGCGACTGGAACCGCTCAGCGGCGGGCTGCATCAGGGGACAATGGGATGGGACACTGACCGGCAGGATAACCGCACGCTTGGCTCCGGCTGCCTTGGCAAGCTCGGTGGCGCGGGTCACAGCATCGCGATGGCCGGCGATCACCACCTGGCCGGGCGCATTGAAGTTGGCGGCCTTGACGATCAACCCGCCCTCACTGGCCTGTTCACAAACGGCCACCACCTGATCATCTTCCAAGCCGAGCACGGCCGCCATGGCGCCGACATCGGCCGGCACAGCCTGCTGCATCAGTTGGGCCCGCTGGGTCACCAGCCGCAAACCATCGTGAAAATCAAGACTCTGCGCACAGACCAGTGCGGTGTATTCCCCGAGGCTGTGGCCCGCCATCCAGGCTGGACGGATCGCGGTGTGCTCGCACCAGACGCGCCATGCCGCCACGCCAGCTGCCAGCATGGCAGGCTGGGTGAACTCGGTCGCATTGAGTCGTTCCTCGGGACCGTGCTTGACCAGATCCCAGAGGTCATAACCCAGAACATCCGAGGCTTCGACAAAAGTGGCCTCGACAACCGGCTCTTGCCCGGCCAGTTCGACCAGCATGCCGACGGACTGAGAGCCCTGTCCCGGAAAGATGAACGCCAGCGTTTGATCAACGCGCATGTTTTGAATTCCTCGTTCTCAGTAACGCAACAGCGCCGAACCCCAGGCAAATCCGCCGCCGAAGGCTTCCATCAGGACCGTCTGGCCGCGCTGGATGCGGCCGTCGCGAATGGCCTCGTCCAGCGCCAGCGGAATCGATGCCGAGGAGGTGTTGCCCTGTTTCTCGACGGTGACCACAACCTGGTCCATCGACATTCTGAGCTTCTTGGCCGTCGCGGTGATGATGCGGATGTTGGCCTGATGTGGCACCAGCCAATCGATGTCGGATTTTTCTAAACCGTTTTCCTCCAGCGTCTCATCGACGATGCGACCGAGGGTATTCACAGCCACCTTGAAGACTTCATTGCCCTGCATCTTGAGATAGCGCGAAGAGGCCTCGGCTTCGGGGTGCTCGGCCGCAACATTGGGGACGTAGAGCAAATCCTGATACTGGCCGTCGGAGTGGATGTGGGTGCTCAGAAGCCCCGGCTCGTCGGATACACCGAGAACCACTGCAC
>CAYFNI010000040.1:0-19603 GCA_964344495.1 uncultured Methylococcus sp.
CTGAAGACGACGCCAAGATCCAGGACTACAACTACGAAGCCACCAAGCTGTCCATCAAGCGCGCCGTTGCTGGCGAGCCGAAGGCAGCTGACGTTGTGAAGCAGAAGGGTCAGGTCGAGCACCCCTTCGCCGCTCACAAGTAAGAGGCGACGCCAAAACCGCTACGCCGGCGCTGTGCTGGTGTAGCGGTTTTTTTTGGCCTGAATTCAGGCGCCAGCGCCGTATGCTCAGTCAGGGTTTTGGAGTCTCGCGGCCAGCCGATCCGGACTTAGCCCGCCGTGATGCAGGGCACTGGCCACCAGCACCCCGGCTGCGCCGATGGCCTGCAACTGATCCAGATCGTCATCCCGGCGGACCCCGCCCGCGACCACATACTGCCGGCCTGGACACATCCGGATGAAGCGCTCCGCCATCCCCTTGTCGGGTCCATCGAAGCTGCCCACCCGGGACAAATTCATCAGAATGACCCGCTCCGGCCACAACGCCGGACGTGCCAGCAGGCTGGGCGGCCCCAGCAACACGCCATCGCGAAAATCCAGCGATAGAATGAAACCGGTGGGCTGACACGCCAAGCTCGCGAGTGTCGCCTCCGTCAGAGACTCGCTGCCGATGATGGGCACCACGCCGGCCAGCGCCTGAGGCCACTGCGCGACCGGCTGGCCGCAATCCAGCCAGAACGTGATTGCGGGAAAGGCCTTGACCAGACCGTCCACCAAGGCAAACTGGGGCGTCTTGCCCATCAACCCATCGAGATCAGCGACATAGACCGTGCGGAAGCGGGCCAGTCCAAGCAAACCCGCCAGCACGGATCGAGGCTCTGCATCAGGGCTGAGCGGCGATTGCAGGGGCTGGTACTGGTCGCGCTGCCCGCGGCGTGCATGAACCACCTGACCGTCCATGAGATCAATGACTGGAATGATGTCCACAACTTTGGAACCGATGCGAATACTGGTCTTCGAATATATCACCGCCGGCTGTCTGCCCGGGGATCCCGCGCCCGAACTGATCCGCGAGGGTGACGCCATGCTCAAGGCGCTGCTGGCGGACTGCTGCGAACTGCCCGACGTCCGCCTGCTGTCGATCCGCGACGCGCAACTGGCCGATACCGCCCCCGCGCATCCATCGCTGGAATGGCGGTTCACCACGACTGATCGGCCGCCCCTTGAAGGCCTGATGACCGCTCTGAACGAGGTCGATGCCGTGTGGCCGATCGCGCCGGAAACCGACGGCGAGCTTGAGCGGCTCTGTGAACGGATCGAGGCGTTCGGCGTTCCCCTGCTGACGACCGGCGCGGCCGGGGTCCGTATCGCCGCCAGCAAATACCGCACCCTGCACACGCTGGCACAAGCCGACATTCCCGTCGTCCCCAGCCGGCTTATGGCCGCCACGGATGCCCTGCCAGAGGACCCGCCACTGGTGGCCAAACCCGACGATGGCGTCGGCTGCGAAGGCATCCGTCTGCTCCGCACGGCCGCCGACCGGCACGCATTCCGCTCCCACACGCCCGCGGGCCTGTGGGTGATCCAGCCGCTGCTGGATGGCACTGCGCTCAGCCTGTCCGTTCTGTTCGCCCACGGACAGGCGAGGCTGCTCAGCGTCAACCGTCAACAGATCGAGATCCAGGCAGATACCTTCGTGCTGACGGGCTGCGTGGTCAATGCCGTGCCTGACCACGCTGGCACCTTTGCCGAACTCGCGTGCGACATCGCGTCCGCGATGCCAGATCTCTGGGGCTATGCCGGCGTCGACCTGATCCAGACGCCGGACGGCGTGTTTGTACTTGAGATCAACCCGCGCCTGACCTCGTCCTACCCCGGCCTTAAACGGGCGCTGGGCCTCAATCCGGCGCGGCTGGTCATCGACCTCTGGCAAACCGGCACTTTGCCCGCGCCCATCGCACGCCCGCTGCGCCCGGTCGAAACCCGCTGGAGCATGCCGGCATGAGCGTGCAGATCATGGGCTGGGATATCGGTGGTGCACACCTCAAGGCGGTCGGGCTTGACGCCGCAGGCCGCATCGCCTTTGCCCGTCAGGAGGCCTGCCCCCTCTGGCGCGGGCTTGACCAGCTGGATGCCGCGCTGGATCGCATCCTGGCGGCGCTGCCGGGTCCTCGGCCGAGCTGTCACGCGGTCACCATGACGGGTGAACTGGCCGACCATTTCCCCAACCGCAGCGCCGGCGTACTTGCCCTGACCGAACGCATGCAGCACCGGTTCGCAGGGGTGCCGGTGTGGCTCTTCGCCGGTGTGCATCGGCTGCTGCCGGCCGAACAGTTGTCCGAAGCCGATACCCTGCGGGTGGCGTCAGCCAATTGGCTCGCCAGCGGCCTGTGGGTGGCGCAACGCCATCCTGCGGCGCTGTTCATCGACGTCGGCAGCACCACCGCCGATCTGTTGCCGATCGCCAACCATACGCCGCAACACCGCGGCTATACCGATAGCGAGCGAATGCGGCACGATGAGCTGGTCTATACCGGCGTCGCCCGCACCCCCGCCATGACAGTAGCCGAGCGTGTGCCACTGGGCGGGCACTGGGCGCCAGCGATGGCAGAGGTGTTTGCCACCACTGCCGATATCTATCGGCTGACCGGGGAACTGCCCGAGCCGGGTGATCAGTTTCCGGCCGCGGATCAGGGCGCCAAGACCGCTGCCGGCAGCCGTCAGCGCCTGGCCCGACAATTCGGCCATGATGCCGAGGACTTTGACGACCGGGACTGGGCAGCGCTGGCGTTGTATCTGCGCGAACGCCAACTCATGCGCCTGCGCGAGGCGGTCGAGGTGCAGCTGTCGCGCGGATTGATCGGCCCGCACGCACCCCTGGTCGGGGCGGGCATCGGACGCTTTCTGATCGAAACACTGGCCCTGCGCCTGCAGCGGCCGTATGTGGACTTTGGTACCTGCTTTGATGCGGTGCCGGACGCGACGGATTTCGTCGCCGCAGATTGCGGTCCGGCGGCAGCAGTGGCTAGACTAGCCCTTCAGCAGTCAACCGGATGTACCCCTTGATGATGCGTCTCCAGGAGCTTCCCTATTTTGAGGACAGCGCCGCCCTGTTTCTGCCCTGGGCCGATCGCCGCTGGTCGGTGTTTCTGGACAGCGGTTTCCCGCACAGCCGCCAAGGCCGCTACGATATCCTGGCCGCCGATCCAGTCCAGACCCTGGTTACCCGGGGCGGGCTGACCGAGATCCGCGAGGGCTCGACCACGCGCCTGTCACCCGACGACCCCTTCTCCCTGATTCAGGCCGCGTTGGGACCGGTGACCAAACCCCTGCGCGACCTGCCATTCTGCGGCGGGGCCATCGGCTATTTCGGCTATGACCTCGCGCGCCGGCTGGAAAAATTGCCGGAACACGCCGTTGACCGCGAGAACCTGCCGGACATGATGGTCGGCCTGTATGAGTGGTGCGTGATCGTCGACCATGTCGAACGCCGCAGCTATCTGGTGGGGCAGGACCGGAGCTCTTCGCTGGAGCAGCGCTGGCCGCATCTGGTCAAGGCCTTCAGCCAGATTCAGACACTCGGCTGGCAGCAGGACGATTTCGAAACGCTGGCGGAGGTCACGGCCAATTTTAGCCGGGAGGGCTACGCCGAGGCTTTCCAGCGGGTCCAGCGCTACATTGCCGAAGGCGACTGCTATCAGGTAAATCTGGCGATGCGCTTTTCGGCGCCATGCCGGGGCAACCCCTGGGTGGCCTATCAGTATCTGCGCACCTACAACCCGGCGCCCTTCAGCGCTTACCTCAACTATCCCTCGGTGCAAGTGCTGTCCTCTTCACCGGAGCGCTTCATCAAGGTGGCGCAGGGCGAGGTCGAAACCAAGCCGATCAAGGGTACCCGACCCCGCACCCAGGATGTCGTGACCGATGCCATGCAGGTACTTGAACTCAAGGACAGCCTCAAGGACCGGGCCGAGAACCTGATGATCGTCGATTTGTTGCGCAACGATATCGGCAAGAATTGCGAGCCGGGTTCCGTCCACGTGCCGCGCCTGTTCGAGATCGAAAGCTATGCGACGGTGCATCACATGGTCAGCACCATCCGCGGTCGACTCGCCAGCGGTCAGGGCCCGATGGACCTGTTGCGCGGCTGCTTTCCCGGCGGGTCGATCACGGGCGCGCCCAAGATCCGGGCGATGGAAATCATCGAGGAACTCGAACCCGACCGTCGGGGGCTGTACTGCGGATCGATCGGCTATGTGGGTTTTGATGGCCACATGGACAGCAACATCGCCATCCGCACGCTGGTGCACTCCGATCAGCAGATGCGGTTCTGGGCCGGCGGCGGGCTGGTTGCAGACTCGGAGGTCGAACAGGAATATCAGGAGTGCCATCACAAGGCGGCGGCCTTGCTGCACCTGTTGGATCAATTCCGCAGCCGCGGCGACCGTGCCCGCTCTCTGGGTCGTTAAGCTCGGCGGCAGTTTCTACGCCGGCGATACCTTGCCCCAGTGGCTGGCTGCGCTGGCACGGGGTCCGCGGGTGATCGTGCCCGGCGGCGGACCGTTCGCCGATGCCGTTCGGGCGGCTCAGCAGCGCTGGCGCTTTTCCGATGCCACCGCCCATGCGATGGCGGTGACCGCCATGGGCCAGTTCGGCCGGATGTTGCAGGGCCTGTGCCCAGACCTCCTGATCTGTCGCCGGGTGCAGGACATCGACCCCGCGCTCTCCGACGGCCGTGCCGTGGTCTGGGTGCCGGAGTTGGACGAGCTCCGCGGGCCCGCCATTGTCGAATCCTGGACCATGACGTCGGACAGTCTGGCGGCCTGGCTGGCCGGGGTGCTCGACGCCGGGCAGCTGCTGCTGGTTAAATCCGCTCCCGTGCCGGCGGGAACGCTCTCGGTCCCGGCGGCCGTGACGGCGGGACTCGTCGATGCGGCGTTGCCCCGCGTGCTGGCCGGCAGCACACGGCCGGCGTGGCTCTGCAGTGCGGAGCAGCATGATCGACTGGCCGCAGGCTTGCGGGTACCGGATCAGGTGTTCACCCGACTGATGCCCGACGCCATGTCCCAACCATAATCGGAACTACTGCCATGTCCATACGGGTACGCTATTTCGCCAGCTTGAGAGAAACACTGGGACGGATCGAAGAGCACTTGTCTGCCGACGGCATCGCCACCGTGACAGATGTCTGGAAGGCGGTCGATGCCGGCCGGCCCTTGCCGGATCAGCTCTTGTGCGCCGTAAACATGGAGTATGCCCACGCCACTACCCCGGTCCGGGATGGCGATGAGGTGGCCTTTTTTCCCAAGGTCACGGGAGGCTGAGCGGTGATCGAGTTGCGGGAAACACCGTTCGAGCCTTATGCCGAAGTGCTGCGACATCAAGCCGGGGCTTCTCTGCGGGCCGGACAGTACGGCGCCACCAGCATTTTTGTCGGCACCATGCGCGACTTCAACGAGGGCAACTCGGTCACCCGCTTGTGGCTGGAGCACTACCCCGGCATGACGGAACGTGAACTGGGCCGCATCGTCGATGAGGCCCGGACACGCTGGCCGGTGCTAGAAACGCTGGTCATCCACCGCGTCGGCGAGGTGTATCCCGATGAACCCATCGTGCTGGTAGCCGTCTGGTCGGCTCACCGCGCAGCGGCGTTGCAGGCTTGCAGCTTCCTGATCGAGGCGCTGAAGCACCGGGCGCCGTTCTGGAAGAAAGAATCACTGGCCAGCGGCAACCGCTGGGTCGAAACTAATACCCCCGGCTGACGGCCTTGCCGATGCCGGTTGCCCGATTGCCCGCTTTCCATTCAAACTCTGTCGTCTTCCACAGCGAGGTCCGCGTATGCCCCATGAACCCGCCTATCAGATGCTCGAGATCGTCGGCACCTCCAGCCTGAGCAGTGATGATGCCATCCGCAATGGCCTTGAAAAGGCCGCCCAAGCCCGCCACCCGGTCGACTGGTTTCAGGTGGTGGAAACTCGAGGGCAGGTCCGCGGTGGCAAGGTGACACAATTTCAGGTCATCATGAAGGTCGGGATGCGGCTGGATCAACCGTAACCGTTGCCCCTGTTTGCATACTTAGAATGGAGTTGTCGATGGACAAGCTGAGTGCCCGCCAGTGGTTTCTGCTGGGCTTTCTGTTCTGTGCCGGTCTGCTGTTGACCGCACTTTATTTCCAGTTCGCAAGTGGACTGGAACCTTGCCCTTTATGCATTTCGCAACGGCTGATGATTCTTGCCGTTGCCCTGGTGATGCTGGCGGCTGTCCTGCACAACCCCGGCGCCCGCGGAATCCGCGCCTATGCGCTGCTTGGCGGTTTCACCGCGCTGGCGGGTGCCGGCATTTCCGGCCGCCATGTCTGGATTCAGCATCTGCCGGCCGACGAGGTCCCGGCTTGCGGCCCCGGCCTGTCCTACATGTTTGAGTATTTTCCGCTGTCCGATACCCTCAAGGCGATGCTCTCGGGGACCGGCGATTGCGCCAAAGTGGACTGGACTCTGCTGGGATTGAGCATGCCGGCCTGGGTTCTGCTCTGCTTCCTGGGGCTCGCTGCACTGAGTTTTGCTCAGCTTCGCCATTCGCGGCGTTGAACGACCCCGCCCACTGGTTGATGTGCTGTTTGCCCCTACGCCCGCTCTCCCGGCCATCGCCTGATCGCTAACCTGACTCGCCCCACGTTCCCCCGTCATGCTGAATCCCTGGCGCTCCGAGCTTTCGCTGATCTTTGTCGCCTTGCTGGTCGGCGTGTTTCTGGGCAAGCTGTTCCATCACCCACTGTTGATGGTGTGGATCGTGGTGCTGGTCTATCTGTCGCACCATCTGGTGCATGCCAATCGGCTTCTGGACTGGTTGCGGGGCGGCAAAACCAACGCACTGCCTCAGGCGGCGGGCATCTGGGAAGAAATTTATTACCTGATTTTTCGCCTGCGGCGCCGCAATCGACGTCGGAAAAAACAGCTCATCAAGATGTTGGACCGTTTTCGTACGGCCACCGCGGCGTTGCCCGATGCAACCGTGGTGCTGAGTGGCGGTGATCAGATCGACTGGTTCAACGAGGCCGCCGCACAGCTTTTGGGTCTGCGCCGCAGCGATATCGGCCAGCCCATCGGCAATCTGATTCGGTCCCCGAACTTTGCCCGCTACCTGCATGCAGCGGATTTTGGCGGTACCGTCGGCATTCCTTCCCCAATCACCGAGAATACGCTGCTCGAAATCCGCATCGTGCCTTACGGCGAGGATCTGCGTTTGCTACTGGCTCAGGATGTCACCCAGTTACGCTTCATGGAGCGGGTACGCACCGATTTTGTGGCGAATGTGTCACATGAGTTGCGCACGCCCCTGACTGTCATTCGCGGCTACATCGAATCGCTGGTCGACCACGCCGATCAATTCTCTGACGCTCACGCACGGACCTTCCGCCGCATTGAGGAACAGACCTTGCGCATGCAGACGCTGATCGATGACCTGCTGACGCTGACCCGACTCGAAACCGCCTCCCACCCCATTCCCAGACGGCCGGTCGATATCCCGGCCATGCTGCATACCGTTTACATGGAGGCACTGGAGCAGTCGATTGAGGACAAGCCTACGCTGCATTTACAGATTGACACCACAGAGGGCCTGATCGGCGGTGAGCAGGAGTTGCGCAGCGCGTTTTCCAATCTGGTCCAGAATGCGCTGAAATATTGCGGCCATAACGATAGTGTCACCCTGCGCTGGTACCGAAAGGGGGATCGACTGTGCTTCGAGGTGAGTGACACAGGTCCCGGCATCGCCCCCCAATACCTGCCCCGGCTCACCGAACGCTTCTATCGGGTAGAGGCCGGCCGCGGCCCGGGCGGAACCGGTCTTGGCCTGGCTATCGTCAAGCATGTGATGGCACGGCATGACGCTGAATTCAGAATCGCCAGCGAAGTCGGTAAGGGTAGTACCTTCACGTGCTGTTTCGGCACCCATACCGTCGAATAACCCAATAAGTCGCTCGGAAATCAGTTTCTACCCATCGTTCTTCCATAGGTCATAGGTAATATCGCCTAGATATCCCGCTGTACCTTTAAACACACAAAAATACGGTTGCAAGGCTTGTCAGCAACAGATAAGATGCAGCGTGTTGCGGATTTCTCAACAGTTGTTGTTATTTGGGCTAATTGGGAGCTAACGATGTCTAAAAAAACCTTTCTGGCTTTGAGCCTGGCAGGCTTGACGGGTCTTTCCGTCGCTCATGCCGACCAAACGACCCCGGTGGATACCTCCGTTGCGGGCACTGATGCTGGCTATGCGGCCGCCGATACCTCTGAATCGACTGCCAGCGCGGCTCCGTCCAGTGCCGGCGCTTTCAACGATGACCGCTTCTATGCGGCCCCGTTCGGTACCTTCATCCAGCCTGCCGGCGCCCGCAATGCTCAGGGCGGCTGGGGTGCCGGTCTGGCCCTGGGTAAGATCATCAACGAATACTTCAACGTTGAAGTCAGGGGCTTCTGGCAGAACCTGACCAACAACGGTCTGCCGCAGCTGGGCGCTGCCTATCAGCCCGGCTTGAACCACACCGGCACCTGGGATCACGGTTCGACCAACTTTACCGGCGGTACGGTCGATCTGCAGTACTACTTCATGCGTGACACGTTCTCCCCCTACGCGGTCTTCGCGATGGGTGGCATGAACACCAGCTGGGGCGGTTCATTCGCAGGCGTTCCCGCCAAGCAGAACAATGTAACCGGCAAGCAGACTTCGTCCTTCATCTTCGAAGCCGGCGCCGGTGCGACCTACGAACTGGCCGACAACTTCCTGCTGCGTGGCGATGTCCGCTACCGGGGTGACACGGCTGCCAGCAACTGGCCGGGCAACACCGACGTGTTCAATGACTTCCTGGTCAACCTGGGTTTCGTTGTTCCGTTCGGCGACAAGCCCGGCGCTGCCGCCGCCCCTGTTGCAGCCGACGATTGCGCAACCCGCGATACCGATGCTGACGGCGTCAACGACTGTGACGACAAGTGCCCGGGCACTGCTGCCGGCACCAAGGTTGACGATCAGGGCTGCCCGATCGTGATGGAACTGCGCGGTGTGAACTTCCATTATGATTCTGCCGAACTGACCGAAGGCGCCAAGACCATTCTGGACGGTGTCACCGAACAGCTGGTGGCTTTCCCGGCCAAGAAAGACATCGAAGTCGCAGGCTACGCGAGCTTTGAAGGCAAGAAGGGCAAGGAGCAGCACAACCTGCACCTGTCCCAGCGTCGTTCTGAATCGGTTGCCCAGTACCTGCGCAAGAAGGGTGTGACCAACAACCTTTACGCCAAGGGTTACGGTACTGAATACCCGATCGCGGACAACAAGACCGAAGAAGGGCGCGTCAAGAACCGTCGTGTTGAACTGCGCTGGATGGGTGACTGAGCTCACGCATCATCAAGCGTAACTTGAACGTTACCGACCCAAGCAAACCCGCCCGATGGCGGGTTTGCTTTTTTGTGGCCTCCCTGATTGGGACAGCCGGACGCCTCGGGGCCCCGAGGCTTGATGTATATCGATGGTAAACTAACGCCCGTCGGCGCCCCTATTTCGGCGCCAAACAGACGGTTGGTGAATTACAGGAAGACGAGGCGATGAAAGAGGCCGATTACAACAATTACATCAAGGCGTTTAACCGTCTGTTTGAAGTCTTCGATGCAGCATCGCCGTATCTGGATGTCTCGGAAGACTTCAAATATTTCCTCAATCGCAAGCGCTCGTGGCTGGAGCGACTTAAATCGCCGGAATTCCCGGTGGCCTTTCTCGGCGCCTTTTCCGCCGGCAAGAGCACCATCATCAATGCAGTGCTGGGCGACGACATCCTCCCGCAAGCGACCAAATCGCTCACGGCCATCCCGACCCTGATCCGCAAGGGCCGCAGCAACAAGGCGGTCATTTCCTACCTGACCGAGGCCGAACGGACAGAGCTGAAGGATCTGTATCTCGAAGAGCTTTCCAAGGAATTACGCACCAATCCGGAAACCTACCGGTCGCTCGGCAAGGCTGAAGTGCTGGCCCGCCTTGGCAGCGATATCGAACGGCAACGTGCCCAGTATGGCTCGTTCAACAAACAGAAATTCTTCGAGGAGCTTAAAACCCTGATCGAAGGCTGGGAAAAACTGAGCGGCGCCACCAAGGAAATTACCCTGGATGAACTGCCCAACTACGTGACGGAAGATTATCCGGACGTGCTGTTCGTCAATCAGGCCGAGATTTATCTGGCCGACGTCAATATTCCCGAAAACGTCGTGCTGGTCGATTTGCCCGGGCTGGGCGTCGTCAACCCCCGTCATCGCAAGGTCACCAAAACCTACGTCGAAAATGACGCCAAGGCGTTCGTCATCGCCATGAAGGTATTCCACCTGCTGGAAGGCGAGGAAATCGAGTTGCTGGCGGAAATCCACAGTCAGCGCAAGCGGGTGCTGCAACGTGCCTTCTGGGTCATCAACCAGTGGGACGTGCTGAGCTCCAAGCAGAAAAAGGAAGAGCTCGCCAACTTTGAACAAAAAATCGAGCACTATGGCTTCCACATCACCAAAGACCGGGTCTTCAAGGTGTCGGCGCTCAACTACCTGCTGCTCAAGCTGATTCAGGAAGGCCGGCTCGACATGAGCCGCAGCGTCCGGGAACACGTCGATGCCCTCAAAAAGGCGATCGGCCGGATTCCCGAAAAGAACGAAGCCACTCACCAGATCAAGGCGCTGGAGGAAACCAAGAACTTCTCCAACTTCCGGACCAGCCTGTTCGAATACCTGGCCTACACCGCCAAGGCAGAGTTTCTCGAAGAAGCCCGGGGCGAATACCTCGACCTCGCCAAGCGCCTGCGCGAATGGCTGGAACCGCTCTATCGGAACTATCAGGAAATCGACGATGACGGCATGAAGAGCACCTTCATTGCCAGCCAGCTGTCCAGCCGTCAGGATGAAGCCCTGCGTCGCTTGCGCATGACGGTCGAGGAGCACATCAAGATGCTTCGAACCGAATTGCTCCCCGACTTCGTTTTCTGGCGCGAAGAAGATCAGGCGCAACTCAACCAACAGGTCAGCAGCGCCATTGATACCCTTGACCGCAAAGCGCTCAAGAACGAACTGCTCAAGGGGCTCGACCTCAACAGCGTGGTCAGTCGTCTGCCGCACAAAATCGAAGAAAACCTCAATATCCAGAAAGCCTTCCGCAGCCAGCTGCAGCGCCTGCTCGAAGACCAGATGGTCCGCCGCCACCTGGCCCAGCTGCTGCAAAGCATCACCTCGACCAACGTGCTGCCGGAGTCGGTACTCGACCACCTGAACGACCGCCTCAGCGGCCGCGACATGCTCAGCCGCCTGAAAGGCATGTGCGACGTGTTCCTGTTTGAATACGGCGACGTCATCAACCAGTTTGGCAGAACCGTCATGGAGCAGGAGGCCCTGCTTGAAACCCAGAGTGCCGAACACATCATGAAGGCGGTCCAGAACAACGCCGACGATGCCCTCAAGGTCGCCCGCAACATGAACCTGCTGGGGCCCAAGGACAGCATCCAGCAGATGCGCAACCTCGGCCTCGATGCCCTGAACCGCATTCACAACGCCCTGATCGGCGCGCCGCCGGTCCTGGAAAATCTCACCCCCACCCGGGGTGATGCCATCGATCGCGCGCTGGACTACTACAAGACCGGCATTCTCGATTACGCCCGCAAGCAACAGCACCAGATCAACATGTTCGCCCGACGCGGCATCAAGAACTATTTCGAAGAACTCGAAATCGATCTGCTCGCCTACTTCGACTCGATCAAGGGTGAGATTGCCAAAATGATCATGCGACAACTGACCGAGGACATCGACACCGAACTCACGGCCGAACTGGAAAAACAGCGCATCATCAAGGACACCTACCAGTTCATGACCCACGAGGCCACGCTCGATCTGCGCTAAAGGCCCGTTCACTGTCCGTCAGTCCCTCTGACGGACAGGCCCGCCCACCCCTCTTTCGTTTACCGCACCGGATTCCAATGACTGCACTGATCTGTGGCTCCATGGCCTACGACACCATCATGGTGTTTCCCGACAAATTCAAGCACCACATCCTGCCCGAACAGGTCCACATCCTGAACGTCGCCTTCCTGGTGCCCGAATTACGGCGCGAATACGGCGGCTGTGCCGGCAACATCGCCTACAACCTCAAGCTGCTGGGCGACCAGCCCCTGATCATTGCCACGGTCGGCAAGGATTTCACGCCCTACGCGCAGTGGCTCGGCTACTGCGGCCTCCGCCAGGACCACATCAAGGTGCTGGAACAGCACTACACGGCGCAGGCCTACATCACGACCGACCTGGACGATAACCAGATCACCGCCTTCCACCCCGGCGCCATGTCCTTTGCCCATGAAAATCAGGTTCCGCGCGACGGCAACATTCGCATCGGGCTGGTCTCGCCGGATGGCAAGGACGGCATGATTCAGCATGCCGCCCAATTCGTCGAGGCCGGCATCCCGTTCATCTTCGATCCGGGCCAGGGCATGCCGATGTTCGACGGCGCGGAATTGCGACACCTCGTCGATCAGGCCACCTGGGTCACGCTCAATGATTACGAAGCCCAGCTGATGCGGGATCGAACCGGACTCAGTGCCGAACAACTGGCCGCACAGGTCGATGCCCTCATCATCACCCGTGGCGGCTCCGGATCGGTCATCTACACGCAGGGCCAGGCCATCGACATTCCCCCCGCACAACCGCACGCCGTCCTCGACCCGACCGGCTGCGGCGATGCCTACCGCGCCGGACTGGTGCACGGCCTGCTGCAGGAACTGGACTGGCCGACCATCGGGCGGATCGCTTCCCTGATGGGCGCCATCAAGATCGAAACCCACGGTACCCAGAACCACAGCTTCACGATGCCCGACTTCAAGACGCGGTACCGGGAAAATTTCGGCAGCGGCTACTGATCAGCGCCCCGCCAGCACCCGACTGACCCATGCACCACACCCGCCGCCTGCTCGACATCATGACCCGGCTGCGCGACCCGGACACCGGCTGCCCGTGGGACCTGCAGCAGGATTTCGCCAGCCTGGTGCCCTACACGCTCGAAGAGGCTTACGAAGTGGCCGAGGCCGCCGAACGCGGCGACCTGATCGACCTGCGCGAAGAGC
Source organism: uncultured Methylococcus sp. (assembly GCA_964344495.1). Classification (GTDB taxonomy): domain Bacteria; phylum Pseudomonadota; class Gammaproteobacteria; order Methylococcales; family Methylococcaceae; genus UBA6136. Next base: position 13,066 of record CAYFNI010000040.1, read on the forward strand.
TGGGCGACCTCCTCCTGCAAGTCGTGTTTCACGCCCGCATCGCCGAGGAGCAGGGCCACTTTGATTTCGAATCAGTCGCCGAAGCGATCGCCGACAAGCTGATCCGGCGTCACCCGCATGTCTTCGGGGGCGTCGAATTTGCCAGCGACGCGGACCGGCAGCGCTATTGGGACGACTCCAAGCAGCTGGAACGCGCGGAAAAAGGCAAGACGGAACCCCTCGCCAGCGTCCTCGGCCAACTGCCACCGGCCCTGCCCGCGCTCATGCGCGCCCAGAAGTTGCAGACCCGGGCCGCCCGGCACGGATTCGACTGGCCCGACATCGAACCCGTGTTCGCCAAGCTGCACGAGGAACTGGATGAACTCAAGGCGGCCTGTCAGGCCGGCGATCAGGCCCATATCCACGAGGAAATGGGCGACCTCCTGTTCGTCATCGCCAATCTCGCACGCCACCTCGATATCGACGCGGAAGCCAGCCTGCGCGCCGGCAATGCCAAGTTCGTCCGGCGCTTTGGTCATATCGAGCGGCGGGTGGCCGAAAACGGCACGCAACTCACCGACCACAGCCTGGCTGAACTCGATGCCCTCTGGGACGAAGCCAAACAACTGGAAAAGGGCCTGCCACGCGACCCCCAGACACCGCGACGTTGAGTCGTCCGGCACACACAACCCATGACTGGAACCTCACGCCGGCCGAGGCCATCGCCCTGCAGCACGCCTTGCGCGCAGATCTGATCCTGCATGATGACCTGCCGCCGAGCATCAACACCGTCGCCGGCATTGATGTCGGCTTTGAGGCGCAAGGCCGCATCACCCGCGCCGCCATCGCCGTGCTCGACTACCCTGCGCTGACCCTGATCGAAGCCCGCATCGCCCGCCGGCCGACCCGCTTTCCCTATATTCCCGGCCTGCTGTCGTTTCGGGAAATCCCCGCCATTCTGGCGGCGTTCGAATTGCTGCAACACCCGCCAGACCTCCTGCTGGTCGATGGCCAGGGCTACGCCCATCCGCGCCGCGTGGGCATCGCCTCACACCTCGGCCTGCTGACCGGTCTGCCTTCGATCGGCGTCGGCAAAACCCGGTTGCTCGGACACCACGCCGAAGTGCCCGAATCACGCGGCGCCTGGACACCCCTGCTCGACCGGGATGAATGCATTGGCGCCGTGTTGCGGACACGCCGGGGCGTACGGCCGCTCTATGTGTCGATCGGCCACCGGATTGCGCTGGACACCGCCGTGGCCTGGGTCATGCGCTGCACCACCCGCTACCGCCTGCCCGAAACCACCCGACAGGCGCACCGGTTGGCGTCGGACTAACTCAAGATCCCGGAGCCAACCGGAGCCGATTCTGCGCAGCCCCGTGCTATGCTTTTTTTTCACGAATCCGCCCCGGGGAGGCGCCCATGTATGAGCATCTGGAAACCGCGGAGCATCCCGAGCAACTGACCCGCGTGGTCATTGATCCCGTATCGCGCGTCGAAGGACACGGTAAGGTGACACTCCTGCTCGACGCCGAGCATCAAGTCCGGCAGGCGCGTCTGCACATCGTCGAGTTTCGCGGCTTTGAACGCTTCATCCAGGGCCGTCCCTACTGGGAATTGCCGGTGCTGGTACAACGCCTCTGTGGCATCTGTCCGGTCAGTCACCATCTGGCCGCGGCCAAGGCGGTCGATCAACTGGTCGGCGTCGATCAGCTTACCCCGACCGCCGACAAGCTCCGGCGGCTGCTGCATTTTGGCCAGATCCTGCAATCACACGCCTTGCATTTCTATCATCTGGCTTCGCCCGATTTACTGTTCGGTTTTGGCAGCGATCCGGCCCGACGCAACATTGTTGGCGTGCTGGAGGCCTATCCCGACATTGGCCTCAAGGGCGTACGGCTGCGCAAATTCGGCCAGGAAGTGATCCGTGCCATCACCGGCAAGCGGGTCCATGGCACCGGCGCCCTGCCGGGTGGCATGAACAAGGCCCTGAGTCGCACGGAGCGCGACGCACTGCTGAACGACCTCGACGACGCGCTCGTCTGGTCCCGCGAAGCCGTGGCCCTGGCCAAAGAGCTGTTCTACAAGGACCTTGAGCACCACGGCCAGTTCGCCTACATCCGCTCGAACTTCCTCAGCCTGACCCGCCCCGATGGCGCGCTGGAGCTCTACCACGGTGGCCTGCGGGCACAGGACGACCTCGGCCAGACCCTGTTTGACCACGTCGATTATCGCCAGTACACCGACTACCTGAAGGAGGAAGTGCGGCCCTGGACCTACATGAAGTTCCCGTACCTCGTTGCTCTGGGGCAGGAACAAGGCTGGTACCGCGTCGGACCGCTGGCGCGGGTCAACACCTGCGACTTCATCGACACGCCGCTGGCCGAAGCGGCACGGGTGTCGTTCAAGGCCTACGGGGGCGGCGGGCCGGTCCACAGTTCACTGGCGTTCCACTGGGCGCGCATGATCGAAGTCCTGCATGCAGCCGAGGCCATCGAACGGCTGCTGCATGACCCCGACATTCTGGGCGATGACCTGATGACTCACGGCGAAAAGCGCTATGAAGGCATCGGCGTCATCGAAGCGCCGCGCGGCACCCTGTTCCATCATTACTGCATCGACGAGCAGGATCTGGTGGTCAAGGCCAACCTGATCGTGTCGACCACCAGCAATAATCAGGCGATGAACGAGTCCATCCGGCAAGTGGCGGCGACCTATCTCAACGGGCGTGAACCGACGGAGGGGCTGCTGAATCATCTCGAGGTCGCCATTCGCGCCTACGACCCCTGCCTGTCCTGCGCCACCCACGCGCTCGGCAAGATGCCTCTGGCGCTGGAAGTGCTGGATGCCGCAGGCAACCTGCTGGCGCGACTGGAACGGCAGGCTTGAGCACACGGCCCCCGATTCTGATCTTCGGGTATGGCAATCCCAGCCGCGGCGACGATGCGCTCGGGCCACAGCTGGTCGACCGGCTGGACAGGCTGGGCGCGCCGGAACTGGCCGGTCAGATCGAATGTCTGACCGACTTCCAGTTGCAGGTCGAACATGCGCTGGATCTGGATGGCCGCCAACTGGTCCTGTTTGTCGATGCCGATCTGGAAGCCCCCCCGCCATGGCGCCTGATACCCCTGACGGCCGCAGACGGAGTCAGCTTCAGCACGCATGCCATCCGTCCGGAGGCAGTCCTGCGGGTGTTCGAAGAGATCCATCGCAGGACACCGCCGCCCTGCTTTCTACTCGGCATCCGCGGCGAAGCTTTCGAGCTGGGCGCGCCGTTGAGCCGACGCGCGGCCGACCACCTGCAACAGGCGCTCACCCTGGTCCTGGGGCTGTGCCACCAACCTTCCGCCGCTGTCTGGCGACAGCACTGTACCCGCCACACTTGACCGAGCGACCGACCCTATGGCTTTTCGATTGACCCTTGCGCGATCCTACTGGCTCAAGCTGCACCTGTATCTGGCCCTGAGCGTCGGCGCCCTGTTCGCGCTGATTGGCCTGACCGGCAGCCTGAGCGTATATGGCGAAAACCTCGACCGCCTGTTCAACCCGCGTCTGGTCATCCGCCCGGCGGGTCAGTCCCTGTCGCTGGACACGCTGATGGCCGCGGTGCGTGCCCGGCACCCGGACAACCGGGGTGCCTGGACGCTGGAGCTGCCGCGCGCGCCGGATCAGCCCCTGACCGCCTGGTATGAAAAGCCGATCGAATCCGTTGGCCAGTTCTACGCCCCCCTGATGGTGGCCGTGAATCCCTACACCGGTGAAATCCTCGCCAGCCGGCTCTGGGGTGACACGCTGCGTACCTGGCTGCGCGACTGGCACACGCGGTTGAATCTGGGGCGCTGGGGCTCACCGATCGTTGGCATGCTGGGTCTGTGCCTGATGGTGTCGGCCGTCAGCGGACTGTATCTGTGGTGGCCCGGCATCGCGGGCCTGCGGGCCCGCTGGGGTCTGCGCACCGATGCCGGGCTGCAGCGATTCAGTCTCGACCTGCACCGCTGGCTGGGTCTGCTGGTATTTCCACTGCTGCTGCTGCAGGCGCTGACGGGCTTTAATCTCTCGTTTCCGTCCGTGGGTGAGGCACTGGTCGGCACCCAGGACATGGGCCACGGCGACAACGGCCCGGAAATCCGCAGCACCGGGCTGCCCTCGGCCAACCGGCCAGTCAGCCTTGATGAGGCCGTGCTGCTGGCCCGCGGCCCCTTTCCTCGCTCACCCGTCCGGCTGTTGACCACGCCCGCCGACGCCCAGGGCACCTACCGCGTGGCCTTTCAGCAACCCATGGAACCCAGCGACCGCCACCCCATGACCGTGGTCTGGGTCGATCAGTACAGCGGTCAGATCCGCGAAGTGCGCAACGCCGCCCGCTTCAGCAGCGGCGAGCGACTGCTGACCACCCTCTGGCCCTTGCATACCGGCGGACTGGTAGGCAGCATCGGGAAGTTGCTCTGGTTTCTGACCGGGCTGGCTCTGCCGGTACTGTATGTCACCGGCCTGATCCGCTGGCTGATCGGGCGCGGCGCCATTCCGGATCGGCCGGTCGACGTCCGGCCGGTGCAGCAGTGGCTGACCCGCAACGGACAGCGGGCAGGCGTGGCGATAGGCCGGGTTTACTCCGTGGCTCGGCCCGGGCTAGAGCAGGCATGGACGGTGGCGGCCACCCAACTCCGGGCACTGTGGGCGATGCTTCGGCAACGCCTGCAGATTTAAGCATCGCCCCCGCGGCGGGGATGGGACAGCCGCACGCCCTGTTCGCGGAACGTCGCCAGCAGGGCAAAGTACAGTTCACTGGTGACCGATTTGACGCTATCGACGTCGTATACGCCGGCAACCAGCTCCATGTGCAGTCCGTTGTCCCCCAGGCCGGTCAGCAGCACCACCGGCGCGGGGCTGGGCTGCAAGCCCGGATGCGCCCTGGCGATGGCCTCCACCAGCGCGCGCGCCTGCTCGGGATCAGCCTCGAAATCGAGGCTGAACGGCAGTATCAGCCGGGCTTCCTTGTCGGCATAGGTGCGGTTGGTGACCGACCCGGAAATCAGGCTGGAATTGGGAATGAAGACCGATGAGCGGTCGAAGGTGATCAGTTCGGTCGCACGCACACTGATCTTCTTCACATAGCCCTGATGCTCGCCGACCACCACCCGGTCCCCGGCCTTGATCGGCCGCTCGATCAACAGTATCAGGCCAGATACGAAATTGTTGACCATGTTCTGCAGGCCAAAGCCGATGCCTACCGACAAGGCACCGGCAATGATGGCCAGATTCGAGAGGTCAATCCCCATGGTCGAGATGCCGGTCATGGCCGCCAGAGTAAAGCCGCCGTAACCGATCGCGGACCGGATCGAATGCCGCACCCCGCTGTCGAGGCGGGTCCGCGGGAAGATGCGCTGATCCAGCGCCCGCTGGATCAGGCGGGTGGCGGTCAGCAATGCAGCGAACAGCAGCAGGCCCAACAGGCCGTCGGCCACCGAAACAGTGATGCCGCCGAGCTGTACGCCGTGGAAACCGTTCTTCAGCCACAGCCACGCATCGCCCTTGTCCACGCTCCAGAGGAGGAACAATCCCAACACCCCCGCCATCAGCACGCCGCATTTCAACGCCGCTGCGAGCCAGAATGCGAGCATCTCCGCACCATCCCCGGTCAGCGCCAGCTGACGGCGAAGATACAGCCCGATACGGCTCTCAAAGCCCAGCAGATGGGTCACCCACTCGTCACTGATGCGCAGCAACAATCCCGTCCCCACGATCAAGGCCAGCGATAGCACCAGATGACTGGCGAGCAACCGCGATAGCGCCGAATACCCCAACAGCGCCGCCAGGGGAATGGCCATTACCAGCAGCAGCAGCCACTTCCGCAACGGGTGCCAGCGCCGGAACCGGGACCGACCGGCCTCGACCGCCCAGACCCGGGGCAGCAGCAAGCCAGCCAGAGCCAGCGATACCAGTCCGCCGAACAGCAGATTGCGCAGGGCATAGATCTCCAACCCGACGTCCAGCTGGTTCAGAACCAGACCGACCAGATCATCCAGCGCAAACAGGGTGACGAGGCCGGTGATCGTGCGGCTGATGACACGGGCGCTGGCATCGGGCAAAGCCACCAGCCGCCACTCCGGGCGCCGCGGCCGCAGTGCGGCGTGGGAGAAGCTGGCCGTGATGAAGGCCAGCACGATGTCCAGCAATCCCTGATCCGCCAGCGCCTGCCCCGACGGGCCGAGGCCGTCGCCGAGACACAGGCTCAGATAGATGACCAGTACCGCCAGCGAAGGCCACCCGGCATGCAGGACAGCGTGAATCAGCGCCCATTGCAGGCGTTGCCCGTCGCTGGGCCGACCCGCAGGCAGCCGACGGCTCAACCACCGGGACAGCCCGGTGCGCACCGGAAACGCCAGCAACACGGCCAGACCGATGCCAAGCACCAGTGCCTGCTGCAGCGTACCGGATCCGGCCGCTCTGTCATGGCGGGTCCGAAACTGTCCGACAGCGTCCGACACATCCGCCCAGAGGCCTGCAAGCTCGGGCCCGAGCTTGCTCCAGAATGCCGGGCTCAGCGGTGACGCGGTGC
>CAYFNI010000041.1:0-19216 GCA_964344495.1 uncultured Methylococcus sp.
CCATTCGTCCCGCTAACTTCACATCATGCGTGACAATCAGGAAACTGACTTCGTAAAGCTGGTTCAGCTCCAGCATCAATTCATAGACGCTATCGGCGGTTTTACGGTCCAGATTGCCGGTAGGTTCATCGGCTAGAACGCATCGTGGTTTGGTGACAAGTGCGCGGGCAATTGCAGCACGTTGCCGTTCTCCTCCGGAGAGCTCGCCGGGCTTGTGCTTCATGCGGTTTGCCAGTCCAACCTGTTGTAACAGTTCGCTCGCTCTTGATTCAGCTTCATCGATGCGGGCCTTCCCTATCAGAAGCGGAAGCGCCACATTTTCCAGTAGCGTGAACTCACCCAAAAGATGGTGGAACTGGTAGATAAAGCCGAGCGATTCGTTGCGGAGTCTGGAAATATCCGGCTCTCTGAGGCTGGAAAGTGTGTGTCCCAGCAACTCGACCTCACCCGTGGAGGGACGATCCAATCCCCCCAGCAGGTGGAGCAGGGTGCTCTTGCCGGAACCGGACGTGCCCATGATTGCCACCCGATCACCCTCGCTGATGCTGAGGTTGATCGACGTTAGAACATTCACATCAAGTTCACCCTGGGTAAAGCGTTTACCCAAATTGTGGCAAGACAATACGACTCTACTCATAGCGAAGCTCCTCGGCCGGTTGGATCAAGGAGGCCTGCCAGGCAGGGTAGATCGTCGCAAGGATGGACAGACAGAAGGCCACCCCCGTAATGTTCAGTACATCACTCCACTCCAGTCGTGAGGGGAGTTCGCTAATGTAATACACATCCGCAGGCAGAAAATGAACGCTGAAAAACTTCTCGATGGCCGGGACCAGGGTCTCGACATTCAGCGCCAGCAGCACTCCGCCAACCCCACCGATCAGGGTGCCGAACAGACCGATGATAGTGCCAAGAACAACAAAAATGCCCATCACGGTGCGTGGGGGCATGCCTTGGGTTCGCAGTATCGCGATATCGGCGCGTTTGTCGGTCACCACCATCACCAACGTTGAAACGATGTTGAAGGCGGCCACAGCCACGATCAACAACAGGATGATGAACATGACCCGCTTTTCGGTTTGAATGGCCTGGAAGAAATTGCTGTGGGCTTGGGTCCAGTCGGTCATCATGTAGTGCCCTGGCAGCTTCGGTCCGATATCGCGCATGATCTCGCGGGCGAAAAAGAGATCATCGACCTTGAGTCTCAGACCCGACACGCCATCCGCAAGTCCGAATAACCGTTTGGCGTCATCAAGGTGAATCAGCGCGAGATTTCGATCATATTCAAACATCCCGACGTGGAAGATGCCGACGACCGTAAAGCGCTTGAGGCGCGGAAGAATGCCGGCGGGTGTGGGGGTCACTTGCGGAGTAATGACAGTCACCTTGTCGCCGACGATGGCACCCAGATGTTCAGCGAGTTCTGCGCCGAGGATGATGCCGAATTCGCCCGCCTTCAGCTGATCCAGACGGCCAGCAGTTAACTGTGTCGCAACCTCTGAGACGCGCGGCTCATAGTCTGGCAGGATCCCTCGAATGAGACTGCCGCTGACACGTCGATCGGAATTGATCATGGCCTGTCCCTCAACGTAGGGTGCCCAGCCAAGGACGCGGGGCTCCTTGCGGAGAGGGGGTTCCAGCGACTCCCACTCGGTCAGCGTGCCGTCGCCGCCCGTGATGGAGGCGTGAGAAGTCATGCCGAGAATTCGTTCCCGCAATTTCGCCTCGAACCCGTTCATGACGGAGAGTACCGTGATCAGCGCCGCGACGCCCAGAGCGATCCCCAGCACGGAGGTCAGTGTGATGAAGGAAATGAAACCCGTGCGTCGCTTGGCCCGGGTATAGCGCAGACCGATGAAAAGTGTAAGCGGCTTGAACATGTAAGCGTGTGTTGTGCCCTTTGAGGCTAGGTCGGGTCGGAACCGGCTTGGCTGGCTTTGCAGGGGGCGCAGATGCCGTACAGGCACAGGGAGTGATCGGTCAACTCGAACCCCTTGCGTTGAGCGATCTCGTTTTGCAGACGCTCGATGGTCTCGTCCTGGAATTCCTCAACTCGGCCGCATTGCACGCACACCAGATGGTCGTGGTGGTGGCCCCGGTTCAGCTCAAAGACGGAGTTGCCACCCTCGAAGTGGTGGCGCACCACCAGACCGGCGGATTCGAATTGGGTCAAAACGCGATAGACCGTGGCCAGCCCGATTTCTTCGCCTTCGGAGAGCAACTTGTTGAAGATCTCTTCCGCACTCAGATGGCCAGCCGCATCGTTGCCGCTGCGTTCGAGAATTTCCAAAATTTTGAGGCGGGGGAGGGTGACCTTGAGGCCCGCGTTGCGGATGTCCTTGCTTTCCAGGGCGACTGCTCCATTCAGTGTGTTACGCGGCCCTATGGGGTATGATTAAAGACCTGCTACTGAGCCCGCATCATAACATGCACCTTCACCGCTTTGTTGTCCTTTGCCTGCCCCTGGCGTTCGCAGCGTGCTCCTGGGATTGGTTGCCCTTCGTCTACAAGCAGGACATCCACCAGGGCAATGTCATCTCGCAGGAAATGGTCGACCAGCTGCGTCCCGGCATGAACAAGCGTCAGGTGACCTTCATCATGGGGGCGCCGCTGATGACCGACCCGTTCCACGATGAGCGATGGGACTACGTTTATAGCAATCAGCCCGGCGATGAGCCGCGCGTACAGAAGAACATCACCCTCATTTTCAAAGGCGATGAACTGGCCGAGCTGCAGGGCGATTTTCGCCCCGGCACCTTGCCATCCATCGAAATGAAAAAAGATTCGACCCTCAACGTCCCCAGGATCGACCGGGAAAAGACAGTCTGGCAGATGGTGACAGGCCTGTTCAGCAACGAAGACGAGTAGTTCAGGACTTTTTGGCGCGCGCCCTGCGTGCCTGCGTGGGGTCAACCCGAAGTGGGCGATAGATTTCGACCCGATCACCGTCCCTGAGTCGGTGATCGAGTGCCTGCGGTTTCCCGAACACGCCAACCCCGGCGGTTGTCAGGTCAATCTCCGGGACCCGCGCAAGAATTCCGGAAAGATGAATGGCCTCCAGCAGGGTTGAGCCCGCCGGGACAGTCACGGGTATGACGTGCTGCTGTTGCGGCATGGCATAGGCCACTTCGACCTGCAGTTCCGGCATCGCCTTTGATGCCTAGCCTGAACCGGTGGCATCCCACAGGATGATGGCCACCGCAATGGGGGCCACGTAGCGGATCAGGAGCTGCCAGTAGGGGTACCAGCATCCCGCCTCCAGTTCCTCGGCGCTATCCTGAGGCCGCATGACCCACCCGGCAAACAAAGCCACCAGAAGGCCGCCGGCCGGCAGCATCACATTGGCGGTGATGAAGTCGATCAACTCGAAGAAGGTCATGCCGGCGACGGTCAAATCCGACCAACTATTGAAGGAAAGCAGTGTTCCAAGTCCCAGAAGCCAGCACGCCAAACCGGCATAAGCCGATGCGCGGGTGCGGCTGAGGCGCTGGTTTTCAGACAGCCAGGCGACAGCCGGCTCAATCAAGGCAATGGCCGAGGTGATGGCGGCAAAGAAAACCAACACGAAAAACAGGCCGCCGAACAAATGGCCGGCGGGCATTTTCATGAAAGCCAGCGGCAGTGTCTCAAATATCAGGCCAGGTCCCATGCCGGGTTCGAGATGATGGGTAAAGACGACCGGAAAGATAGCGATGCCGGCCAGCAGAGCTACGGCGGTATCCAGACCCGATACGATCAAGCTGGAGCGCCCGATCGAGACATGGTCGGGCAGATAGGACCCGTAGACCATGATCGACCCCATGCCGAGACCCAATGAAAAAAACGCCTGTCCCATTGCGATCAGCACACTGGCGCCCGTCAATTTATCGAAATCCGGTTTGAACAGGAATGACATCCCCTGGGCGAAGCCCTCGGTACCAACCGCGTAAAGGTCAAGAACCAGCAGCATAAGCAGCAGGCCCGGCATCATGATGCGGGTGACTCGCTCAATACCCTGGCTCACGCCACGGCTCACGATCAGCATGGTGGCGGTCATGAAAAAGGTATGCCAGACCAATTGGACGTCCGGGGCATTCTTCAAATCCATGAACGTTTGCTGAGCCGCCGCCGCCGAGGCGCTTTCGATGAATCCGCCCAGCATCTTGAAAATGTAAGCCATGGACCAGCCGGCAATGACTGAATAATAGGAAAGGATCAGAAAGCCAGCCACAATCCCCAGCCAGCCCACATGCCGCCAGGCGCCGTGGCTGCCGGCCTGTTTTGCCAGCGTGGCCATGGCATTGACCGGGCTTTGCCGGCCGCGTCGACCGAGCATCGTCTCCGCCATCATGATCGGCAGACCAATGCCAATGACGCAGGCCAGATAGACCAGAACGAAGGCACCGCCCCCGTTTTCGCCCAGCAGATACGGGAATTTCCAGATGTTTCCGAGCCCGATGGCAGAGCCACTGGCCGCGATGATGAAGGCGATGCGCGAGGACCACTGTCCGTGCAGGGAAGCTGGAGGGCTCATGATGGAAGCTGCCTGAGTTAATCTGCGGTAAGTCTGGCTCGGTCAATTCGAGTAAAATAACAACTTTTAACTCACGCGTCAGGGATTCCAGGCGATTTTATGGCGGCCAAGAAAAACAAGGGCGGTCCCGGTGGTTCATCGATTGCCCAGAATCGCCAGGCTACACACGACTACTTCATTGAAGAGCGGCATGAAGCCGGGCTCGCCCTGCAGGGCTGGGAAGTGAAAAGCCTCCGGGCCGGGCGGGCGCAGCTCAAGGAAAGCTATGTCGTACTCAAAAACGGTGAAGCATGGCTCCTGGGCGCTCATATCTCCCCACTGACCACTGCTTCGACCCATGTGGTTGCCGAGGCGGTGCGGACCCGCAAGCTGCTGTTGCATGCGCATGAGTTGAGTCGCCTGATCGGGCATGTCGAGCGCAAGGGCTACACCTTGGTGCCATTGGCGCTCTACTGGAAAAAAGGTCGGGCCAAGCTGGAGATCGGTCTGGCCCGCGGCAAGAAAATGCATGACAAACGCGCGACCGAGAAGGATCGCGACTGGCAGCGCGAACGGGAACGCATCATGAAAAAGGGGTAGTGCCTGGATGGATCGTGCCCCCATGCAGCGTTCCTGACGTTTGGATATCGCTCAACCAAAAGGCGCTTCTCCGGCAGAACAGCCTTTCCACTCAGCCCGCATGCCGGGATTCGGAACAACCACCATGAATCGACGATTGACCCATCTCCTCCTGCTTGTACTCAGCCTGTTCATGGGTACGGCATTGCAGGCCCGCGAATACTCGGCCCTGGTCGTTGAGCCCGAGAGTGGGCGCATCCTCTACGAGCGCTATGCCGACGAGTTGCGTCATCCGGCGTCGGTGACCAAGATGATGACCTTGTATCTGGTGTTCGAAGCATTGGAGCGGGGCGAAATCACACTCAACACCCCCTTTACGATCTCGCGCAACGCGGTCTTGCGTCCCCCCTCGCGACTGGGGTTAACCCCGGGCGATACCCTGGCGGTCGAAGATGCGATTCTGGGTCTGGTGACGCGCTCGGCCAATGATGCTGCGACTGTCATCGCCGAGAATCTGGGCGGAACCGAAGCCGAATTTGCCGCCCTGATGACCTCCAAGGCGCGCCAACTGGGCATGCGCGACAGCGTGTTCCGGAACGCATCCGGCCTGCCTGACCCGCAGCAGGTGACGACCGCCCGCGACATGTACAAGCTGGGCCGGGCACTGATCAATGATTTCCCGCGCTACTACCCCTATTTCTCGACCCCGCGTTTCTATTATCGGGGGCAGAGTTTCGACAACCATAATCACTTGATGGAAACCTATCCAGGCATGGATGGCATCAAGACCGGTTTCATCAATTCCTCGGGATTCAATCTGGTCGCGTCCGCAAAACGCAACGGGCACCGGTTGATCGGCGTGGTATTCGGCGGTCCGAGCGCTGTCCGACGGGATTCGCACATGCGGGATATTCTCAACGATGGCTTTGCGCAGCTGGACGGCGCAGCCCCCGGTTACGTCGAGGCCAGCTTCGATGCGAAGCCGGAGGTCAGCCGTTCCCGATTGACCCGCTATGAGTCGGAGCCACCACAGTTGACGTTCGGTAATCCGAAGCGTTTCAAGGCGTCGCGAGCGCATGGCCCCCGTTCGGCCACGCCGGCCGCGAATCCGGCCTCTGGCAAGGCCCGGCAGGCAGCGGCTGAGAAAAAAACCGTACGCCAGGCGGCGGCCAAATCGGCCACCAAGCCAGCGCCTGCGGCCGCGAGTCCCTGCAAGGGGGCCAAGGGTGCAACGGGGCATTGCGCCGGCAAGGCCAAGGCGAAGTCGCGGGGTTAGTCGGCATGTCGGGGGTCTCACCCTACGAGCGGCTGGGGGGTGAACCGGTCCTCAGGGCGCTGGTAAGCCGCTTTTATACCCACATGGCTCAGCTACCGGAGGCGCAAGGCATCCGCCAAATGCACGCCCCGGATTTGTCCGGGGCGGAGAGCAAGCTGTTCAAGTTCTTGTCCGGATGGCTTGGAGGCCCCAATCTTTACTGGGAAGAGTTTGGTCATCCGCGCCTGCGGATGCGGCATTTTCCATTTGCGATCGGCCCGTCCGAGCGCGATCAGTGGCTGGCCTGCATGCAGCGGGCACTTAGCGAGACGGTTGATGATCTCGAGCTAAGGCAGGCGCTGTTTCAGGCGCTTAGCCAGACGGCCGAGCACATGATCAATACCTGAAGATTCTGTTGTAACCCGTGAGTGTTTTTCGGAGCTGACTCCATGAAGATGAGCCCTAATGAATTCAGGGATTGGGAGACCAAACGCATAACCCTGCTGGGCATGTCCGGTGTTGGCAAGACGACGCTGGCTAACAAGTTGCCACGAGCGACCTGGTTTCATTATTCCGGCGATTACCGCATCGGAACCCGCTATCTGGACGAGCCGATTGCCGACAATATCAAGCGGCAGGCCATGGATGTGCCGTTTCTGCGCGAGTTGCTGCAATCCGACTCGATCTACATCCGCAGCAACATCACCATCGACAATCTGGCCCCGGTATCAACCTTTCTCGGCAAGCTGGGAAATCCTGCCCTCGGGGGGCTGAGTCTGGACGAATTCAAGCGCCGTCAGGATCTGCACCGGCAGGCCGAGATTCACGCCATGCGCGATGTGCCGGAATTCATCCGCAAGGTCGAGTCGATTTACGGCTACAAGAACTTCATCAACGATGCCGGTGGCAGCGTGTGTGAACTGGATGACCCGGACACTATCGAAGCGCTGGCTGAAGATACCATCATCGTTTACATCCGCACCTCGCCAGAGCTGGACAGCGTCCTGATCGACCGGGCGCGGCGGCACCCGAAGCCACTGTATTATCGGGAGGCGTTTCTGGACGAGCAATTACCCGTCTATCTGGCCGAACGCGGTTACGCAACGGTCGATGAGATTCCCCCGGACGACTTCGTGGCCTGGGTGTTTCCCAAACTGTTCGGGTCCCGATTGCCGCGCTACGAGGCGATAGCCCGTCAGTATGGCTACACGGTGGAAGCGGCCGACCTGAATCAGGTGCAGGACGAGGCCGGCTTCATTCAGCTCATCAGTCAGGCGCTGGCCTGACCCTCGCGAGGGAGAATCGCCCGATGCCACTTGTCGCGCATACGGATTTACCCACCTTCCAGCGACTCTGCGAGGAAGGCCAGGAAGTGCTGAGCGTCGAACGGGCACGCCATCAGGACATCCGCGAAATGCACATCGGCTTGCTGAACATGATGCCGGATGCCGCGCTGGAGGCCACCGAACGTCAGTTCTTCCGGCTGGTAGGGGCGGCCAACCCGATCGTCCAGTTCCACATGCATCCGTTCACGATCGACGGACTGCCCCGTGGTCCCGAGGCTCAGGCGCATATCGACCGGTATTACGAGAGTTTCGATCAGATCCGGCTGGACGGTCTTGATGGGCTGATCATCAGCGGCGCCAATGTCACCCATGCCCATATCCAGCAGGAGGCCTTCTGGGAGCCGCTGACCGAAGTTTTCGACTGGGCGCGGACGCATGTGACATCCACTCTGTGTTCGTGTCTGGCGACGCATGCCTTGATCCAGTATGGCTACGGCATAGAGCGCACGCATCTGGGATTCAAGCGCTGGGGCGTCTATTCGCATCGCGTGGTGGCGCCCTTGCACCCGCTGGTGGCCAACGTCAATACCCGCTTTGATGTGCCGCATTCACGCTTCAATGAAATCTTTCGCGACGACATGGACCGGGTCGGTCTGCGGGTACTGGTCGAGAGCGGCGAAGCGGGCGTGCACCTGGCTGTCAGCGAGGACCTGATGCGAGTCGTCTTCTTTCAGGGGCACCCGGAGTACGACACGATCAGCCTCTTTAAGGAATACAAGCGGGAAATGATCCGCTACTTCATCGGCGAGCGGGACGATTATCCACCGCTGCCGGAGCACTACTTCAGCGTCGAACTGGCCGATCGGCTCAACGAGCAGGCCTGCAAGGTTCGCCGCGCGCGGCGCGAAGGTTTGCCCCTGCCCGATCTGGATGAGTCCGGGATTGTCGCCCATCTCGACAATACCTGGCGCGATACGGCCAAGGCGGTCTTCAATAACTGGCTGGGGCTGATCTACCAGGTCACCGATCAGCATCGCCATGAACCGTTCATGGCCGGCATTGATCCGCATGATCCGCTCGGGTTGAGAGACAAACTCGGCTCGGGCTGAGGCTTTCGAGCGCTTTCAGGGGGTCTTTGCAGGCTGAACGCGGGGCCGGCTCATGGACAGCGGACCTGCTTTTTCTTAGAATCGTCCCACACATGGCGGTCGAATTTGGCATGAACGGGACGGACCTAACGGTTCTTCCCGTTTTGCGTGTTTAAGGTGAACATAATTGAATAACCAAGCATTGCTGGCCCTTGAGGATGGCACCCTGTTTTCGGGCGTGGCCATCGGCGCGGAAGGGCGCGCGGTCGGGGAGGTTGTTTTCAATACCTCCATCACCGGCTATCAGGAAATCCTGACTGATCCGTCCTATGCGCGACAGATCGTGACCCTGACCTATCCCCACATCGGCAATGTCGGCATCAATCCCGAGGATGTCGAATCGGCAGGACTGTATGCCAGCGGGTTGGTCGTGAAAGATGTACCCGCTCGCTTTAGCAACTGGCGTAGCCGGCAGTCGCTATCGGACTATCTCAAGACGCACAACGTCATCGGCATTGCCGGTCTCGACACCCGCAAGCTGACCCGCATTCTGCGCGACAAGGGCGCGCAACGCGGCTGCATCATGGCGGGCCCGGAACTGGATCCGCAGGCGGCACTGGCCGCTGCCCAGGCCTTCCCGGGGCTGCAGGGGATGGATCTGGCGCGCGAAGTGACTGTTCGCGAGCCGTTTCCCTGGACCGAAGGCTCATGGACCCTTGAGCACGGTTACACCCAGCCGGCTGATCCGCGGTTTCATGTGGTGGCCTACGATTTTGGTGTCAAGCGCAACATTCTGCGGCTGCTGGCCGACCGCGGCTGCCGGCTGACGGTGGTGCCCGCCACGACGCCGGCGCAGGATGTGCTCAAGCTCAAGCCCGACGGGGTTTTTCTGTCCAATGGCCCCGGCGATCCGGAACCTTGCGACTACGCCATCCGGGCGATCCGTGAACTGCTGGATCTGCGCATCCCGATCTTCGGTATTTGCCTCGGGCATCAGCTGCTGGGGCTGGCGACGGGCGCCCGCACGGTGAAAATGAAATTTGGCCATCACGGCGCCAACCATCCCGTGCAGGAGCTCGATACCGGCCGCGTGCTGATCACCAGCCAGAACCATGGCTTTGCCGTGGACGAGGCCACCTTGCCGGCCCATGTCCGGGCGACTTACCGCTCGCTGTTCGACGGCAGCCTGCAGGGGATCGAGCTGACCGACCGTCCGGCCTTCAGCTTTCAGGGTCACCCGGAAGCCAGTCCCGGTCCTCATGATCTGAAGCCGCTGTTCGATCGCTTTATCGAACAGATGACCCAAGCCCACTGAGATTGCACGCCGCATGCCTAAAAGAACAGATATTCAGTCCATCCTGCTGCTCGGTGCCGGCCCCATCGTCATCGGGCAGGCCTGCGAATTCGATTACTCCGGCGCACAGGCCTGCAAGGCCCTGAGAGAAGAAGGCTACCGGGTGATTCTGGTCAATTCCAATCCGGCCACGATCATGACCGACCCGGAGATGGCGGATGCCACCTACATTGAGCCGATCGACTGGCAAACGGTGGCACGCATCATCGAAAAAGAGCGGCCCGATGCCCTGCTGCCGACCATGGGTGGGCAGACGGCGCTGAATTGCGCGCTCGACCTTGACCGGCACGGCGTTCTGGAGCGTTTCGGCGTCAAGATGATCGGGGCCAGCAAGGAGGCCATCGACAAGGCCGAGGACCGTGAGAAATTCAAACGTGCCATGGACAAGATCGGTCTGAATTCGGCCCGCTCTGGTGTCGCGCATTCCATGGAAGAGGCGCTGTCCTGTCTGGAGCAGACCGGTTACCCGGCCATCATCCGGCCCTCGTTCACGCTGGGCGGCAGCGGCGGCGGCATTGCCTACAACCGGCAGGAATTCATCGAGATCTGCGAACGGGGGCTCGAACTGTCGCCGACCCACGAACTGTTGATCGAAGAGTCCCTGCTGGGCTGGAAAGAGTACGAGATGGAGGTGGTCCGCGACCACAAGGACAACTGCATCATCGTCTGCTCAATCGAGAATTTCGATCCGATGGGCGTCCACACCGGCGACTCCATCACCGTTGCCCCGGCGCAAACGCTGACCGACAAGGAGTACCAGCTGATGCGTGATGCGTCCATCGCGGTGCTGCGCGAGATCGGTGTGGATACCGGGGGCTCGAATGTGCAGTTTTCGATCAATCCGGCCAACGGACGCATGGTCGTGATCGAGATGAATCCGCGCGTCAGCCGCTCGTCGGCGCTGGCGTCCAAGGCGACCGGTTTCCCGATCGCCAAGGTCGCGGCCAAACTGGCGGTGGGTTATACCCTGGACGAGTTGCGCAACGAGATCACCGGCGGTGCGACGCCGGCTTCATTCGAACCGACCATCGACTATGTGGTCACCAAGATTCCGCGCTTCACCTTTGAAAAATTCCCGCAGGCTGATGACCGTCTGACTACGCAGATGAAGTCGGTCGGCGAGGCCATGGCCATCGGGCGCACCTTTCAGGAATCCCTGCAGAAGGCGCTGCGGAGCCTGGAAATCGGCGTCGATGGCCTCAGCGAGCGACTGGACGGACAGGCGGAGGATGCGGCCGACAAACTGGCTCGTGAACTGCGCCAGCCGGGGTCAGACCGCATCTTCTATGTGGCCGATGCGTTCCGGCTGGGCTGGAGCCTCGATGAGGTTCATCATCATAGCTGGATTGATCCGTGGTTCCTGTCGCTGATCGAGGATCTGGTGGGTGAGGAGCAGGCCCTGAATGGCCGCCTGCTGGCTAGCCTGCAGGCAGAGGAACTGCGCAGCCTCAAGCGCAAGGGCTTTTCTGATGCCCGACTGGCGCGGTTGCTGGGCAGTCAGGAATTTCAGGTGCGGGCGGCGCGGCACAAGTTCGGCATCCGCCCCGTCTACAAGCGCATCGACTCGTGCGCGGCTGAGTTCGCGACGGCCACGGCCTATCTCTACTCGACCTACGAAGAGGAATGCGAAGCGGCACCGACCCAACGCAAGAAGGTCATCGTTCTGGGGGGCGGCCCCAACCGGATCGGGCAGGGCATCGAGTTCGATTATTGCTGTGTCCATGCGGCTATGGCGCTTCGCGAGGATGGTTTCGAAGCCATCATGATCAATTGCAACCCGGAAACGGTGTCGACCGATTTCGATACCTCCGACCGACTGTATTTCGAACCGCTGACGCTGGAAGATGTGCTCGAGATCATCCATCTTGAACAGCCCTATGGCGTCATCGTCCAGTATGGCGGACAGACGCCGCTGAAACTGGCGCGGGCGTTGGAGGCGGCGAATGCACCGATCATCGGCACTTCGCCGGATTCCATCGACCTGGCGGAAGACCGCGAACGGTTCCAGAAGCTGGTCGACAAGCTCGGTCTGCGTCAGCCGCCCAACCGGACGGCGCGCTCGCTGGAGGAGGCCATTCTTTCTGCCAACGAAATCGGTTATCCGCTGGTCGTGCGGCCGTCCTACGTGCTGGGTGGGCGGGCGATGGAAATCGTCTTCAACGACGATGATCTCAAGCGCTACATGCGTGAAGCCGTGAGTGTCTCGAACGAGTCGCCGGTCCTGCTGGATCGCTTTCTGGATGATGCCATCGAGATGGACGTGGACGCCATCTGCGATGGTCAGCGGGTCCTGATCGGCGGTCTGATGCAGCACATCGAACAGGCGGGCGTGCATTCGGGCGACTCGGCCTGCTCGATTCCTCCATACGACCTGAGCGCGGTGCTGCAGGATCGCATTCGCGAGCAGGTGCGCTTGCTGGCCAACGCGCTGGGTGTGGTCGGGCTGATGAATACCCAGTTTGCGATCAAGGGCGAGGATATCTACATTCTGGAGGTCAATCCGCGCGCGTCACGCACAGCGCCGTTCGTCTCCAAGGCCACCGGCTATCCGCTGGCCAAGATCGCCGCCCGTTGCATGGTGGGCAGGACGCTGGATCAACAGGGCATCCTTGAGGAGCGCGTCCCGGCCTATTACTCGGTCAAGGAGGCAGTCTTCCCGTTCATCAAGTTCCCGGGGGTCGATCCCTTGCTGGGGCCGGAAATGAAATCGACCGGGGAGGTCATGGGCGTCGGTGCCACCTTTGGCGAGGCCTATGCCAAGGCTCAGCGGGCGGCCAGCGTGAAGCTGGCGCAAAGCGGGAATGTGTTCATCAGCATCCGCGAAAACGACAAGGCCAAGGTGCTGCCAGTGGCCCGCAAGCTGCTGGACAAGGGGTTCAAGCTGGTGGCGACGCGCGGGACGGCGCGGGCGCTGGAAGCGGCAGGCATCCCCTGTACCGTGGTCAACAAGGTCTATGAGGGCCGGCCGCATGTGGTCGACATGATCAAGAACGGCGAACTGCAGTTCATCATCAACACGACCGAAGGCAAGAAGGCGATTTCGGATTCGTTCACGATTCGTCGCCAGGCTTTGCAGGAACAGGTCACTTACACCACGACCATTTCGGGTGCATGGGCGACCTGTTCAGCGCTGGACGAAATGAACGCGGCCGATGTGAACTGCCTGCAGGATCTGCATACAACATTGAACTGAGCGACTGACTGGTTTTGAAGGTGTGATGCCATGAACAAAGTACCCTTGACGGCGCGCGGCGCGGAAAAGCTCCGGGACGAACTGAACCATCTCAAATCCGTCGTTCGGCCCAAGATCACCGAGGCGATTGCGGAAGCCCGTGCGCATGGCGATCTCAAGGAAAATGCCGAATACCATGCCGCCCGTGAGCAGCAGAGTTTCACCGAGGGCCGGATCAAGGAGATTGAGGCGAAACTCTCGAACTGCCAGATCATCGACGTCACTCAGGTCCATGCCAATGGCAAGGTCGTCTTCGGCGCCACGGTGGATCTGGCCGATGCCGATACGGGCGATGAGGTGACGTATCAGATCGTTGGCGAAGATGAGGCCGATATCAAGCAGGGGATGATTTCCGTCACGTCACCTATTGCCCGCGCCCTGATCGGCAAGCGGGAAGGGGATGTGGCCACCGTGCAGGCGCCCGGTGGTGTGCGGGAATTTGATATCTGCGCGGTCAGATATATCTGACCGATAGGTTCAACCCGCGGCTGCGGGCGATGACTCAGGTGATCGCCGGTCCCTTGCGGTACAGAGTAATGACATGGCCGATGGACTGGATCAGCTCCGCGGACAGGTCGGCGCAAATCTGCCGGGTCATCGCCTGCCGCTCCTCGCGGTCGTTGGCATTTACCCGGACCTTGATCAGTTCATGATGTTCCAGGGCCAGATTGATTTCGTTCAGCACCGCCGGAGTCAGGCCGTGCTGGCCGGTAATGACGACAGGCTTGAGCGTGTGAGCCTTCGCTCGCAGGAATTTCTTTAGTTCGGGTTTCACTCGATTTCTCTTGGATCGACAGTCATTCAGGCGTAAATCATGGCGCGTAGTCGAAGCAGCAACCGCTGGTTGTCCGAGCATTTCTCCGATGAGTACGTCAAGCAGGCTCAGGCATTGGGTTACCGCTCGCGGGCGGTGTTCAAGCTGAAGGAGCTGGATGAGCGGGACGGGCTGCTGAAACCCGGCATGGTCGTGGTGGACCTGGGTGCCGCGCCGGGTGGCTGGTCTCAGTATGCGGCGCAAAGGATCGGCAAACGCGGCGCAATTATAGCGCTGGACCTCCTGCCCGTGGAAGCGTTGCCGGGGGTCACCTTCATCCAGGGCGATTTTCGCGAGGCATCGGTACTTGAACAGCTCAGGGAGGCTCTGGAGGGGCGGCCGGTCGATGTGGTCATGTCCGATATGGCGCCAAACATGAGCGGCAATCGCATCGTTGATCAGGCACGCGGCATGTATCTGGCCGAACTGGCGCTGGAGACGGCCCGGGAAATCCTCAAGCCGGGTGGTGATTACGTCACCAAGCTGTTTCAGGGGCCGGATGTGGATGCCTATGTGCGACAGGCCCGAGAGATGTTCACCAAGGTGTCGGTCCGCAAGCCGAAAGCCTCACGCGACCGGAGTCCGGAGGTCTACATGCTGGGACGACATAAGCGGGCTGACTGAGCCTGTCAGAGACTCTCCGGCGGGTCAGTTGGTCCCGGGCGCAGAGTGTGAGCCTGTCGGCCCCGAAAGACGGGCTTTATCCTGTCGTGGCCAGGCGTTCAACACGGCATTGACCAGTGTCGCCAACGGAATCGCAAAAAACACGCCCCAGAATCCCCACGTGCCGCCGAAAAACAGAATGGCCACGATGATGGCCACCGGGTGGATGTTGACTACCTCGGAAAACAGCAGTGGCACCAGAAACACGGCATCCATCGCCTGAATGATTGAATAGGCAAGCAGCAGGTAGCCGAATTCATCGCTCAAACCCCACTGAAAGAAGGCCACCAGCACCACCGGAAAGGTGACCAGTGTGGCGCCTACATACGGAATGATGACCGACAGGCCAATCAGCACCGACAGCAGCAGGGCGTAGTTCAGACCCATCAACCAGAAGGCAACGTAGCTGGCCGTGAACAGGACCAGAACCTCGAAGAATTTTCCGCGCACATAGTTGCCGATCTGAGTGTCGACCTCACCCCAGACAATATGTGACAGATAGCGGTCCGACGGCAGGTATTGAGCCAGCCAACCCAAGATCTGGTCCTTGTCCTTGAGGAAGAAAAAGACCAGCAGTGGCAACAGGATCAGATAGATGATCAGGGTGATGATGCTAACCAGTGACGAATAGGAGTAGGTCAGCATCGACTGCCCCCAGGTCAGCAGTTCCCGCCGGAGGGTCGCCATGGCTTCCAGCAATTGTTCCTCGGTGAGCAGGTCGGGGTATTTGGCCGGCAGTTCCATGACCAGCACCTGCCCGCGCGTCACCCAGGCAGGCAGCTGCTGGATCAGACCCATGGATTGCTGGTACAGCGATGGCAGCAGGGCTACCAGCAGGACGGCGAGGAACGCCAGGAACAGCAGGTAGACGCTGATGACAGCGATGAAGCGCGGAATCCGCCGTCTGACGCACTGCATGACCAGACCATCGAGCAGGTAGGCAATCACGCCGGCCGCCAGAACGGGCATCAGCATCTGTCCCAGCGTGATGACCAGCAGCGTCGTGACAATCAGAAATATGGCGAACGAGACGGCTTGCGGATTGGGCAAGATTCTCCGGATCCAGTCACTGATCCAGTCCAGTACGGTTTGCATGAACGGTGTATCCCTTTTTCGTTGTTTTTAGTGGATCTGTTCAAGTCGGAACGGCATCAGGAGTGTACAACACCCCCGCTTTCAGCGGGATGTTCAGGGTTGCCAGCGTCTGGCTGGGTGCTTCGGACTTTTCTTCGCTAACACATCATGTAGTGCTTGACGCAATATTCGGGCACATTCTATAGTGTGTCGCACCCGTTAACTCCCCATCTCATCGAGGTCTACATTGATGGAAGCCGAATCCCTGATGCCGTCACAGAAGTCCACCGTTTCCCCACCTGATCTGCAGTCTGTCGATGTTGAATTGCGGGCTAATGTGCCGGGTGAGATGCGGGTCATTCGTCGTAATGGCAAGGTCAACGGATTTGACGCCAGCAAAATCAGCGTGGCGATTACCAAGGCCTTCCTGGCGGTCGAGGGCAGCACGGCGGCGGCCAGTCGGCGAATTCATGAGGTGGTGGAGGACCTGACCGATCAGGTGGTCAAGGCCTTGTTCCGGCGCATGCCGTCCGGCGGCACCATTCACATCGAGGATGTGCAGGATCAGGTCGAATTGGCACTCATGCGTGGTGAACATCACAAGGTGGCCCGGGCGTACGTCCTATACCGTGCCGAACGGGCGCG
This sequence comes from uncultured Methylococcus sp., assembly GCA_964344495.1. Classification (GTDB taxonomy): domain Bacteria; phylum Pseudomonadota; class Gammaproteobacteria; order Methylococcales; family Methylococcaceae; genus UBA6136. The sequence continues at coordinate 16,480 of CAYFNI010000041.1, forward strand.
TTTGCGGGCCGAAAAAACCGCAGCCGAGCCACCCGCGGCCCGGTCCGGCGAGGGCCTGAAGGTCACTCTCGCGGATGGGCGCGAGAAACCACTCGACTGGCGGCGGCTGCAGAACATCGTCGACGAAGCCTGTCGTGATCTGGCCGATGTCGATGGCGCCTGGATTCTGGAGGAAACCCGGCGCAACCTGTTCGACGGCGTACCAGAAAAGGATGTGGCCCCCGCCCTGCTCATGGCGGCGCGGACCCGGATCGAACAGGAGCCGAATTATGCGTATGTGACGGCGCGCCTGCTGCTGGACAGTCTGCGCCGGGAGGCGCTGGGCTTCCTTGGCCACGGCGGCAGCGAGGCCACCCAGGCTGAGATGCAGGAACGTTATGGCGAGTATTTCATCGATTACATCAAACGCGGTGCCGAACTGGAGCTACTCTCAAGTGAATTGACCCGTTATGACCTGGCCAGGCTGGGCGCGGCACTGAAACCTGAGCGGGACCTCAACTTCAATTACCTGGGTCTGCAGACCCTGTATGACCGGTATTTCATTCACAGCGAAGGCACGCGCTTCGAGCTGCCGCAGGCCTTTTTCATGCGTGTAGCAATGGGGCTGGCTCAGAATGAAATCGACCGCGAAGCCCGAGCGATCGAGTTCTACAACTTGCTGTCCTCATTCGATTTCATGAGTTCCACCCCCACACTGTTCAACTCGGGCACCCTTCGCCCGCAGCTGTCCTCCTGCTATCTCACCACGGTGCCCGATGAGCTGGACGGTATCTACAGCGCGATCAAGGATAATGCGCTGCTCTCCAAATACGCTGGCGGACTGGGCAACGACTGGACGCGCGTCAGGGGTCTCGGTGCCCACATCAAGGGCACCAACGGCAAATCTCAGGGGGTGGTGCCGTTTCTCAAGGTGGCCAACGATACGGCCGTGGCCGTCAATCAGGGCGGTAAGCGTCTGGGTGCCGTCTGTGCCTATCTCGAAACCTGGCACATCGACATCGAAGAATTTCTGGAACTGCGCAAGAACACGGGTGACGACCGCCGCCGCACCCACGACATGAACACGGCCAACTGGGTTCCCGATCTGTTCATGAAGCGGGTGGCCGAGGAGCAAGAGTGGACCTTGTTCAGCCCGAGCGACACCCCGGATCTCCATGATCTGACCGGTGCCGCGTTCGAAAAGCGCTACCTCGAGTACGAAGCCAAGGCAGAGCGGGGTGAAATCAGCCTGTTCAAGCGTCTGCCGGCCAGCCAGTTGTGGCGCAAGATGTTGTCGATGTTGTTTGAAACCGGTCATCCGTGGATCACCTTCAAGGATCCCTGCAACATCCGCTATACCAACCGTCATGCCGGTACGGTCCACAGCTCCAACCTCTGTACCGAGATCACCCTGCACACCAATGACGGCGAGATTGCCGTGTGCAACCTCGGCTCCGTCAATCTGGCGGCGCACATCAATGCAGAAGGCGTGCTGGACGCGACCAAGCTGCAGAAGACCATCTCAACCGCGATGCGGATGCTCGATAACGTCATCGACATCAACTACTACAGCGTGCCGCAGGCGCGGCGCTCCAATCTGCGGCATCGTCCGGTCGGGATGGGCATCATGGGCTTCCAGGACGCGCTTTATAAACTGGGAATTTCCTATGCCTCCGAAGCGGCCGTGGCCTTTGCCGACCAGAGCATGGAGATGGTCAGTTATTACGCCATCGGTGCATCGACCGATCTGGCCGAGGAGCGCGGCGTGTATTCCAGCTACCCCGGTTCACTCTGGAGTCAGGGTATCCTGCCGATCGATTCGGTCGCGCTGGTCGAACAGGAGCGCGGCGGTTACCTGCAACAGGATCGCTCCCTTTCGATGGATTGGGACAGCCTGCGGGAGCGCGTGAAGACGGTCGGCATGCGTAACAGCAACACCATGGCGATCGCCCCGACCGCGACTATCTCCAACATCTGCGGAGTCTCACAGTCGATTGAGCCGACCTACCAGAATCTGTTCGTCAAATCGAACCTGTCGGGTGAATTCACGGTCGTGAACCCCTATCTGGTCGCCGAACTGAAGAAGCATGACCTGTGGGATGCGGTCATGATCAACGACCTCAAGTACTACGATGGCAGTCTGCAAAAGATCGAGCGGGTGCCGGAAACCATCAAGCAGATGTACGCCACCGCGTTCGAGCTCGATGCCCGCTGGCTGATCGAAGCCGCCTCACGCCGGCAGAAGTGGATTGATCAGGCTCAGTCACTCAACCTCTATTTGTCTGAGCCGTCCGGCAAAAAGCTGGACAATCTCTACAAATTCGCCTGGGTGCGCGGTCTCAAGACCACCTATTACCTGCGAACGCTGGGTGCGACCCATGTCGAAAAGAGCACGGCCTTCGATGGCAAGCTGAATGCCGTCAAAAACGAGGCTGCCCAAGGCATTTCGCTGGAAACCATGGCCGTCGTCTCGACCGACATGCGCAGCGATAAGGGACCCAAGCTGTGCTCGATCGATGATCCGACCTGCGAAGCCTGTCAGTAAGCACGTCAGCCGCTGATCCGCTACCGCCCCTGTTCCCGACCGGGAACAGGGGCGGTTTTTTTTGTGATGCTGGGTTGGGACTGACTCAGGTATGGACGCTGACAGTCACTCCCAGCGCCCGGATACTCGCTGCAAAGGCCTCAAGCCAGGCCACCGGCAGGGCGGACAGCCTGGCTGCCCCGGGCTGAAGGGATGGTCGCGCCAGACCGTAAA
>CAYFNI010000042.1:0-19188 GCA_964344495.1 uncultured Methylococcus sp.
GTGTGAGGGGGTCGTCCCCGATCATGGTGCGTGAGGATCAGGCTTCCACGTAGTGGGCGGCCGGTCCCAGCCAGCGTTCGATCAGTGGGGTGATGCAGTGGGGGTGGTGGCGGGTGATGCCGTCGGCGGCCTGCTGGACGGCGTCGAGCAGCCCGGCGTCGGCGACCGGGTCGGCGATGCGAAATTGCGCCTGACCGGTCTGCCGGGTACCCAGCAGTTCACCGGGACCCCGCAGGGCGAGGTCTTTTTCGGCGATTACGAAGCCGTCGTTGCTGGCGCGCAGGATCGCCAGCCGCTCGCGGGCGATGCGGCCGAGCGGCGGCTGGTAGAGCAGGACGCAGTGGGCTTCGCCGGGGCCGCGCCCGACCCGTCCGCGCAGCTGGTGTATCTGCGCCAGCCCCAGCCGTTCGGCATTTTCGATCACCATCAGGCTGGCATTGGGGACGTCGACGCCGACTTCGATCACCGTCGTGGCAACCAGTACGTCGATGTCGCCGTCCTTGAAGCGTTGCATCAGGTCGTCCTTGGCGGCACTGTTCAGGCGGCCGTGAATCAGGGCTGTGCGGATGTCCGGCAGGGCTTCGGCAAGGTAGGCCGCGGTGTTTTCGGCCGCTTCGGCCTGCAGGGCATCGGATTCCTCGATCAGGGTGCAGACCCAGTACACCTGCCGCCCGAGACTGACCCAGTGACTGATGCGGGCGATGATGTCGTCGCGCCGCTGGGTGGGCAGCACGGTGGTCGTGACCGGCGTGCGTCCCGGTGGGCGTTCGTCGATGACGGACAGGTCAAGATCGGCATAGCCGATCATGGCCAGGGTCCGGGGAATCGGTGTCGCGGTCATGATCAGCTGATGCGGATAAACGCCGTCGCCAGCGCCTTTCTCGCGCAGCGCGAGACGCTGGTGAACGCCGAAGCGGTGTTGTTCATCGATGATGATCAGGCCCAGCCGGGCGAACAGCACATCGTCCTGAAACAGGGCGTGGGTGCCGACAATCATCCCGGCATGGCCGGAGGTCAGTCGTTCCAGCGCCCGCTGGCGCGGCTGGCCCTTGAGCTTGCCCGACAGCAGAATGACTTCGACGCCCATCGGCGCCAGCCATTGGTGAAAACTCCGCGCGTGCTGCTCGGCCAGCAGTTCGGTCGGTGCCATCAAGGCCACCTGATGCTGGCCGGCCAGTGCCGTCAGTGCTGCAAAGGCGGCCACGACGGTTTTGCCGCAGCCGACATCGCCTTGCAGCAGCCGCATCATCGGGTAGGGCCGGGCCAGATCGTCGCGGATGGCGTCGATCACGCGTTGCTGCGCGGCGGTGAGCGTGAACGGCAGGGTGGCGCGGAACCGGTCGCTTTGCGCCACGTCGGGGGTCAGGACCGGGGCGCGGTGGGTGCGCATGCGGGCCCGGTATTGGCTGAGGCTGAGGTGATGGGCCAGCAGCTCTTCGAAAATCAGCCGGCGGCGGGCGGCGGACAGTGCGGGGGAGGTGGCGTCAAGGCCGGCGGGCGGCGCATGCAGGGTGCGCAGGGCAGTCGGCAGGTCGAGTCGAACCCCCGGGTCGAGCAGGTCGGGCGGCAACCAGTCCTCGACCTGGGCGACGGCGTCGAGTGCCTGCGCCATCAGTCGCCGCAGGGCTTTCTGATGCAGCCCTTCGGTCAGCGGATAGACCGGGGTGAGGGTGGCTTCGGGCTGGCCGGTTTCGTCGGCGCCGATCAGCCGGTAATCGGGGTGCGTCATTTCGCGGCCGCTGTAGCCGTCGCGGATGTCGCCGTAGCACCGCAGCCAGCGGTGGCGTTCAAACTGGCGCCGTTGGTCCTGGGTGAAGTGAAAGAACCGGAGGTGCAGCGCACCGGTGCCGTCGCTGAGGCGGACGATCAGGGCCGGTCGGCGGCCGGGGGTCAGTTCGGTCGCTTCGATGCGGCCTTCGACCAGCGCCTGATCGCCCGCACGCAGGCTGCCGAGGGGCACAATGCGGGTGCGGTCCTCGTAGCGCAATGGCAGGTGGAACAGCAGGTCCTGCACCGTGTGCAGGCCGAGGCGGGCGAGCTTGGCGAGGGTCTGCGCACCGACACCTTTGAGGGATGCGATCGAGCGGGTTCCCGCCGGGTCGGCGTTCGGTCGTCCGGGGCGCAAGCGGGATGGGGCCTCAATCCGCGAGGATCAGGACGGCATCCATTTCCACGCCGGCGTCCCGGGGCAGCGCCGCAACGCCGAGGGCGGCCCGGGCCGGGTACGGCGTGCTGAAATACTCGGCCATCAGGGCGTTGACGCGGCCGAAGTGGCTGAGGTCGGTCAGGTAGACGTTGAGTTTGACCACGTCGGCCAGGCTGCCGCCGGCCGCTTCGCTGACCGCCTGAAGGTTGTCGAACACGCGCCGGATCTGGGCGTCGATGTCGCCTTCAACCAGTGTCATGGTGGCTGGATCGAGCGCAATCTGGCCGGAGAGGTACACCGTGCGGTCGACCCGGACCGCCTGGGAATAGGTGCCGATGGCGGCCGGAGCACGGTCGGTGGAGATAATCTGTCTAGTCATGGGTTTTTTTTCTGAGTTCCGATTTGACGCGGGAAATCTTCAGCACGATGGACAGCTTGCGCAGTTCGCGCACGACGGTGGCCAGGTGGTTCCGGTCGCGGACCATCAGGGTGATGTAGTCGACCGAAACCTGACTGTCCTGGTTGACGATCTGGACGTTCTCGATGTTGGCGCGCAGGCGCGAAATGGTGGAGGCGATCTTGGCCAGCGTGCCGACCTGGTTCATCAGTTCCACCCGGATCAGGGCCGGAAATTCGCCTTTGGCCTGTTTGTCCCATTGCACGTCAATCCAGTTGACCTGGCGCTTGCGCAGCTCCTCGATGTTCTTGCATTCGGTGAGGTGAATGACGATGCCTTTGCCGGGGTTGAAGAAGGCGATGATCGGGTCACCCGGAATCGGGCGGCAGCATTTGGCGAGGTTGACCACCATGCCTTCGGTGCCCTTGATGATCAGCGGGGTCAGTCTGGGCAGCGGGGGGGCTGTGGAACTGTCGGGCGGGGTGGGGTCCTGACTGTCGATCAGTTGCCGCGCGACCAGCATCGGCAGGCGGTTGCCGAAGCCGATGTCCTCCAACAGGTCGTTGCGGCTGCGGATGTCGAGCCGTTGCAGCAGCCGGTTGAATTGCGCCGGACTGATGTCTTCGTAACGGTGACCGATGCTGTCGAGTTCCTTTTCCAGCAGTCGCTGGCCGAGGGCGATGCCCTCCTGGCTCTTGAAGTGACGCAGGTGATTGCGGATGGCGGCGCGGGCCTTGGCGGTGACGACGAAATTGAGCCACAGCGGGTTGGGGCGTGCCCAGGGGGCGGTGATGATTTCGACCGTCTGGCCGTTCTGCAACAGGGTCTGCAGCGGCGCCAGCTGGCGGTCGATGCGGGCCGAGACGCAGGTGTTGCCGACATCGGTGTGCACGGCATAGGCAAAGTCGACCACGGTGGCATTGTGCGGCAGCTTGACGATCTGGCCGCGCGGCGTGAAGACATAGACTTCACGCTGAAACAGGTCGACCTTGAGGTTGTCGAGAAATTCGAGTGAGTCGCCGGCGCTTTTCTGGATTTCCAGCAGGTCCTGCAGCCATTCGTGGGCGCGTGCCTGGCTGTAATGGACGTTTTCCTGCTCGCTCTTGTACAGCCAGTGGGCGGCGATGCCGGCTTCGGCCAGATGGTGCATGGCGCGGGTGCGAATCTGAATCTCGATCGGTTGCCCGTAAGGGCCGGCCAGCACGGTGTGCAGTGATTGGTAGCCGTTGGCCTTGGGTACGGCGATGTAGTCCTTGAAACGCCCCGGAACGGGTTTGTACAGGTTGTGGGCAATGCCCAGCGCCCGGTAACAGTCGTCGATGGTTTCGCCGATGATGCGGAAGGCGTAGACGTCGAACACCTCGGCAAACGGCCGGCGTTTGCGGACCATCTTCTGGTACAGGCTGTACAGGTGCTTTTCGCGTCCGATGACGTCCAGTGAGCCCAATCCGGCATCGGCCAGGCGCTTGCGGATGGTCGATTCAATGCTCAGGACCACTTCCTTGCGGTTGCCGCGGGCCTTGCGCACCGACTGTTCGAGGATGCGGGCGCGCAGCGGATGCATGGCGGTGAAGCCCAGGTCTTCCAGCTCCATCCGCAGTTCGTGCATGCCGAGGCGGTTGGCAATCGGGGCGTAGATGTCGAGGGTTTCGGCGGCGATGCGTCTTCGCTTGGGGCTGGCCATGGTGTCCAGCGTGCGCATGTTGTGCAGACGATCGGCCAGCTTGACCATGATGACGCGCAAATCCTTGACCATCGCCAGGAACATCTTGCGGACGTTCTGGGCCTGGGCCTCGGCCCGTGAGGTGCTGTTGATCCGTCCCAGCTTGGTGACCCCATCGACCAGTTCGGCCACTTCATCGCCGAAGGTCTCCGCCAGCTGCGCCTTGCTGACCGGGGTGTCTTCGATCACGTCATGCAGGATGGCGGCCATGATGCCTTTGGCATCCATGCGCATCCCGGCCAGGATCAGGGCGACCGACAGCGGGTGGCAGATGTAGGGTTCACCGGTCATGCGGGTCTGTCCCGCATGGGCCTGATCGGCCAGGTGATAGGCGCGCTCGACGTCGGCGATCTGCGCGCTGTCCAGATAACCGGACAGTACCTCGCAGAGTCGCCGGATCAGTTTGTCCTGCGGAAGCTCAATGGCCTCACGGGTGACGAGCGATTGCATGACAGGGTGTGCAACACGGTTGGAAGGGCTCGGCGCCGGTGAGTGGTGGGGGATTTCAGGGCGTCGGCCGGCGCGCGATCAGTCAAAATCCTCGTCATCGAGGTCCGGGCCCGGCGTCGGCAGGGGCGGGCGGGCGAAGGCGAAGCGGTCCTGCTTGACCGGCACGTTCAGGTAGTCGCGGGTGATGTCACCGGCGGCAATCTCGCGCAGGGCGACGACGGTAGCCTTGTCGTTTTCCCACGGGACCTTGGCATCATCGGGGTGAATCGAAATCTGGCGGGCGCGCTTGGCAGCGACCAGTACCAGCTGGAATCGGTTGTCGACGTTGTCGAGGCAGTCTTCTACGGTAACTCTTGCCATGTGAGGGCCTATGCTGAATGAATGCGTTGCGATGAAAGGATGGCGCCGGTTTTACCGGAAATCGGATGGCTTGTACAGGCGCGAAAGGGCGTAGCGCGAGAGACTGGCCGGCCACCCACGGTAGCCGGCCAGCGATGACCGATCAGTTGGCGCGCGATTCGAGCATGGCAACAGCCGGGAGTTTCTTGCCTTCGAGGAATTCCAGAAACGCGCCGCCGCCGGTCGAGGTGTAGGACACCTGCGCTTCGATGCCGTATTTTTCAATGGCTGCCAGTGTGTCGCCGCCGCCCGCGATGGAGAAGCCCTGGGCCTCGGCGACCGCCTTGGCGACGGTCTGGGTGCCGTGGCTGAACTGTTCGATTTCGAATACACCGACCGGGCCGTTCCAGACAATCGTGCCGGCCGCCTTGATGATGTCGGCATAACGCTGGGCGGTGTCCGGGCCAATGTCGAGGATCAGGTCATCGTCGGCGACGTCAGCCACCTGCTTCACGGTGGCGGCAGCGCTGTCGGAGAATTCCTTGGCGGTGATGACATCGGTCGGCACCGGAATTTCGCCGCCACGGGCCTTGGCCTGTTCCATCAGTCGGCGCGCTTCGGGGATCAGGTCGGCTTCATAGAGGGATTTGCCGACCGGGAAACCGGCCGCGGCAATGAAGGTGTTGGCGATGCCGCCACCGACGATGAGCTGGTCGCAGAGACCGGACAGCGAGTCGAGCACTTCCAGCTTGCCGGACACCTTGGAGCCGCCGACGATGGCCAGCAGCGGGCGGCTGGGGCTTTTCAGGGCCTTGCCGAGGGCGTCGAGCTCCCCTGCCAGCAACAGGCCGGCGCAGGCTACCGGGGCCAGCTGACCGACACCGTGGGTGGAGGCTTCGGCGCGGTGGGCGGTGCCGAAGGCATCCATGACATAGATGTCGCAGAGGTTGGCCATCTTGCGTGACAGCTCTTCGTTGTCCTTTTTTTCGCCTTTGTTGAAGCGGACGTTTTCGCACAGGACCACTTCGCCGGCGGCAACTTCGACGCCGTCCAGCCAGTTCTTTTCCAGTCGAACCGGCGTGCCGAGCAGGGCACCGAGGCGGTCGGCGACGGGTTTCATGGAGAATTCTTCCGCATATTCGCCCTCGGTCGGACGGCCGAGGTGGGACATGAGCATGACCTTGGCGCCGGCCTTGAGGCAGTGTTGCAGGGTCGGGACGCTGGCGCGGATGCGGGTGTCGCTGGTGACCTTGCCATCCTTGACCGGGACATTCAGGTCCGCGCGAATCAGAACGCGCTTGCCGGCCAGATCGAGATCAGTCAGTCGTTTGAAGCTCATGATGGGTTCCTGTGCAGAGTGGGAGGTGTAATGGGGTCAGGGCTGGCGCCATTTGATCGAGCAGCCCATGCTGGGAATCTGGTCGGCCGGTCCCTGACCGGTCTCGGCGATCAGCCGCATCGCTTCGAGCAGGTCGCGGCGGCTGCCGGCCGGCGCCGGGTTGCGGCCGCTGGCGTCCAGTCGGCCGCGGTACTGCAGTTCGAGCCGGGCGTTGTAGCCGAAGAAATCGGGGGTGCAGACGGCTCCATAGGCTTTGGCAATGGCCTGCGTTTCGTCGTACAGAAAGGGAAATCCGTAGCCCTGTTCGGCGGCGACACGCTGCATGTTGTCGAACGAGTCCTCCGGATAGTCGGCGGGGTCGTTGGACATGATCGCCACGCTGTGAATGCCTAGCGTCCGCAATTCGGCCGTATCCTGCACCAGCCGGGGCTGGATGGCCTTGACGTAGGGGCAGTGGTTGCAAATGAACATGACCAGCAGGCCGTTGGGGCCGCGGCAGTCGTGCAGCGACCAGTGCCGGCCGTCGATGCCGGGTAACGAGAAGTCGATGGCCGGTGCGCCGAAGTCGCAGATCGGTGTTTCGAGGAGAACCATGCTGGGGGAGGGGCGTGTCTGTTCCGAAGACGCGAGATGATAGCAAAACCGGCCCGCTGCCGTCTGCTGCGGGCTGTCACGAAGGCCGTTTCAGGCGGTGCGGATGCGCCACAGGGCGAAACCGACGCCGGCCAGGGCCAGCAGGGTCGGAAACGAGACGGCGAACAGCGGGTTCAGTTCATAGACCAGCCCCATGTGGGCAAACATCTTGTCGAACAGATGGAAGCCGAGACCGATGACCACGCCGGCCACGACCCGCTGGCCGGTCCCGATCTCGCGGCGTACGGTCAGAACAAACGGCACCGCGACCATCAGCATCACCAGTGTCACCAAGGGGTTCACCAGTCGCCCCCAGAAGGCCTGCTCGACCATGTGCGAGGCTTGCCCGTTCTCTTTCAGGTATTCACCGTAGTGGTACAGCTCCAGTGCGGAAAGGTTTTCGGGCCGGATGACAAAGGCGTTGAGCAGATCGGGACTCAGGACCGATGACCAGTCGGTCTCCTCCTGATGCTCGGTGGCGACCTGTTCCGGGCTGAAAAAGCTGGAATCGATTTTACGCAGCTTCCATTGCAGGCCATCGTGCGTTGCTTTGCGGGCGTGGGTGGCGCGGGTCAGGGTCTTGTCTTCGCTGATCTCGTAGATGTTGATGTTGCCGAGGCTGCCCGACTCCATGATGGAGCGGATGTTGATGAAGATGTTGCCGTCGCGCACCCAGAAGCCATATTTCGAGCGTGAGGTGACCTGCTTGTTCTGTGCGATTGACTTGAGATTCTGGGCGGCGCGTTCGGCCGGCGGCGCCATCAGTTCACCAACCAGGATGGACAGCGCCAGCAGGATCAATCCGCCCAGCATCACGCCGGCGATGATGCGCGCCCGCGAGACGCCGGAGGCCTGCATGGCCACCAGTTCGCGGTTGTTGGCCAGCGCGCCCAGCGTCACCAGACTGCCGACCAGCGCCGCCGGCGCCAGCAGTTCGTAAAAATTGCGCGGCAGGGTCAGCATCAGGTAGGAAAAAACCTGCCGCATGCCGTAGTCGCCCTTGCCCATGTCGCCCAGTTCATCGGCAAAGGTGAAGAAGGTCAGCAGGGTCAGCAGCACCAGGATGGCGACCAGGGATCCCTTGATGACCTCGCGGGCGATGTACCAGTCGAGACTGCGGATCATGCGCTGCGGCTCCGGTCGAATTGGTGCCGAATCCAGCGCGGTCCCAGATTCCTCAGGAACAGCACGACCGTCATCAGCCCCAACAGGCCGTAAATGACGGTATAGGCCAGCCACGGCGGGATTTTTTCCGACATGAGCAGACCCTGGGAGATCTTCTGCGCGTTCTCGTACACGATGTAGATGATGAAGGCCGAAAAGATATTTCCGTAAGGACCCTGGCGCGGCGACACGCGCGCCAGCGGCACGGCGAGCAAGGAAAGCGCCAGCACACCCAGCGGAATGGCCACGCGCTTCTGCAGTTCGGCCAGTTCCTTGGGCGTCCGGCTGGTCAGCAGCACCAGGCTGTCGGTTGCCTCGCGCTTGAGCGTGGCCGATTCCTCTTCCGGTCCGCTGATGCGGACGCCGTATTCATCGAACTGGCTGACCACAAAATCCGCTTTTCCGGGCGTGCCCTGATAACGACGGCCTTGATTCAGCACGACGAAGGTGTCGCCATTCTCCATTTTCTGCAGCCGTCCGCGCTCGGCCAGCACGATGCCGGTGCTGTCGTTCTGGCGGCTCTGCACGAAGATGTGGCTCATGTCCTGTTTTTCGTCGAGCTGCTCGGCATAGAGCACCACGTCGCCGGCACTGAACTCGTTGAAGCGGCCCGGCTTGATGCCGCGGATGTCATGGGTTTCGACGTCGCGGGCAATCAGTTCCTGCATCTGGCGTTCGCTCCATGGCATGACGCTCAGCGCCAGATAGGCGGCCAGCACGAAGACCGGGATCACTACCCAGCCCAGCCCCGCGTACACGCGTCGGCTGCCAACCCCGGCCGAGGCCAGGATGGACATCTCGTGGTCGCGATACATCCGGCCGAGCACGGTCAGGATGGCCATGAAGATCGACGGCGGAATCAACACCGCGATGGCGGTCAGGGTTTTCAGCCCCAGCAGGGAAAAGACCGTGTCGGTGGCAATTTCACCCTCGATGGCCTTGGTCAGGATAGCCAGAAACTTGCGGCTGACGATGATGGTGACCAGCACCAGCAGGATGGAGGTCAGCGTCTTCAGCAGTTCCGAGGCGAGCATGCGGTCCATGACGCTCAGCGGCAGCCGGCGGAAGCGGCGAACGGGTGGGGCGGTGGTGGAACTCATCCGGGTTGAATCAGGTTGGGCGGCTCACGGCGCACGGGTCAGGGTCAAAGGGCTGGAATTCGGCGGTCTGGGGCGTGTCAGAGCGGTGTCGTCCGATCCGTTGTGGATTTGGACGATCAGTCCCCTACCTTGCTATGCTAGCGGGACCCGACCATGCGCCAGTCAAGGCCCGCAGGCTCCTCCGGGACATCCCTGCCGGCCGTGACCGGTTTAACTCAATTCGCCAGACACACACAGTTTACTATGGACTATCAGGCTAAATCCGAACCGGTCGAAACACTGGCCACGCCCTGTATTGTCGTGGGCTTTTATCAAAAGCGAAAGTTGACCCCATCCGCGGCGCTGCTGGATGCCCGTCTGGGCGGGCTGCTGGAGAAGTTGCTCAAGCGCGACGAAATCGAGGGCAAGCCCGGTGAAGTGCTGGTGGTGCCGCACACGCCGGATGCCGACATCGAGCGCGTCATCCTCGTCGGTTTAGGCAAAAAGGATCAGCTCGCTGCCGGGGCCTACCGCAAAGTGCTGATCGCCGCCGCCCGGGCTCTGAATGGCACGCATGCGCGTCAGGCGGTGAGTGCGCTGCACGAAGCCCAGGTCAAGGGGCGTGATCTGGCCTGGAATCTGCGTCAGTTCATCGAACTGCTGGAGGCGTCGCAATACCGCTTCACCGAGCTCAAGAGTCAGGATGAGCAGCCCAAGCCGCGGCTCGACAAGCTCGAGTTCCTGATTCACGGCGATGCGGCGCTGGCCTCGGCAGAATCGGCCATCGCCCAGGCACAGGCTGTGGCCACCGGAGTCGGGCTGGCGCGGCAACTGGCCAATCTGCCGGGCAATGTCTGCACGCCCAGTTATCTGGCTGATCAGGCCGAGCGCATCGGCAAGCGTTACAAAAAGCTCAAGGTCAAGACGCTGGGAGAGAAGGAGATCGAAGAACTGGGCATGAATGCCTTCCTGTCCGTGTCGCGTGGCAGCGTCGAACCGGCCCGGTTCATCATCATGGAATATTCGGGCGGTCCGGCCAAAAGCAAGCCGTATGTCCTGATCGGCAAGGGCCTGACCTTCGATGCCGGCGGCATTTCGATCAAGCCTGCCGCCGCGATGGATGAAATGAAGTACGACATGTGCGGTGGGGCCGGCGTCATCGGAACGATGGCCGCGATCGCCGAGATGCACCTGCCACTGAATGTCGTGGCACTGGTGCCGGCGTCGGAAAATTTGCCCTCCGGCAGCGCCAACAAGCCCGGCGACATCGTCAAGAGCATGGCCGGGATCACCATCGAAATCCTCAACACCGACGCCGAGGGCCGCCTGCTGCTGTGCGATGCGCTGCACTACGCGACGCGCTACGAACCCAAGGCCGTGATCGACGTCGCTACCCTGACCGGTGCCTGCGTGGTGGCGCTCGGCCGTCATCCCAGCGGTCTCTGGAGCAACGATGAGCAGCTGGCCGCCGATTTGCAGTCGGCCGGTGACACGGCGCATGACCGCGTCTGGCGCATGCCACTGTGGGACGATTACCAGGAACAGCTCAAGTCCAATTTTGCCGACCTTGCCAACATCGGCGGTCCCGACGGCGGCAGCGTCACGGCGGCCTGCTTCCTGTCCCGCTTTGCCAAGGACTTTCCCTGGGCGCATGTGGACATTGCCGGTACGGCCTGGAAGGGCGGTGCCGAAAAGGGGGCGACCGGGCGCCCGGTCCCGCTGCTGGTTCAGTACCTGCTTGATCGGGCCGCATGACGCGCATCGACTTTTACGTACTGTCGACCCATGATCCGCAGCAACGCCGGGTCACCGCCTGCCGGCTGGTCGAAAAGGCCTACCGGCAGGGGCTGCCGTTGTATCTGAAGACGGCGTCGGAAGAAGACACGCGCGTCTTCGACGATTTGCTGTGGACCTTTCGGCAGGGCAGCTTTGTGCCGCACGAGCGCGCCGACAGCGCCGACCGCGAAGCCCCGGTCATCATCGGACATCAGGCGCCGCCGCCGGAGTGTCGGGGCGTGCTGGTGAATCTGGGCGCCGAGGTGCCCGCTGGCTGGCAGCAGTTCGAGCGGGTGGCTGAACTGGTCGATCAGGACGAACAGGTTCGACACGCGGGGCGCCAGCGCTACAAGCACTATCAGTCCGAGGGCCACGCCATCCAGACCCACACGCTCTGACGGCCGCGTGCCCCACCCCCTTTCCTTCAACCGCGCACAGACGCGGACGGTATTTCAGCAAGAGACATGGACAAGACCTACGAACCCAAAGAACTGGAACAGCGCTGGTATCAGACCTGGGAGCAGCGCGGCTACTTCGCCCCGGCGGGCAGCGGCGACCCCTACTGCATCATGATCCCGCCGCCGAATGTCACCGGCAGCCTGCACATGGGGCATGGGTTCAACAACACCATCATGGATACGCTGGTTCGCGTCCGCCGCATGCAAGGACGCAACACGCTGTGGCAGGTCGGCACCGACCACGCCGGCATCGCCACGCAAATGGTCGTCGAACGGCAACTGGCGGCCGATAACGTCACCCGCCACGACCTTGGACGCGATGCCTTTCTGGACAAGGTCTGGGCGTGGAAGGCCGAATCGGGCGGCACCATCACCCGCCAGTTGCGACGTCTGGGGTCGTCCGTGGACTGGAGCCGGGAACGCTTCACCATGGATGAAGGCCTGTCGCGGGCGGTGCAGGAGGCCTTCGTGCGCCTCTATGACGAGGGCCTGATCTACCGCGGCAAGCGGCTGGTCAACTGGGATCCCACGCTGCACACGGCGATTTCCGATCTGGAAGTCCAGAGCGAGGAGGAGAAAGGCAGTCTGTGGCATTTCCGCTATCCGCTGGCGGATGGCAGCGGGCATCTGGTGGTGGCGACGACCCGTCCGGAAACCATGCTTGGCGATACCGCGGTGGCGGTGCATCCCGAAGACGACCGCTACCGCGATCTGATCGGCCGGACGATCCGGCTGCCGATCGTGGGGCGCGAAATTCCGATCATTGCCGACACCTACGTCGATCCGGCCTTTGGCACCGGCTGCGTCAAGATTACGCCGGCGCATGATTTCAACGACTACGAGGTCGGCAAGCGCCACAACCTGCCGCTGATCAACGTGCTGGATCGGGATGCCCGCATCCTGCCTGAATTCACCGTCATCACCTTTTCCGGGTATGCCACCTCCCACGGCGCACGGGCGCCCGAGGCCTACGCAGGTCTCGACCGCTTCGCGGCACGCCAGCGCATCGTGGCCGAATTCGAGGCGCTGGGGCTGCTGGAAAAGATCGAGCCGCACACGCTGAAAGTGCCGCGCGGGGATCGCTCCGGGGCCGTGATCGAGCCGTGGCTGACCGATCAGTGGTATGTGGATGCCAAGACGCTGGCCAAACCCGCCATCGAGGCGGTCGAAGACGGACGCATCCGATTCGTGCCGCAGTCGTACGAGAACCTGTATTTCTCGTGGATGCGCGACATTCAGGACTGGTGCATCTCGCGCCAGTTGTGGTGGGGCCACCGCATCCCGGCCTGGTACGACGACCATGGTCAGGTCTATGTCGGCCGCACTGAGGCTGAGGTCCGCGCCAAATACAGTCTGGAAGCGGGGGTCAGCCTGCGTCAGGACGAAGATGTGCTGGACACCTGGTTCTCCTCGGCACTGTGGACGTTCTCTACCCTCGGCTGGCCGGACGACACCGCCGAACTGAAGACCTTCCACCCGACCGATGTACTGGTGACCGGCCTCGACATCATCTTCTTCTGGGTGGCCCGCATGGTGATGATGACGCTGCACTTCATGAAGCATCCGGATGGCCGCCCGCAGGTGCCGTTCAAGACCGTCTACGTACACGGTCTGGTACGCGATGGCGAAGGCCAGAAAATGTCCAAGTCCAAGGGCAATGTGCTCGATCCGCTCGATATCATCGACGGCATCACGCTTGATGCGCTGGTGGCCAAGCGAACGACGGGTCTGATGCAGCCACAGATGGCGGAGAAGATTGAAAAGCGCACCCGCAAGGAGTTCCCCGACGGGATTGCGGCCTACGGCTGCGATGCCCTGCGGTTCACCTTCGCTTCGCTCGCCTCCACCGGCCGCGACATCAAGTTCGACATGGGGCGGGTCGAAGGCTACCGCAATTTCTGCAACAAGTTGTGGAACGCCGCCCGCTTCGTACTGATGAATGTCGAAGGCCATGACACCGGCCTGACCGGTGAAGTGACCTACAGCCTGCCGGATCGCTGGATTCGATCGCGCCTGAATCATGCCATCGGCGAGACGCTGGCGGCGTTCGACAGTTTCCGCTTCGACCTGGCTGCGCGCAGCCTGTACGAATTCATCTGGAACGAATACTGCGACTGGTATCTGGAACTGGCCAAGGTCAGTCTGCAGTCCGGCGACACCAGCCTGCAGCGCGGCACCCGCCAGACCCTGGTGCAGGTACTGGAAACGGTGTTGCGTCTGACCCATCCGATCATGCCCTACATGACGGAGGAAATCTGGCAGCGTGTCGCCGCGCTGGCCGGACGGACGGGCGAAACGATCATGCTGCAAGCCTACCCGGAACCCGATGCAGAGGGGCACGATCCGGCCAGCGAAGCGGCAATGGACTGGGTCATGTCGCTGTTGTTGGGAATCCGACGAATTCGCGGTGAGATGAACATTCCCCCCGGCAAGCCGCTGACCGTGTTGCTGGACAACGGCTCCGAGCAGGATCGGCTCTGGCTGGACGGTTGCCGCGACTATCTGCTGAAGGTCGGGCGCATTGACAGCCTGAACTGGCTGGCCACCGGCGAGCCGGCGCCGGATTCGGCCATCGCGCTGGTCGGCGACATGAAGGTGCTGATCCCGATGCGCGGGCTGATCGACAAGACCGCCGAACTGGCCCGCCTGGACAAGGAAATGCAGCGCATCCAGAAGGAACTGCCGCGTCTGGAGGGGAAACTGGGCGATGCCAGTTTCCTTGCCAAGGCGCCGCCGCAGGTGGTCGAAAAGGAACAGGCGCGGCTCAGCGAGCTCAAGGCCGGTCTGGCCGAGCTGGATGCCCAGGCCGCCCGGATCCGGGACCTCTAGCCGCATGGCGCCGGGCGGGCAGGGCTGACGGATGGCGGCGGTCAACGGCGGGCTGGCCGGCCTCGCGGCCTGTCTGGTCCAGACGCAACTCCTGACCGAAAGCCGTGCTCAGGCCTGCCTGGAGGAGGCCGCCCGCAAGAACCTGCCGTTCGTCAGTTATCTGGTCGGTAACGGCATTCTGACCAGTCAGCAAATTGCCACGGTGGCAGCGGCCGAATTCAATCTGCCGCTGTTCGACCTGTCGGTCTACCTGAACGAATACCTGCCGTTGAGTGCAGTCAGCGAGAAGCTGATTGTCCAGCATCATGTCCTGCCACTGTTCCAGCGCGATAATCGGCTGTTTCTGGCCGTAGCCGACCCTAGCCAGTACCAATCCTTCGAGGACATCAAATTCCATACCGGGTTGATGATCGATGTGCTGGTGGTCGAGGAAGACGCACTCACCAAGGCCATTGAACTGGCCGTCGAGGCGGCCGATACCACGTTCCAGGACCTGATGAACGTCAACCTGGACAGCCTCGGTCTGGCGGCTGGCGAGGCAGGGGCAGGCCCGGCCGAGGGCGGGGCCGAGTCGGACGATGCCCCGGTAGTGCGGTTTGTCCACAAGATTCTGCTGGATGCGATCAAGAAAGGCGCCTCCGACATTCACTTTGAACCCTATGAACGCGAGTTCCGGGTCCGCTTTCGCAGTGATGGCATGCTGCATGAAATCGCCAGTCCGCCCGTCAGCCTGGCCGCGCGTATTTCCGCCCGTCTCAAGGTCATGTCGCGCATGGATATTGCCGAGCGACGGGTGCCGCAGGATGGCCGCATCAAACTGGAAATCTCCAAGCAGCGGGCCATCGACTTTCGCGTCAATACCTGTCCGACGCTGTTCGGCGAAAAGATTGTGCTGCGTATCCTCGATCCCACCTCGGCACAGCTGGGCATCGAGCAGCTGGGTTTCGATCCGGAACAGCGGGCGCATTTCATCGAAGCGCTCAACAAGCCGTACGGGATGATCCTGGTGACCGGCCCGACCGGTAGCGGCAAGACCGTCACCCTGTACACCGGTCTGAATCTGCTCAATACCAGCGACCGCAACATCTCGACGGTTGAAGATCCGGTCGAAATCACCGTGCCCGGCAT
The DNA here is from genome assembly GCA_964344495.1 of uncultured Methylococcus sp. Classification (GTDB taxonomy): domain Bacteria; phylum Pseudomonadota; class Gammaproteobacteria; order Methylococcales; family Methylococcaceae; genus UBA6136. The sequence continues at coordinate 15,462 of CAYFNI010000042.1, forward strand.
CAATCAGGTCAACGTCAACACCAAGACCGGACTGACCTTTGCCGAGGCGTTGCGGGCATTTCTGCGCCAGGACCCCGACATCATCATGGTGGGCGAGATCCGGGATCTCGAAACCGGGGAAATTGCGGTGAAAGCGGCTCAGACCGGGCACCTGGTGTTGTCCACGCTGCACACCAACGATGCCCCGCAGACCCTGACGCGCCTGCTGCAGATGGGGATCCCGCCGTTCAATATCGCCTCGTCGGTGCTGTTGATCATGGCTCAACGGCTGGCCCGGCGCCTGTGCCCCCATTGTCGGGTGCCGCTCGATCTGCCGCCGGAAAGCCTGCTCGAAGCGGGCTTCAAGGAGGCCGATTTGAATGGGCTGGTGGTCTATGGCCCGGGCGAATGCGAGCGCTGTGTCAAGGGCTACAAGGGGCGGGTCGGCATCTATCAGGTGATGCCGATCACGGACGCGCTGAATCGCATCATTCTGGAAGGCGGCAATGTCAGCCGCATCGCCGATCAGGCTCGCGCCGAAGGGGTGACCGATCTGCGTGAGTCGGGCCTGCGCAAGGTCAAGGCGGGGATTACCAGTCTCGCCGAAATCGATCGCATTACCCGGGAGTGAGCATGGCCCGGGAGCGCAACGATCTGGTCTGGTTTCAGTGGGAGGGCACCGATCAGCGGGGAGCCCGCACTCAGGGCGAACTGGCGGCACGGACCGAGCTGGTGGCGCGGGCAGAGCTGCGGCGGCAGGGCATCCGCGTGCTGCGCATCCGCAAGAAGCCGAAAGAGCTGTTCAGTCTCGGCCGCAAACCCATCAAGCCGCGCGAGATTGCGGTCTTCAGTCGGCAACTGGCGACCATGCTGTCGGCCGGTGTGCCGCTGGTTCAGGCGTTCGATATTGTCGGGCGGGGGCATGAAAATCCGACCATGCAGGATCTGTTGCTCAAGATCAAGGTGGATCTCGAAGGCGGTATCAGTCTGGCTGAGGCACTGGGGCGACACCCGGACCAGTTCGACGCGCTCTATTGCAATCTGGTACAGGCCGGCGAACACGGCGGGGTACTGGAAACCCTGCTGCACAAGATTGCCGTGTACAAGGAGAAAACCGAGTCGACCAAGGCCAAGATCCGGAAGGCAATGGCGTATCCAGCGGCGGTGATTGCGGTGGCGTTCATCGTGACGACGATTCTGCTGGTCTATGTCGTGCCGCAGTTCGAGGAGCTGTTCAAGGGGTTTGGGGCCGATCTGCCAGCCTTCACCCGAATGGTGATCGGCCTGTCGAACTTTGCCCAGTCGTGGTGGTTTGTGGGGCTGGGGCTGTTGATTCTGCTCGGCTATGGCTTTGTCCAGCTGCGCAAGCGTTCGATCCCGTTCAATCAGTGGCTGGACCGAACGGTGCTGAAGCTGCCGGTGGTGGGCGTCATTCTGCACAAGGCGGCACTGGCGCGTTTCGCACGCACGCTGGCGACGCTGTCCGCCGCCGGTGTGCCCTTGATCGAGGCGCTGCAGTCGGTGTCCGGTGCGACCGGTAATGATGTGTATGCGCGGGCAGTCCTGCAGATGCGGGAGGATGTCGCGACCGGCTCGCAGTTACAGCAGTCGATGCGCATGCAGGTGTTGTTTCCGAACATGATCGTGCAGATGGTGGCGGTGGGCGAGGAGTCGGGCGCCCTGGACAGCATGCTGGCCAAGATTGCCGATTTCTATGAAGAAGAGGTCGATAATGCGGTCGATGCGCTCAGCAGCCTGATGGAGCCGATGATCATGGTGGTGCTGGGCGGATTGGTCGGCGCGCTGGTGGTGGCGATGTATCTGCCCATTTTCAAGATGGGCTCGGTGGTCTAGGGGGCCTGATGGTCGGCAGTTTTCTGAATGTGGTGATCCATCGCCTGCCGCTGATGATGGAGCGGGGCTGGCGGCGGGAGTGTCTGCAGTTTCTGGGGCAGACGGAGGAGGCGGCAGCGCCGGTCGAGGTGTTCAATCTGGCCTGGCCCGGTTCACACTGTCCGCATTGCGGAAAGTCGATCAGGCTGTGGGAGAACATCCCGCTGCTCAGCTATGTCTGGCTCAAGGGCCGGTGTTCGGGGTGCGGCGCCGGAATTGCGTGGCGTTATCCTCTGGTCGAGGCGCTGTCGGCAGTGCTGTCGGTGGGGGTGGCGTTGAAGTTCGGCTACTCGGCCACCCTGCTGCCGGCGCTGCTACTGACCTGGAGTCTGCTGGCCCTGAGTTTCATTGACCTCGACCGGCAGCTATTGCCGGACGCGATCGTGCTGCCGGTCTTGTGGCTGGGGCTGTTGTTGAGCATTCCGGGGCTGTTCACGGGAAGTGCGTCCAGCATCCTTGGTGCCGCGGCGGGTTATCTGAGCCTGTGGGGGGTGTATCAGGGCTTCAAGCTGCTGACCGGCAAGGAGGGCATGGGGTACGGGGATTTCAAGTTGCTGGCGATGTTGGGCGCCTGGCTGGGCTGGCAGTTGCTGCCGCTGATCATCCTGCTGTCGTCTGTCGTAGGCACGGTGGTGGGCATCGCGATGATCACGCTGGCCGGTCATGACCGGCGCCAGCCGATCCCGTTCGGGCCTTATCTGGCCGCGGCCGGCTGGCTAGCCATGATGTGGGGCGATGCCATGACTGCCGCGTATCTGCGCTGGCTTGGTCTGGGCTAGTTTGCCGCCATGCTGCGCGTGGGCGTAACCGGCGGCATCGGTTGCGGCAAGACGACCGTGGCCGGGCTGTTTGCCGAGCTGGGTGTGCCGGTGATCGATGCGGATCAGGTCGCGCGCGATGTGGTGCGCCCGGGGGAGCCGGCGCTCGCGGCGCTGGTCGCACACTTCGGTCCGGATATTCTGGTTCATGGGCAGCTGGATCGCAGCCGGCTGCGTGAGCATGTGTTTGCCAGCGAAACGGAGCGCCGCTGGCTGGAGCAGCTGCTGCATCCGCGAGTATATGAGGCGATGGAGCGGCAGGTTCAGTCGCTGGACAGCCCCTATTGTCTGCTGGTGGTGCCGTTGTTGCTCGAGACCGGTCGCCGGGATTTCGTTGACCGTCTGCTGGTGGTGGATTGTTCGGAAGCGACTCAGGCCGAGCGGGTCAGGGCGCGGGACGGGATGACGCCAGCGATGCTGGAACGCATTCGGGCTGCGCAGATGTCGCGTCAGTTGCGCGTGCAGGCGGCCGACGACGTGCTCGTCAACGAGGGTGATCTGGAGGCCTTGCGCGGCCAGGTGGAGGCCCTGCACCGGCAGTATCGCGCCCTCGCGGACTGCCCCTGAACGGGCGTCCCGACGCCTTCGCAAATGGAGTTGTGCTTCTTTGGCGATATAATGCTGGTTCATATTGCCCCATCTGTTCTTCATCGGGAATCTTCCATTGAACGATCTGACCCTTTATGAATTCCCGCTGAATGAGCGAGTCCGGCTGTTTATCCGGCTTGAGCAATTGTTTCGGCAACTCGATCATTTCATGACCGGCCGAACGGTCTGGGATTGTCGCGCAGTTGTCTCGACACTGATTGACATTGTCGGCATTTTCAGCCGGAACGATCTGAAGTCTGAAGCGTTGCAGGAAATCGACCGCCAGACGGCGGTCCTGAACCGGATGGCGAGGCTTAACGAGGGTGTCGACCAGACGGTGCTGGCGCAGGTGGTGGCCCGGTTGGAATCACTGAGTCGGGGGCTGTATGCCGTTCCTGGCAAATTGGGCGGCGCACTGATGGACAATGAACTATTCAAGGGGATTGTCC